>NZ_NCGH01000011.1:0-256939 GCF_002281505.1 Sphingomonas sp. 28-62-20
GCTGATGACTTCGCGCTGGTTGGTCAGGCGAACCTTGGCCACCTTGCGCAATGCCGAGTTCGGCTTTTTCGGAGTCGTCGTATAAACGCGCGTGCAGACACCGCGCTTCTGCGGGTTCTGGTCCATCGCAGGGACCTTGGATTTGGCCTTCTGCGGGTCGCGGCCCTTGCGGACCAGCTGGTTAATCGTCGGCATGAAGCCCTTCACCTTATGTTACCAGACGGGGCTGGCGGTTACTTTGCTGGATCCCCAACGGCAAACCTGCCCAGGGTCGGAAATGACAAAAAGGACCTCATGGAAGCCTTTTGAGCTCCGCGGTCCTGGACGGTATCCAGCAATGTTCAAGCAGCCTCGACGCGACTTTGAGTCCCGCGAAGCAGGCGCGCCTATACGCGGCACACCGGGGGAGGTCAACATTGAGTCTGGCGGATTGCGGATCCTGCGCTCTTTACCGCGCGCTAACCCTGTTCGGGTAGACGAACCCCATGTTCCAAAGCGATATCCGCCCGCCCCAAGCCCGCCTTCGCGCAGCGATCTTCGCTGGCATCATGATCATTGCGGTCTGGTGGCATGCCATGTTGCTGCCGATCTTCACCACCGACGTCATCAACGATTACATTCCGTGGTTCAATCATATCGTCGATACCGGGCCGATTGCCGCCTTCGCGCACCCATTTGGTGCCTATAACCCACCCTATCTCTATCTGCTCGCGCTGGCGACGCCGCTAAAGGGGGTGATCG
Organism: Sphingomonas sp. 28-62-20; assembly: GCF_002281505.1. Classification (NCBI taxonomy): domain Bacteria; kingdom Pseudomonadati; phylum Pseudomonadota; class Alphaproteobacteria; order Sphingomonadales; family Sphingomonadaceae; genus Sphingomonas; species Sphingomonas sp. 28-62-20. The sequence goes on from NZ_NCGH01000011.1 coordinate 742, forward strand.
CCGACGGCTTTATCATCAAGGTCGTTGGCGTACTTGGTAATGTCGCGGCGGCAGCGGCAATGTGGCATTTGCTCGTCCGTCTAAAGGTCGATGACGCCAAGCGCCTCGCCATCTGCCTGCTCGCCTTGCCCACGCTGATCCTGAATGCTGCCCTGCTTGGGCAAAGCGATGCGATGTATGCCGCGCCGCTGCTGATGGCGATGGCCGCCGCCATTGATCGCAAGCACCCGGCGATGCTCGGCTGGTGCGGGCTGGCGATCGGCATCAAGCTGCAGGCGGTGTTGATCGGGCCATTCATTCTGGTGCTGCTGATCGCGCGCCGGGTCCCGCTGCACCACTGGCTATGGACGCCGGCCATCTATGCGTTGACGCTGGTCCCGGCCTGGCTGGCCGGATGGCCCGTCTATGATTTGCTGACAATCTATGCGGGGCAGGCCGATACATTTCACGACATCGCGCTTAACGCGCCCAATATCTGGATGGTCGCCATGCTGCTCGGCGCACAATCCTACGACATTACCGGGCTGGCGATGGTCGCCGCGGTCGGCGCGGTCGCTGCCTATCTGGCACGCTTTATCGCAACCGCGCGCCATTTCACGCCCGTCATGCTGGTTCGGCTCGCGCTGCTCGCCCCGTTGATCACGGCAGGATTGCTGCCGCGCATGCACGAACGCTATTTCCTGCTGGCGGATGTGCTGGCGCTCGTATTGGCGATCATCAGCCCGAACCGGAGCGACTGGCGTATCGCGGCTTATGTGCAGCTTGGCTCGATTCTGGGCCTGTTCGCTTATTGTGTCGGCTGGCCGTGGATGGCCGGTGTGGGGGCCATCCCGATGCTCCTGGCGACCTGGCTGACCGCCGCGCCATTGCTCCAACCCGCCGCGAACGATAATCCCCTTCTGGCACGCACCATTTAAGCAAAGCTACCTGCAAAAAGCCGCGCTTCTGTGGTAGCTTTGGCGTTCAATTCATCGACTCAGATATTTCTGCGGGGTAATTATGAGCATGTTTAACAATAATAGCCGTCCAACGCGCGATTCGGGCACGAGCAGCTTGCCGCAGCCCCCGAGCCAGCCCGCTGGAAAGCGTGGCATGTTTTCCGTGCTCGGTTCGGATGTGATTGTCACCGGCAACATCATGGCGACCGCGGATTTGCATATTGATGGCCGGGTCGATGGCGATGTGAATTGCGGATCGCTGGTGCAAGGCACCGAAAGCAGGATTGCGGGCAATGTCCGCGCCGAAACCGCGCGACTGGCTGGCGCGATTGAGGGCACGGTGTCCGTCCGCCAGCTCACCGTAGAGCGCGCCGCCCGCATCACGGGCGATGTTGAATATGAAAATATCGCGATCGAAAATGGCGCCAGCATCGATGGCCGCCTGAAACATATCTCGCCCGATTCGGGCAGGACGTTCACCGGCAGCAGCACCTCCACATCGGGCCGCCCGACGGAATCAGTCCATCTGGTCAGCCCGAACGAAGCCGCCGCCTGATCGGCGACGCCTGAATACAAAAAAGGGCGCGACACCGGGGGTATCGCGCCCTTTTTTCTTACCGCGGTGACCGAGTTCACAAATCTCTCCAACAAAAGTCGGATTCTGGGTGGGAAGCGGACGTCAACCGCCACCGTTGCAGGAGGCAGTATCGGCCTCGGTGGAGCCTGCCTCCAGTGTGACGTTTACCGCCGCACAGCCCCCGTCTGCGATCCATGGCATGTCGTCGAGCGTAGAGACCCAGCGCCTTTTGCCAGAGTCCAGCCCGCCATGCGGACCGATCACAAACAGTCCGACCACAGCTCCGGTAGGTGCGCGAGTGTAGAAGCGAGCGTATCGAGCAATCGGTGCCGATCCGGCGGGCATCACAACAGTACGCTCGATAAGGTCCATGGAGGCAGCTTGCTCGGCACCTCCGTTCGAGGACGATGTCGCAAGTAATGCAAGCCCCATGACGAGCAACCATCTCATATCGCTGCGAGTAACACGGAAACCTGCATATCCGCTAGTGGGGCGACAACAGCCACAACAACATGGTTCGGCTTTAGCCCAATCGCCCACCAACGGCGGTTTACTTAACCCGCACCCCGCCCTTGATGACCGCGCTGACATGTTCGAGCAGCGTCACATCGCCTAGCGGATCGCCCGCTACAGCGACGATATCGCCATAGCGCCCGACCGCAATCGCGCCGACATCAGCGGTCTTGTCCAGCGCTTCCGCCGCGCTGCTGGTCGCCGCTCGGATCGCCTGGAGCGGGGTCATGCCCCATTGCACCATCTTGGCGAATTGCTTGCCATTGTCGCCGTGCGGATAGACGCCCGCGTCGCTGCCGTACAGCATCGGCACCCCTGCCCTGACCGCGCGCTGGAAGGTCTGGCGCTGTTTCAGGCCGATCTCCTTTTCCTTGTCCAGGCTCTCCTGCTCGGTGCCATTGGCGGTGCCGGTCGCCAGGATATAATCGTCATTATAGATATCCATGTCGAACCAGGTGCGGCGCGCCGCCGCCAGCTTGATCGTTTCATCAGAGGCAAGGCTGGCATGTTCGATCGTATCGATCCCCGCCAGAATCGCGGTGCGGATGCCCTCGTCGCCATGCGCATGCGCCGCCACCCGGATGTGGAGCATATGCGCTTCATCAGCGATTGCCTTCATCTCCTCGAGCGTCAACTGCTGCCCGCCGACGCTGTCTCCGAGCGAAAATACGCCGCCGGTTGCGCAGATCTTGATCACCTGCGCGCCATATTTGTGCAGCCAGCGCACCTTGGCGCGCGCTTCCTCGGGTGAGTTGATCACCGAGGGCTGCTGCTTGTCGAATGAGGGCGGCAGGCTGTTGTCGTCGCAATGTCCGCCGGTCGCGCCAATCGCATAGGTGGCCGTGGTGACGCGCGGCCCGGGGATCCAGCCGCCATCGATCGCCTCGCGCAAGCCGACATCGTCAAAGCCCGACGACCCGACATTGCGGACCGAGGTGAACCCGGCATCGAGCGTCTTCTTGGCATTGGCGACGCCCACCGCCTGCCAAAAGCTGTCGGTATATTGCAGCCCGCGATAGCCGCCAATCTCAGCGAGCGAGGTCAAATGGACATGCATGTCGATCAGCCCCGGCAGGATCGTCTGCCCCGACAGGTTGATATGCTTGACGTCGCTGCCCCATTTCACTGTGCGAGCATCGGCCACGCTGATGATGCGGCCATCGGTGATGAACACCGCCGGATAATCCACCGTCTTGCCGGCGACGACATCGACCATGTGATCGGCCGTGACGACGACGGTCTCGGCCTGGGCGGGCGCAGATACTGCAAGCAGCAGTCCGGCAATCATTCGTTTCGACATTGGCCAACTCCACGCCATCAAATCTTCGTATGATGACCCTATCGCTAAAAAGACGCGCTGGGAATCGCCATCGGCCCCGGCGCGCGTTCCCGGTTAGCGCCTTGTCCTCAGCTTCAGGGGCTGGCAGGCCAATAGGTAAGATCAGCAACATTCAATTGTGCAACAATAGAATGAACCACTTTGACCAGATATTGGATCGACAATAGACCTAGTTCGAATTGACCGACACAATATCATCAATCAAAATATCTGTGGCAGATCAGTAAGATCGCCCAGTAATTGCTTAACCTTCACATGCGGCCGAACCAATCCTCCTGTCGATAGATCAGTATCGAGCGGGTCGGATTCCCTTGGCCGATTTTCATGAAAATCCAAAAAAGGAGCAGGAAATGACCGTTTATACGATCCAGAACCAATGGGGTGGAGACTTCGCCCCTTGGCATGATGGCGGCGTGTTGAACATCGGCAACCGTGGCGCGCAGCTGCCGATCGCCCTCAACATCAGTTCAGGCGACGGGGGCCGCAGCTTTACCGGCACGATGACCTATACTGGCGAAGGCCCGATCGGCTTTCGCGGCACGCTCGTCACCGAAAATTGCTATCAGGTTGAAAATCAATGGGGCGGCGATTCGGCCCCCTGGCACGATGCCGGCCTGTTCCTGCTGGGCGCACGCAACGGGCAGAATGCGGTCGCGTTCAACCTGAGCTCAAGCGACGATGGCCAGACCATTACCGGGACGATGACCTATGCGGGCGAAGGCCCGATCGGCGTGAAGGGCGCGATATCGGCAGGAACCGCCTATAACGCCGTCAACCAATGGGGCGGCAACAGTGCGCCATGGCACCGGGGTGGCCAATGGGTGATCGGCTGCCGTGACAATCAGGCGGTGGTCGCCATCGACGTCTCCAGCAACGACAATGGCCAGACGCTGCGCGGGACGATGACCTATGCCGGGGAAGGCCCGATCGGCTTCCAGGGCACCCGGACAATGGCCAACACCTACAGCGTCGCCAATCAATGGGGCGGCGATCAGGCGCCCTGGCATCCCGGCGGCACCTGGGTGATCGGCTGCCGAGGTACCCAGGGTGTCGTTGCCGTCAGCGTGCAAGCGGCTGCCGATGGCAAGCTGACCGGGCAGATGACCTATGCTGGTGAAGGCCCAATCGGTCTCGCACTCACCACCAGCGCTTCCTAACCAACAAACGGCGGACCGGGTGGCTGCTGCGCCGCCCGGTCCGCTCGCTTGTGCGTCTCAGAAATGCAGCGCGCGGCCATAGGCGCTGAGCACGCTTTCATGCATCATTTCGCTGAGCGTCGGATGCGGGAAGACGGTTTCCATCAATTCCTGCTCGGTCGTCTCCAGCGTCTTGCCGATGGTATAGCCCTGGATCAGCTCGGTCACTTCCGCGCCGATCATGTGCGCGCCGAGCAGTTCGCCGGTCTTGGCGTCGAACACCGTCTTGATGAAACCCTCCGCCTCGCCGAGCGCAATCGCCTTGCCATTGCCGATGAAGGGGAAGTTGCCGACCTTCACATCGTATCCGGCTTCCTTCGCCTTGGCCTCGGTCAAGCCAACGCTGGCGATTTGCGGGTGGCAATAGGTGCAGCCGGGGATGTTCTTGGGGTCCATCGCATGCGGATGGCCGCCGGCGATCGCCTCAGCGGCGATGACGCCTTCATGGCTGGCCTTGTGCGCGAGCCAGGGCGGCGCGGTGATATCGCCGATCGCCCAGAGCCCGGCGACATTGGTGCGGCACATCGGATCAGTCTTCAGGAAGCCGCGATCCATCGCGACGCCCAGCGCCTCAAGCCCGATATTCTCGGTATTGGGCACGATGCCGACCGCGACAATGACATGGCTGAACTCGCTGGTGGCAACCTTGCCGTCCTTCGCCTTGATGCTCGCGGTCACGCCGTTCGCGCCAACATCGATCTTCTCGACACCAGCGCCGGTCATGATCGTCATGCCCTGCTTCTTCAGAGACTTCTCCAGGAAGGCGGAAATCTCGGCATCCTCGACCGGCACGATCCGGTCGAGCATTTCGACCACAGTCACTTCGGCACCCATGTCATTGTAGAAGCTGGCAAACTCGATCCCGATCGCGCCCGAACCGATGACGAGCAGCTTGGTCGGCATTTCGGGGGGCACCATCGCGTGGCGATAGGTCCAGATGCGCTTCCCGTCCGCCTTGGCAAAGGGCAGGTCGCGCGCCCGCGCGCCTGTCGCCAGGATGATGTTCTTGGCGCTGATTTCCTCGGTCTTGCCGTCCTTGGTCACCGCAACTTTGTTAGCGGCGGTCAGCGTGCCCTCGCCCATATGCACGGCGATCTTGTTCTTCTTCATCAGGTGGGTGACGCCTTGGTTGAGCTGCTTGGCCACCCCGCGCGAGCGCTTCACCACCGCATCGATATCCGCGCTGATCTTCTCGGCGACCAGGCCGTAATCCTTGGCATGCTGCATATAATGATAAATCTCGGCGGAGCGCAGCAGCGCCTTGGTCGGGATACAGCCCCAGTTGAGGCAGATGCCGCCGAGCAACTCGCGTTCGACGATCGCTACGTTCAGGCCAAGCTGGCTCGCCCGAATCGCGGCGACATAGCCGCCGGGGCCCGAGCCAAGCACGATGAGATCATAAGTATCAGCCACAGTCAGACTCCTGGGGAGGGAGGATCATACAAATTCTTCGCCAATCACGCGCGGCATCCGCCGTTCATCGATCGCGACGAAAGTGAAGCGTGCTTGCGTGACAAGGCAGGATTGTTCGGCATGGCGGTCGCGTCGCCAGCTCTGCACTTCGATCGTCATCGATGTGCGCCCAACCCGCGCCAGATCGGCATAGACCGAGACCTCATCGCCAACGAACACGGGCGCATGGAACTTCATCGCCTCGACCGCGATCGTTACCGCGCGGCCTTTGGCATAACGGGCGGCGACCAGGCCGGCTGCGGAGTCCATCAGGCTCATCAGCCAGCCGCCAAAAATGTCGCCATAGGCGTTGGCATCGGCCGGCATCGCCGTAACGCGGATCGCCAGCTGGTTTTCAGGGGGGATCGGATCAGGCATCGGGGCCGGTCAGCGCCCAGCCCATAGTGGGGGCAAGACCGAGGCCAAAGGCCTGTGCGATCCACAGTCGCGCCATCCCTTCGAGCTCGCGCGCATAATCCAGGCCCCCGGCATCCCGGACATCAAAGCCGATATCCGTGAGCAACTGCATCACTGCCGCCTTGGCGGTGGCGTCATCGGCGGCAACGAACTGCAGCGGCTTGATCCGCCGCACTGGTGCATCGGCCATCACGCCAGAGCCAACCTGATTGAGCGCCTTGACCACCACCGCATCGGTCTTTGCCTGCAACAACACTGCAGCGGACTGATCGGGCGCGATCAGCGGGGCGAGGTTGTTTCGGAAATCATAGGGGTTGATCGGATCAATCAGGATCTTGCCAGTGATCGGCCCCATCGTCGCCAGCGCGCCATCCACCGCATCCCAGCCGATCGCCAGCACGATAATGTCGGCCCAGGCCGCCGCGTCCGCCGTCGAGCGCCGCGCGATCCCATCCCCACCGGCATGCTTTGGATCGGCGGGGTCGCGCACGCCATAGACCACGTCATGCCCGGCGGCGGCGATGTTCGGGGCAATGGCGCTGCCCACCCGACCCGTGCCGATAACCGCAATCTTCATGCCTCTCGTCCCCGTGCTTCGGCAGCTTCGGCGGCGCGGTCTGCGGCCCAGGCCTGACGCAGCGGCAAATACCCCATGCCGATGACGAACGCGATCACGACATAGTCAGTATTCCAGATGTCCGCGCGCGCCAGCGGCACGGCCCAGGCCGCCATCGACGCCATCACAATCGCGGTGGCGATACCAAGCGCAATATGCATGAGTTCAATCGCAAATCGCATGATCGTGCCTCAGGCCAGCAAGCCAAGCGGGTTTTCGACGAGCGCCTTGATCGCCTGCATCAGCTGCGCGCCGTCCGCGCCGTCGATCGCGCGGTGATCGAAACTGCCGGTCACCGACATCACCGTGGCGATGCCGAGCGCGCCATCGATCACATACGGCCGCTGCTCGCCCGCGCCAACGGCCAGGATCATCCCCTGTGGCGGGTTGATCACCGCATCAAATGCCTTGATTCCGAACATGCCCATATTGGAAATAGACGCCGTCCCCCCCTGATATTCGGCTGGCTGCAGCTTGCCGTCCTTGGCCCGCTGGGCAAGGTCCTTCATTTCGGTGGCGATCGTGGAAACACTCTTGCCCGCTGCGTCCTTGATGATCGGGGTGATCAGCCCGCCGGGGATCGATACCGCGACCGCGATATCGGCACGGGTATAGGAAACGAGCTGGTCGCCCAGGAAGGTGACATTGCACTTCGGCACCTGAATCAGCGCCACCCCCAACGCCTTGATCAACAGATCATTGACCGACAGCTTCACCCCGCGCGGCTCCAGCGCCTTGTTGAGCTCGCCGCGCAGTTTGAGCAGCGCATCAAGCCGCACATCGACCGTCAGATAAATATGCGGAATCGTCGATTTTGCCTCGGTCAGCCGCCGCGCAATGGTTTTGCGCATGTTCGAGAGCTTCTCAATTGCGTGCGGGATCGTATCGTCCCACGCGACGGGCGCGGCAGGGCGGACAGGGTCGGCTGGCGCAGGCGCGGGTGCAGCGACGGCAGGCGCCACGGCGACGGGCGTTGCCATCGGCGCAGCACCAGGGTTCGCGCTATCGATATCGGCCTTGATGATCCGGCCATTCGGGCCAGTCCCGGCCACTGTCGCAAGGTCGATGCTTTTCTCGGCCGCCAATCGACGCGCCAAGGGACTGGCCTTGATCCGGTCCCCGCTTGCAACGGGCGCAGGCGGCGGCGCGACCGGCGCGGGCGCCACGGCGACGGGCGCGCTGGCCGGTGGAGCCGCATCAGGCACAGCCGGTGCCGATTTAGCAGGTGACGCCGGTTGCGATGCGGGCGGCGATGCCGCCTCCCCTTCTTGCGTCAGCAGCGCAATCACTGTGCCGACTTTCACATTGTCGGTCCCCTCGGCCACCAATATCTGGCTGATCACGCCTTCATCGACGGCTTCGAACTCCATCGTCGCCTTGTCAGTTTCGATTTCGGCCATCAAATCACCCGAAGAGACGCTGTCGCCTTCCTTGACCAGCCATTTGGCGAGGGTGCCTTCCTCCATCGTTGGGGAAAGAGCGGGCATCTTGATCTCGATCGGCATGAAAGAGGAATCCTTGCGCGAGTCCTGGGGGTGGGCGTTTCCTTCGCCATCCGGCGCGCCGGGTCAAGGCCAAGGCTTGCACAGCGACCCGTCCCGGCCCACCTTAGTGACAAAATCGATCCGAAATTGGCGGGGAAAAACGGCCATGCGCATCTATCTGGTGGTGATCGACGAGACGCCCGAGGCCGAAACCGCGCTGCGCTTTGCCGCACGCCGCGCCGTGAAGACGGGCGGTGGCGTCGAAATCCTGGCGCTGGTGCCCGCTGCCGAGTTCGTGCCCTGGGGCGGTGTGCAGGCCACCATCGAGGAAGAGGCGCGCCAGCATGCCGAAGCCTTGGTCGCGGCCGCAGCAGGCACACTGATCGAGGAATCGGGGCTGAAGCCTATCATCACCGTGCGCCAGGGCGACGCCAGCAAGGTGATTCGCGACGTCATCGCCGGCAATTCGGAAATCGCCGCGCTGGTGCTTGCCGCCGCCCCGCATGGCGCGCCCGGCCCGCTGATCAGCCATTTCGCCGGATCGGATGCCGGCGCCCTGCCAATCCCGCTGATGATCGTGCCCGGCGGGCTAAGCGCCGCTGCAATCGATCGGCTGAGCTAGCAGGGTGGTCAAAATTCTGCCTTAGATCATTGCTCTATCGCCCTTGACCTCTTGGGAGAACGTCCATGCGCCGCCGCCATTCTCTAGCTCCGCGCCTTGCTTCCCTGCCGCTTCTCCTGCTGGCGAGCGCTGGCCTCGCATCAACGCCGGCTGCCGACGGCATGCAGCCCATCGACCGAATCGTTGCAGAACGGGTGAAGTTTGCCCTCCCCGACGACGAGCAGCCGCGGTTGCCTGTGGTCGATGATGCCGGGATCGGCTTGTTCGGCTTTGCGTCGGGCCTGCCGATTGACGCGGTACGGCAAACCCGGTCGGTCCGCGATCTTGATGTGCTCGTGAAACTCAAAATCGTGCGTTTCACGCCGCGCAAGCCGTTCAAACTGGGCGGCGCTGCGGCGGTGCTCGCCAATATCACCTCCGCCACGATCGCCGCCAATGTCGATTTGCGCAATTATTACCAGCAACCCTTTTATTATCCGCCCTCGGCCGCCGACAATGCGCCGATTGATCCGGGCGAAGAGCGTGAGGCCACCGCGCAGCTTGCGGGCTTGCTGTCAGCCGATGGCTGCGGCGCGCGAACGATCGCCCTGCTTCGCCGGATCGCCGCCGGGCCGGGCCACGGGAAGCTGACGGCCGCCGCTGTCGATGCGCGCCGTCTGCTCACCCGACTTGGCAACGGGGCCTATTACCCAACGGACGGATGCGCTGCGCCCGAGGTCGAACCGGATTATGTCCGCACGGTCGCGGCTGCATCTTAGCCCCTTGCCGATGGGTGCTGTAGCCGCCACCATGCCGCCATGCGCATTCCACTGCTGGCCACCGCCGCCCTCGCCCTCTGCCTTCCCGCTTTGGCCAATGCCAAGGACAAGCCCGACCCGATTCGCCTGAAGGCGACGGTTGAAAGGCTCGTTTCGTTCGGCACCCGCAATACGCTTTCGTCCCCCACTGATCCGGTGCGCGGTATCGGCGCGGCGCGGGCCTGGGCGGCAGACGAGCTCGACAAATTGGGCGAGGCGTGCGGTTGCATGCAGGTTCAGCGCATCGGTCGGACCTTTACAGGCCCGCGCGCACCCAACGGGGTTGAGGTGATCGACGTGCTGGGCGTCCAATGGGGGCGCGATCCCAATCGCGTCGTCATCGTCGGCGCGCATATCGACAGCCGCGGCACCGATACGCTTGACGTGACCAAGGACGCGCCGGGCGCCAATGACAATGCATCGGGCGTGGCGCTGGTCATGGAGGCAGCGCGGCTGCTGTCGCCCGAGAAGTTCGAGGCGACGATCGTCTATGCGGTCTTCTCGGGCGAGGAACAGGGGTTGTGGGGCGGGCAATTGCTCGCCGAAACCGCCAGGGATCGCGGCTGGGAGGTCTCAGCGATGCTCAACAACGATATCGTCGGCAATACGATGGGGCAGAATGGCATTCGGGTGGCAGGCCGGGTTCGGGTGTTTTCCGAAGGCATTCGCGCGTCGGAAACAATCGCTGAGCAGCTCGCCCGGCGCGGCAATGGCGGCGAGGATGACGGCCCCTCCCGCGCGCTGGCCAAGACGATCGACGCGATTGCCGGGGATATCCCCGGTGGGCTCGACGTGTTTATGGACCGGCGGCCCGATCGTTTCGGGCGCGGCGGCGATCATGAGCCGTTTCTAAAGCTCGGCTATCCGGCGGTGCGCTTTTCCGTCGGCGCGGAAAACTGGACGCAGCAGCACCAGGACATCCGGAGCGAGGGCGGCATTGATTATGGCGACACCGTGGACAAGATGGATTTCCCCTATCTCGCCAAGGTCACCGCGATCAACGTCGCTGCGATCCGCCGCTTCGCCAGCGCGCCTGCTGCGCCCAAGCAAGTGACGATCAACGGCGCACTGTCCTTTGACACGGCGGTGAAATGGGCGCCGGTAAAGGGGGCGGCCGGCTACCGCGTTTATTGGCGGCGCACCGATACTGATCGTTGGACAGGCCATAAGGATGTGACCGAGCCGGGCGTGACGCTGGTCAACACCTCGATCGACGATCACCTCTTCGCCGTGGCCGCGCTGGCAGCAAATGGCGCGGAAAGCCTGCCGGTGTTGGCGGGACCGGCGCCCCGCCCTTAGCTCTGTTTGCGATCGCGTGGAGTCACTAAAGCCCCTCCTCTTCAGGGGAGGGGTTGGGGTGGGGGCTCTCCGCCGGCGCAGCGCTTGTGGACACGCCCCACCCCCGTCCCCTCCCCTGAAGGGGAGGGGTGAATTGGGGTGTCACGAACAATTCTAGCGCAACGCGCCCGAAAAATCGCCTATCGGCAAGCGCAGGCGCAGCTGCACTTTGGCTTTGCGCGCCCGTGGCGCACGGGCTTGCGATAGCTGCGGCGAACGGGGGTGCGGTACACTGTTTCCTCGATATATTCAGTGACGGTCGTGGTGACGACCGGGGCCTGCTGCACCGTAATCGTCGTCGTGACACCACCGGGATAATAATAGCCGCTGCCCGCCGACCAGGTCTGGGTATAGCCATGCGGATAGAGCGGCTGGACCACCGCGCCGGCCTGCACCTGCGGCTTCGGCCCATATCGGCCGCTTTGCCGGCCCTGCTGATAGCCCCGTTGGCCATTCACTTCATAACTGCCCTGATAGCTGCCCTCATAGCCAATGCCGGGCGCTGGATAGGGGGCGCCATAGCCTGGCTGATCCCCGGCATAGTCGCTGTCCTGATCATCACGGCCATCCCAGCCAATCCCGCTGACGCTGTCATGCACCCGGCCGCGATCGTCGATCAGCACCGCATCGTCATAATAGCGCGACCAGCGATAGCCGTATGGCGGCGGGGCCAGGCCATAGCTGGCAAAATTGCCGATGAAAAAACTCGGTGCGATCCAGTAGCTGGGCAGCGCAAAGCCGCGCCATGGGCGGCGATAGCCATTCCAGCCGCCAGGGGCCTGCACACCGCCGATCCAGCGACCACCGACCTGGCCGCCCCAGCGTTGGCCCTGCAGCCGCGGCATCCGGTTCAGGGGCGGATTAACGTTTGGATTGGCTGGTGGATTGGCTGGCCGCGACATCATCATCGGCGGCGCGCCAGTGCGGCCGCCACCCGACGGTGCCAGCATCGGTGCCGGCCCACCCTGCGGCCCGCTGACCGGAACGTTGATCTGCGGGGCGATCATCTGCCCGCGCCCGAGTCGCTGTGCGTCGGCGGGGCCGGCCAGCACGATCGCTGCCAGCGCAAGCGACACGATCTTGGGGGTTTGCATGGTTAACTCTCCGCCCGGTCGTCCGCCGGACGATGATCCGGGCCGAACAAACCGTAATTTCTTAACGGCATCGTTACCAATTTTGGCGGTTTTTCGCCACCTTAAGCACTGTCCCAGTTCGGGTCAGATACGCCCGGCGAGCAACGCGGCGAGTGCTTCCACCCCGGCGGCGTCCGCAGCATCGAAGCGCGCCGCGATCGGGCTGTCGAGGTCGAGCACACCGATCAGCATGCCGTCGCGCACAACCGGCACGACCAGTTCGGATCGGCTATCGGCATCGCAGGCGATGTGCCCGGGAAAGGCATGAACATCGTCTACCAGCTGCGTCGCCAGCGTCGCCGCAACCGTCCCGCACACGCCGCTGCCCATCGCGATGCGTATGCACGCCGGTTTGCCCTGGAACGGCCCGAGCACCAGTTCACTGCCAACCAGCCGATAAAAGCCCGCCCAGTTGAGATCGGGCAGATATTGCCAGATCAGCGCGGCTGCATTGGCCATATTCGCCACCGCATCGGGCTCGTCAGCGGTGAGCGCATCGAGCGCCGATCGCAAATCGCGGTACAATTCAGCCTTGGCACTGGTATCAACGGTAAAGGCGTACATCGCTAGCTCCTGCATTGGCCCCGCAGGTGGCGTCGGCCCCTCCGCTTGGCAAGGGGCAGCACTCAATCCACCGACACCCGACCGCGTCCCGCCTTCACTTCGCTCCGCCCCTTTTTCGCGTCGACGCGGCGCGCCTTGGCGGCTTTGCTCGGCTTGGTCTTGACGCGGCGGACCGGGCGATCATGCGCCTTGCCGATCAGCTCGGACAGCCGCGCTCGGGCATCGACGCGATTGGCATTCTGGGTGCGGAATTTGCGCGCGGTAATCACGATCTCACCCGCTGTCGTCATCTTGGTGCCAGCAAGCGTCTTCAGCCGCTGATAAACATCGGGCGCGAGCCCCAGCTTGAACACATCGACGCGCAATTGCACCGCGGTCGCCACCTTGTTGACATTCTGCCCGCCCGGTCCCGATGCGGCCAGGAAACGCTCCTCCTCGATCGCGCTTTCGGGGAGGACATACTCAGCCATCGCTGGTCTCAGGCGCGGGCTCAGCGGTCGGCGCTGGGCCAAAGCCGGCCGCCACGAACCGTTCAGGCAGCGGCGCTTCGGCAGTCACATCGGGCTTGCCCTCGCGCGGGACGGTCAGTGCCGCCGCGTGCAGCAGCATCCCGTGCGGGCCCTTGCGCCCATAGACCGGATCACCCGCGACCGGCGCGCCCAACGCCTCTGCGGCGTGCACGCGGATCTGGTGGGTGCGCCCGGTTTCAGGCGAAAACTCGACCAGCGATTGCGCACCGATCACGCGCACCAGCCGCCAATGGGTGCGCGATGGCTTGCCCTTGGGGCTGCCAATCATCCGCCAGCCCTCTGCTTCGCTGCTGATCTTGTCGAGTGCGAGATCGATCAACCCGCTTTCCCCGTCAGGGATGCCATCCAGCACCGCGAGATAGCGTTTGGTGACCAGCCCAGCCTCAAACACCCGTTGGAAGCGCTTATGCGCCTTGGGATTGCGCGACAGCAGCAGGCAACCGCTGGTGTCACGATCCAACCGATGCACCGCCTGCGGCCAGCGCTGAAAGCCGAAGGTCAGGCTTTGCAGATGGTTTTCCAGGCTGAGCGCGCCGTCACGCGGCGGATCGACCGGCAGGCCCGCAGGCTTGTCGATGACGATTGCTTCACCGTCGATAAAAAGAACATGGTCTGTAATCATCACACGCCCTTGCCACTCGCCGCGCCCGCGTGCCAGAAAAAGCGCATCGGCCCGAGGACCCCATGAAGAACCAATTCGCTCTGGCGCTGGCGGTTATCGCCCTGGCGCCGATCACTGCGCAAGCAACTACCCAGCATCTATGCCCAAGTGAGAACGTCGCGGTTGGCGCTGACGGAAGGCTGCTTGGCCATTTGCCCTATGGCCAGGCGACGGTATCGGAACTGGTCCCCGCCCCGGCGGCCTTTGCGCTCGGGCTGCCCTGTCTCTTGCGTCCCGAAGCGGCGGCGGATCTGGGACGCATGCTGGCTGCCGCTGCGCTGACGCCAGGCATGGCCGGGCGGATCCGGGCAGTATCCTGCTATCGTACGATTGAACGCCAGCGCGCGGTATTCTGCAGCCAGATCGGGCCGAACAAGCGCTGTCGCAACGCAGCCGAACGTGCCCGCGCCGTGGGGCCACCGGGTTATAGCGAACACGCGACGGGCTATGCGATCGATTTCGGTACCCGCCCCTCACCAGGGTGCCGCGATGTCGATGCCTGCTTCGCCTGGACGCCGGCCGGAAAATGGCTAATCGCTCATGCGCCTGATTTCGGGTTCGAACTCTCCTTCCCGGCGGGCAATGCGCAAGGGGTGACCTGGGAACCCTGGCATTGGCGCTGGGTCGGCACATCGGCAAGCGCCGCCGGCGCCGGCCCGGCCCGCGCGATCTTTGCCCGCGCCCGCCGCGATTTTGCAGCACTGCCGATGATTCCGGAAGGAACGCCGGTACTGGCCGTCCCGCCCTTGATCGCGGCACCGGGCAGACCGGGGGGGAATGCCGTTTCGTCCAGCGCCCGGCAAATGCCATCGGTCGCTCCGATGTCGCCGCTGATTGCGGCGCCCGGCACTCAGGCGCCTGCAGCCGCACCAACGGCGACGCCCCGGATCGAGACGCCGCCGCTGCGGTAACCTAGAGCATCGTGCTGAAAATATGATCCGTTTGTCCTGAGTAGCCATTGAGCTTGTCGAAATGGCGTATCGAAGGACGGCGCTTGGGGCACGTCCTTCGATACGGGTCTTCGACAAGCTCAGCCCCAACTCAGGACGAACGGGGGGGTGATTCAAACTTCAAGTACGGTGCTCTAGCGGGATACGATCAGGCAGCCTGCTTGATCGCCACTTCAGCAATGCGCCGTCCCTGATAGCGGGCGCCATCAAGCTCAACCGCGCTCGGCTGACGGCTGCCATTGCCATCGGCGATCGTCGTCGCGCCATAGGGCGATCCGCCCTTCACTTCATCAACGCCCATTTGCGCCTGATAGCCATAATCCAGCCCGACGATCGTCATCCCGAAATGCAGCAAATTGGTGATGATCGAAAACAGCGTGACTTCCTGGCCGCCATGCTGGGTCGCGCTTGAGGTGAACGCCCCGCCGACCTTGCCGTTGAGCGCGCCGCGCATCCACAACCCGCCGGCCTGATCGAGAAACGCCGTCATCTGGCTGGGCATCCGCCCGAAGCGTGTTGGCGCGCCGATCACGATCGCGTCATAGCTGGCCAGTTCTTCGACAGAACCAATCACCGGATGGGCGCTGTCGGTCTTGAAATGCGCCGCCGCAACCACCGCTTGCGGCGCGGTTTCCGGTACGCGGCGAACATCGGCGATCGCCCCAGCGGCACGGGCACCTTCGGCAACGGCTTCGGCCATCTGCTCGATATGACCATAAGAGGAATAATAGAGAACAAGTACTTTTGACATGACGATGCTTCCTTATTGGTGGGACTTTTCGGGGCGGGCACGTTGGGTCTGCTTGGGGAAAAGCCGCACCCGCCCCGTCCGCGTCCGCGAACGGACCCGGAAACGGCATTGCAACGAACGCTGGCCTATTCAGAATCGACCAAAACGATCTCGGCATCCTCAATTGCGGTGATGGTGATCGTCTGCCCGCCCAGCAGCGCGACACCGTCGCGGGCGTTGATCCGGGCGCCGTCAATCTCAATCACGCCAGTGGCTGGCACGAGATAGCCGTGGCGGCCACCGCCAAGTTCGTAGCTGGTGGTTTCACCCGCTTTGACAGTGGCGGCGAGCAGCCGGGCATCAGCGCGGATCGGCAGGGCGCCTTCATCCTCGGCAAACCCGCTGGCGAGCGTCACGAACTTGCCCGAGCGATCATCCTTGGGGAATGGCTTGGCGCCCCAGCTCGGGCTGCCGCCCAGCCGCTTCGGTTCGATCCAGATCTGGAACAAGGTCGTCGTTTCGGATTCGAGATTATATTCCGAATGGCGAACGCCCGTTCCCGCGCTCATCACCTGCACGTCACCCGCCACCGTCCGGCCGGTATTCCCCAGCGAATCCTGATGGGTGATTGCCCCGGTGCGGACATAGGTGATGATCTCCATGTCGCGGTGCGGATGCGGCGGAAAGCCCGAATTGGCAGCGATTTCGTCGTCGTTCCACACCCGGATGCTGCCCCAGCCCATCCGGTCAGGGTCGTAATAGCTGGCGAAGGAGAAGTGATGACGGGCGTTAAGCCAGCCATGATCGGCATGACCAAGGCTGTCGAATGTCCGGCGGTCGATGCGGTTTTTGGTAAGCATTGGAACCTCCTTTGTGTTGCCGCCAAGATAGAGGTTGCAAACGCGGCGTAAATGGAAACGATGGAAACCTATCGTTTCCGAATATTCACTAATACCGGAGAAAATCGCGATGCGGCTACCCGATCTGGAGGGCTGGGCGATCTTCGCCAGCGTCGTCGAGCACCGATCGTTCAGCGGCGCCGCTGAAGCGATTGGCTTGTCCAAGGCGACCGTTTCAAAGGCAATCACTCGGCTGGAGGCGCATATCGGCACCAGCCTGTTCAACCGGACATCGCGCCGCCTGTCGCTGACGACGACCGGCAAGGCACTGGCCGAACATGCGCATCGCATCCTGGGTGAGGCACGTGCTGCCGAAGAAGCCGCGCATGATTCGACATCGGCCCTGGCCGGGCTGGTTCGGGTGAGTGCACCGATGAGTTTTGGCTTGCTGCATGTTGCGCCGGTTATTGCCGATTTTATCGCCGCCCATCCGGCGCTTGAGATCGACCTGCACCTCTCCGACGCGCTGATTGATATCGTCGCGGAGGGCATCGACATTGCGCTGCGCATCGGCGACCTGCCCGACAGCAGCCTTCGCGCGCGCCGGCTGGGGCCAATTCCGACCCATATTGTCGCTGCGCCCGCCTATCTTGCCCGCCATGGTCGGCCGACGCACCCTGCCCAACTCGGCGAGCATGTTTGTTTTGCCTATACTAATGCCAGCGGCCCTTGGCGCTTTACTGGCCCCAGGGGCGAGGAGGTCGCGGTGCGCCCGGCGGGGTCGTTCCGGTCGAACAGCGGCGATGCGATGCTGCCTGCGCTTCGCGCCGGTCTGGGCATCGCTACGCTGCCGGACTTTTTTGTCGGCGCCGATCTTGCCGCCGGACGGTTGGAAGCGGTCCTGACCGACTGGCGCGGGCCACCGATTGCGCTGCATTTGATGACCCCGCCCAGCCCCTTGCGACCCCGCCGCGTGGAAATGCTCGTCAATCACCTCACCGCAACGTTAACCGGGGTCTGCCAGACCAAAATTTAACGGCGGCCAAGTGATTCTTCTGACTCAGGAATTGTACGCGACTCGTGGATTGAGGCCGCTTAATCACAAATTAACCTTTTACCTTCATCACTGATGAGGTTAATGGAATATGTGTGACGGTGCCGAGCGACTGGGGACGTTCGGGGCTGCGAGCAACAGGGGAATAGCCAGATGCGCGTGCTGCTGATCGAAGACGAGCCCACCACGGCCAAGGCCATCGAGCTGATGCTCTCGGCGGAAGGCTTTAACGTCTACACCACCGATCTTGGCGAAGAGGGCCTCGATCTCGGTAAGCTCTATGATTATGATATCATCCTGCTCGATTTGAACCTGCCAGACATGCATGGCTATGACGTGCTGAAAAAGCTGCGCGTCGCCCGGGTGCAGACGCCGGTGCTAATCCTGTCGGGCATCAACGAAATGGACAGCAAGGTCCGCTCGTTCGGCTTCGGCGCTGACGATTATGTCACCAAGCCGTTCCACCGCGAAGAACTCACCGCCCGCATCCATGCGGTCGTCCGCCGCTCAAAGGGCCATTCGCAGTCGGTCATCCGCACCGGCAAGCTCGCCGTCAACCTGGATGCCAAGACCGTCGAAGTCGATGGCGCCCGCGTCCACCTGACCGGCAAAGAATATGCGATGCTTGAGCTGCTCAGCCTGCGCAAGGGCACCACGCTCACCAAGGAAATGTTCCTGAACCACCTTTATGGCGGCATGGACGAACCCGAACTCAAGATCATCGACGTCTTCATCTGCAAGCTGCGCAAGAAGCTCAGCATGGCATGCGAGGGCGACAATTATATCGAGACCGTCTGGGGCCGCGGCTATGTGCTGCGCGAACCGGACGATGTGCAGGAAGCTGCCGTCGCGTAAAACGAGCTAAAGACGGGGGAAAAAGCCCGCGGTTCCCGATAAGGGCGCTGCGGGCTTTTTTGTGCGCTGCGCCAACGATTTATCGGCAAATGTCTCGCCCAAAATGGGTGGCGTCGAATCGACAACTCACCCCTTACCCACCCCTTAAACATTGCCATCGCTCAACAAGCAGGGCAGTTTGAGCGGATGATATGGCCCGACGTTGACCGGGATCCAGCGAGGGAGAGACTGATCATGGCGACCGCCTTCAAGCAGATCGAGGATGAGGCCATCGAAGCCGCCCGATCGATCGCTTATTCGATGCCGATCGAAGACATCGACATGACCGACTCCTCGCGCTTCGTTGATAATACGCACTGGGCGTTCTTCGAACGGCTCCGCAAGGAAGCGCCGGTGCATTATTGCGCTAAGGGCCGGTTCGGGCCCTTCTGGTCGGTGACGCGCTACAAGGACATCATGGCGGTCGATACCAACCACGCCGTCTTCTCCTCAGAAGCGCATCTCGGCGGGATTACGGCGAAGGATCAGGAGAGTGATTTCATCCTGCCGATGTTCATCGCGATGGATCAGCCCAAGCATGATGTGCAGCGCAAGGCGGTGTCACCGATCGTCGCGCCCGCCAATTTGGCGGTGCTGGAAGTGCTGATCCGCGAGCGTGCGCAGAAGATTTTCGATAACCTGCCGATCAACGAACCGTTCGACTGGGTCGACCGCGTATCGATTGAACTGACGACACAAATGCTCGCCACGTTATTCGACTTCCCCTGGGAGGAGCGCCGCAAGCTGACATATTGGTCCGATGTCACCACCACCGACACCACCGCGCCCGGTGCCATAATGACCCGCGACGAACAGCGCGCGATCCTGATCGAATGCCTCACCTATTTCACTGGCCTGTGGAATGCGCGCGTCAATGCCCCGCCAGCGGGCGATCTGATCTCGATGATGGCGCATAACCCATCGATGCGCGACATGCAGCCGATGGAATATCTCGGCAATCTGTTGCTGCTGATCGTCGGCGGCAATGACACCACGCGCAACTCGATCACCGGCGGGCTGTTGTTCCTCAACGAAAATCCGGGCGAATATCAAAAGCTCCGCGACAACCCGGCGCTGATCGAATCAATGGTGCCGGAAATCGTCCGCTATCAGACGCCGCTTGCGCATATGCGCCGCACCGCGCTGCAGGACACGATCCTGGGCGGGCAGCACATCAAAAAGGGCGACCGCGTCGTGATGTGGTATGTCTCGGGCAATCGCGACGAGACCGAGATCGACAATCCCGATGCCTTCATCATCGATCGCGCGCGCCCGCGCCAGCATCTGTCGTTCGGCTTCGGCATCCATCGCTGCGTCGGCAATCGCCTGGCGGAAATGCAGCTCAAGATCGTCTGGGAAGAAATCATGAAGCGCTGGCCGTTGATCGAGGTGGTTGAGCCGCCCGTCCGGGTGCCATCGGCCTTTGTGAAGGGCTATGAGCGCATGATGGTGCGCATTCCGGGCTGATCCGCGCGCCTATCGCCGATCTGCCACATCACTGAACATCCAGGGGGTTTCATGCCGCGCGTCACTTTTGTTGAATCCAATGGTACCGAACATCACGTCGATGTCCCCACCGGCTATTCGGTCATGGAGGGCGCGCTCAATAACAATATTCGCGGGATTGATGGCGATTGCGGCGGCAATTGCGCGTGCGGCACCTGCCATGTCTATGTCGCCGCCGAATGGCGCGAACGGACGGGCGTGCAGAGCGAGATGGAGCATGACATGCTCGAATTCGCAGAAGGCGTGCGCGAGGATAGCCGGTTGTGCTGCCAGATCGAAATGTCCGATGCACTGGACGGCTTGATCGTCCATGTCCCGGATTCACAACACTGATCGCGGCCCGATCAGTCGCTTTGCGGCTGCCTTAGAGTCTGATGACTTTGGATTGGTCCAACACAAACCCCGTTCGCCCTGAGCGAAGTCGAAGGGCATGTGTAGCGCGTGGGCTTCGACTTCGCTCAGCCCGAACGGGTATAATTTTGAAGCGACCTAACGTCATCAGGCTCTAGCGCCCCCAGGCCTTCACCCCGCCAATCCAGGTTTCCTCCACCTTGGTGGCGCGCAAATCGCTGGGGCTGGCGAGCAGCGGGTCACGGTCAACGATGATGAAATCGGCCCATTGCCCAGCACCCAGCCGCCCGAAATCCTTTTCGGCAAAACCCGCATAGGCCGCGTCCATCGTGTAAGCGCGCCACGCCTGTTCGCGGCTGACCCGCTCCTGCGGCTGCCAGCCGCCATAGGGCTTGCCATCGGCATCCGCGCGGGTGAAGCCGGCCGCCCAGCCAGCAAAGGGATCGGGGCTTTCGACCGGATAATCGGTACCAAAGGCCAGCACCGCGCCATTTTTCAGCATCGTCGCCCAGGCATAGGCCCCGCCTAGCCGATCCAGCCCCAACCGCGCTTCGGCCATCGTCCGATCGCCCGTCTGGTGGACCGGCTGCATCGAGGCGATCGTGCCATGCTCCCCGAACTTGGCGAGATCGGCGGGATCGACGATTTGCGCATGTTCGATCCGCCAGCGGCGATCGCCCTTATAAGTCTCGGACAAATCGCTGATCGCCGCCAGCACCTGCGCATTGGCCTTGTCGCCAATCGCATGCACCGCGACCTGATAGCCATCCATCGCCGCCCGGCTCATGTAATTGCGCAGCACGTCATCGTTCAGAAACCCGGCACCACTCTGCGTCGGCGCATCGGCATAGGGCGCCTTTAGCCACGCCCCGCGCGACCCCAGCGCGCCATCGGTATAGAGCTTGACGCCAGCCAGCTTCAGCCGACCATTATACAACCACGGCGTCGGCCCCACGCCACCGATACGGATCGTTTCCTCAATCCCCGCGCCATAGCTGATGAAACGAACGCGCAGCGACCCGGCATCGCCGAGCCGACGATAGCTCATCCAGTCATCGAGCGAGGTGCCCATATCCGCCGTCGCGGTGATGCCATAGCTGAGCAGGATCGCCTGCGCCTTCAGGATCGCGGTGCCGCGTTCCTTGGGCAAGGGCTGCGGCACAACCCGCGCGACCAGTTCCTGCGCCGAATCGACGAACACGCCGTTCGGCTCGGCACCGGTCTTTTCAATCCGCCCGCCGACCGGGGCGGCACTCTTGGCCGAAACCCCCGCCGCCTTCATCGCCGCACTATTCGCCCAACTCGCATGGCCGTCCGCCCGCGACAGCCACACCGGCCGATCGCCGACCACGCCATCGAGATCAGCCGCCGTCGGGAAGCGGCCCAGCCCCCATTTCTCCTGGTTCCAGCCCCCGCCCAAAATCCATTTCTTGTCCGGATTAGCCGCAACATAAGCGGCGATCTTCGCCTTGGCCTCGTCAAGCGAGCTCGTGTCCGACAGATCGAGCTCCAGCGCACGAAAGCCCAGTTCAGTGACATGGCCGTGCGCATCGACAAAGCCGGGCAGCAGCACCTTGCCCTTCATGTCCGCGCGCCAATCGAGCTTGTCGGGGCGCTTCTCCCCCTGCTTCAGCAACCGCGCGACATGGCCATCGGGCGTCATCACCAAGCCCGTAAAGCGCACCACCTTGCCTTCGGCATCGAGCGTAATGCCGTCAACATTGTCGATTAGCGCATCGGCATGGGCAGGGATCGCGGTGCCCAGGCAGGCAATGGCGATCAGGCGGGCGATTGAGTTTTGGCGGGTCATGCCGCCGTGATATTGACTGTCAGCGAAATTTGCGAGGGAAGATGATGCGCGGATCGATGATCGCTACGGCCATGTTGCTGGCAGGCGCCACGCCGGCGATCCCGCTCTTGGCCCAGCCATCGGCCCAGCAATCGGCCCAGCGCCTCCAGCCCAAGGTCGAGGTGAAGACCGCCGATTATGAGTTCAGCTATAGCTATCCCGTCCAGGCCGCCGCGATCCCCGCGCTCGCCGCCTATTTCGAGGCCGACCGCGCCCGCATCCGCGCGAGCCTGATCAAGGATGCCGCCGACGCGCGGCGCGAGGCCAAGCAAGACGGCTATAGCTTCAACCCCTATGAAACCGCGATCGTCTGGGACGTGGTCACGCAAACGCCGCGCCTGCTGAGCCTCTCCGGTTCATTTTATGGCTTCAGCGGCGGCGCGCATGGCAATATCGGCAGCGATTCGCTGGTCTGGGACAAGCAGCGCCGCGAACGGCTGAAGCCCGTCGCGCTGTTCAGCTCGCCCGACGCCTTATGGGCCGCGATCAAGCAGCCCTATTGCCAGGCGCTCGACGCCGAACGCGCCAAGCGCCGGGGCGAGACCGTCGGCAAATCCAGCGACCCGTTCGATACCTGCCCGCCGCTCAAGGATCTGACGCTGCTGCTCGGCTCAAGCAACCGCCAGGCCATCAACCGCATCGGCCTGATCGCCGATCAATATGTCGCCGGCCCCTATGCCGAGGGGCCGTATGAGATCACGCTGCCGGTAACGCCAGCGGTGATCGCGGCGGTGAAGCCGGGGTATCGTGCTGCGTTTGCTGTTAAGCGTTGATGGGGTGGGTTGGTATCTCTCGGTTACGTTCTGAGACGTCCGCAATTGGGTGGAAAGCGGACTGTCTGCAATTGGGCCGCGATCGGCAGAAACGGACATCGCCTTGCTGGCAATGATTGGGCCGACTGCGGACCGTCGGCTTACGGAAATAATCGTTAGAAAGCCGACGCTGGAGTAGCTTTGCATCAGAACACCAATCGGCCTCTGGGTACTGCTGGATGGGAGATGAAGCTAGGCCGCTGCGCTAGAAAATTTACGCTGATGAAGTTCAGTTGCAGGCCATGGTCCAAAAAGACTCCAAAAGAGTGTAATGGGTGACTTGGTCGTCGAAGTCGATCAGGGCCGCGATCGCCCCTGGCTCGACCACAGCCTTGGTCAGATTATCTCCGGCAAAGGACCTGATGGCGTCCATCGACTCCCATCTCGTCATCACCTTGAACTCGATCTCGCCACCGTGATCGGCAATCAAGAGCTCTGCGCCGAGGAATCCTGGCGTGCCCCGAAGCTCGGGCAAAACGCGCTCGTGGAAATGAGCAGGATACACGGCCCGACGATCGTATTCAGCTCGCCCCTGCCACTCTCTCACAACCATGCTCGAACAACCTCGTCTAACAAGTGTTGACTCAGTCACTAAGACATGATGTTGATTTAATCAACATATGAACTTAATCAACATAGGAGTAGGTCAGCGTGTACACCCAACACGATCGGGAGGTGACGACCCTACGCACCTTCAACCGAGTTTACACGAGCCGTCTCGGTCTTCTCGATACCCATCTGGACGGGAGTCCGTTCACGCTAAGCGAAGCACGCATCCTCTACGAGATTGCCAATCGTACTGATCCAACGGGGGCGGAGATCGCCCGCGCTCTGCACCTTGACCGCGCGCAGATCAGTCGAACTCTGAAGCGGTTCAGTGATCGCGGATTGGTTGAAACACGCGACGATCCATCGCATGGGCGACACCAGTTGCTATCGCTGACGGCCACCGGACGAGCTGCATTTGAGGCGCTGGATAAATCCACGCGGGTCGCGGTCGGTGAATTTCTTGAAGGGCTGCCGAATCCTCGCCGCCAGTATCTTCTTTCGGCAGCGGAAATGATCATCCGTATTGTCGGGGCCGACACGCCTCCTCAGCCGACACTTCGGGGGCTCAAACCGGGGGATCTGGGGCTGGTCACGGCACGTCAGGCGATCCTCTATTGCGAAGAATATGGGTGGAATGCCGATTATGAAGCGCTCGTCGCCCGCATCCTCGCCGACTTTCGACAGTCCTTTGATCCCTCACGCGACGCAGCGTGGATCGCCGAGATGGACGGCGAGATGGTAGGATCGATCTTTCTCGTCGGCGCCCGTGAGGATCATCCGGAAGTGGGCAAGCTGCGGCTTCTGTATGTCGAGCCTGACGCGCGCGGTGCGGGCATTGGCAAAATGCTAGTCGACGCTTGCATCTCAAGTGCGCGCGCCCTCGGCTATAAGCGCCTCGACTTGTGGACCAACAGTGTCCTGATCGCGGCTAGAAGTATATATGAGCGAGCCGGCTTCTCACTCGTCAACGAGGAGCCGCATCACTCCTTCGGGCAAGAGCTTTTAGGGCAAACTTGGTCGTTGGATCTCAGCTGCCAAACGAACGTCCGCTTTCGGGATCAGCCAACAAAGAGCTGAGCGGCACATTTTGGGCGCGTTGCTGTCGCTAGCGTTGCGCGGCGAACTTCCGCTTCCAGGCGTCCAGAAATCGCGACTCAATGACCGGCATTGGGGCGTTAGCGGTCACTTCAACTTCGGTTGTGTCCCCGCGAAGGCGGGGACCCAGTCTGGGCTCCCGCCTTCGCGGGAGCACAATGTCAACGTCCGAAACTGGAGCGATATCCGACCGGGAGCTTCGTCAAGCCGAGGTCCTGAAACCAACCCCACCCCCCCTACCTCGGCAGTCGCCGCACCAGCGAACTCGTGTCCTGCCGGGCGCCGCCCATTTTTTGCACATCGGCGTAGAATTGATCGACCATCGCCGCCACCGGCAGGCTCGCGCCGTTCTTCTTGGCTTCGTCGATCGCCAGGCCCAGATCCTTGCGCATC
Organism: Sphingomonas sp. 28-62-20; assembly: GCF_002281505.1. Lineage (NCBI taxonomy): Bacteria > Pseudomonadati > Pseudomonadota > Alphaproteobacteria > Sphingomonadales > Sphingomonadaceae > Sphingomonas > Sphingomonas sp. 28-62-20. The sequence continues at coordinate 25,941 of NZ_NCGH01000011.1, forward strand.
CAATCGACCGCGAAGCCGAAATCGAACTGCTCGTCGGCCATGGTCTGCCAGCGATTGACCATTTGCCAGCTTTGCGCAGCCCCGCCCGAAATCGCGTCGAACACGCGCGCCAGATCAAGCTCGCTCGCCTGGGCAAAACGCAGCGCTTCGCTCAGGCCCTGCAATACCCCGGCAATCGCGATCTGGTTGACCATCTTGGTCTGCTGCCCCGCGCCCGGCCCACCGACATGGACGATGCGCAGCGCATAGGCTTGCATCAGCGGTTCGGCCGCCGCCATCGCTGCCGCAGAGCCACCGCACATGATCGACAGCTTGCCATTTTCGGCCCCCGCCTGCCCGCCCGATACCGGCGCATCGACCACCAGCGCGCGCGCCGCGGCCAGCCGCCGCGCGATATCGGCGGAGACGGTGGTGTGATCGATGAACACCGCATCGTTGCGCATTGCTGCGAACGCGCCGTCGGTGCCCAGCGTCACCTGCGCCAGATCATCGTCATTGCCGACGCACGCGATCACCGCGTCCTTGCCCACCGCTGCCGCCGCCGGGCTCTCTGCCACTGTGCCGCCATGCGCGGCGACCCAGGCCTCTGCCTTGGCGCGGGTACGGTTATAGACGGTCAGGCTGTGCCCCGCCGCTGCCAGATGACGCGCCATGGGGCCGCCCATGATGCCGGTGCCGATGAATGCGATATGTGCCATGGGCTAGCCGCATAAGGCGTGTTCCGTCGCTGCGCCAGATGGTCTAGGGGCCAAGGCTATGGCTACTGATCCCGCCCCCGCCGCCGTGGCAGCTTTACCTGTTTCCATCGACGACGTCCGCGCCGCGCATGCCCGCATCGCGCCCTCCATCGTCCGCACCCCCACGCTGATCAGCAAGACGCTGTCGGAAATGACCGGGGCGACGGTGTATCTGAAGTTCGAGAATCTCCAATTCACCGCGGCCTATAAGGAACGCGGCGCGCTCAACACGCTGATGCAATTGGGGCCTCAGACAATCGGCGTGATCGCCGCGTCGGCCGGCAATCATGCACAAGGGCTTGCTTATCACGCCAATCGGCTCGGCATTCCCGCCACCATCGTGATGCCGACCACCACGCCAACGGTAAAGGTCACCCAGACCGAAGGACACGGCGCCACCGTCATCCTGTTCGGCGAAACCTTCGACGCCGCCTATGCCCATGCCCGCGAACTCGAGGCGGCACGCGGCTTCACCTTCGTCCACCCTTTCGACGATGCGCGCATCATCGCGGGCCAAGGCACCGTCGCCATCGAGATGCTGGAGGACGTGCCGGCAATCGACACGATCGTCACGCCCATCGGTGGCGGCGGGCTGATTTCGGGCATGGCCACCGTTGCGCGCGCCAGCGGCCGCGACATCGAAGTCATCGGCGTCGAGGCGGAGCTGTTTCCGTCAATGTATAACCGCATCAACGGCACCGACATGCCCTGCGCGGGCGATACGCTGGCCGAGGGCATTGCCGTGAAGGAACCCGGCGCGATCACCGCGACGATGGTCGAAGCACTGGTCGACGACATTTTGCTGGTGAGCGAACGCAATCTGGAAAAGGCCGTCAGCCTGCTGCTTCAGATCGAAAAGACCGTGGTCGAGGGCGCCGGCGCGGCCGGCCTCGCCGCGTTGCTCCAGCACCCGGAGCGATTCAAGGGCAAGACCGTGGGCATCACTTTGTGCGGCGGCAATATCGATACGCGGCTCCTCGCCAATGTCCTGCTGCGCGATCTTGCGCGATCGGGTCGGTTGGCGCGGCTGCGGGTGCGGTTGCAGGATCAACCGGGCGCGCTGTTCAATCTCGTCCGCGTTTTCGATGCCGAACGCGTCAACATCATCGAAGTTTATCACCAGCGCGTCTTCACCACGCTGCCCGCCAAGGGGCTGATCACCGATATCGAATGCGAAACCCGCGACCGGGCGCATCTCGACCGGCTGATCGCAGCGATCCGCCAGGCGGGCTATGAAGTGAGCCTGGTCGAACTCGCCTGAACAAAACCACGCTGGAGGGATTCGCGCGCGCGGCAAAGCGAGTCGCGCGACGCTTTAACATCGGCTGGGCTGGCCTATAGTGGCACTGCCGCTGGCATTTTAACGGCTTTCGCCCGATTTTGACTCTGCGCGCGCCCGCGTTAACCTTCAATCATGGTAAAGCCGCTTTTCATCACGATGGCGGTGATTCATAAGAGGTCAATCGGGGCCGCCGAATGTCGGCACAACTGGGAGGATCCGCGGCAGTGTCAGCACCTTTTCGCTTCCCGCGATTCTTCGTCACCAGCCCCTCGCCCTGCCCCTATTTGCCCGGTCGGCTCGAACGCAAAGTGTTCACCGAACTCAACGGCCCGCACGCCAGCGAACTGAACGATGCGCTTGGCCGCATTGGCTTTCGCCGAAGCCAATCGGTGGCTTATCGCCCCAGCTGCGCGGGCTGTTCGGCCTGCGTCTCGGTGCGGGTCGTTGCTGATGATTTTCGCGCCAATGCCACCCAGCGCAAGCTGATCCGCCGCCATAGCGACCTTGATATCAGCGCCTGCAAGGCGTGGGCGACCGATGAGCAATTTGATCTGCTCCGCCGCTATCTCGCCAGCCGCCACCCCGGCGGCGGCATGGCCGGCATGGATGAAGGCGATTATGCCGACATGATCGAACAAAGCCCGGTCAACAGCTTTGTCGTCGAATATCGCGAACCCTCGGTCGATGGCCGCCGCGGTCGCCTGGTCGGCGCGTGCCTCACCGATCAGCAAGCCGATGGCCTGTCGATGATCTATAGTTTCTTCGATGCCGCGCATGAAGATCGGCCTGGGCTCGGCAATCTCATCATTATCGATCACATCCGCCGCGCCCGCGCACTTGGCCTGCCCTATGTCTATCTCGGCTATTGGGTAAAAGGGTCAGACCGGATGGCCTACAAGACCCGCTATCGCCCGATCGAGGTGCTCGGTCCCAGCGGCTGGACGGTGATGAGCGATGACGACCTCACCCCGTCCCGCCTGCCCGCCCTGGCCGACGAACTGGCCTGAAAAACGCGCGATCGCGCCGTTACTGGTCGTCTAGCTCGGCCACATGGACATCGACAGCGAGTTGCTCGTCCCCCTCCCCCAGTCGCGACCCGGCGACCGGGGCCGCGCCATCTGAATCGAGGCCAATGCTGACGCGGACATGGTCTTCGCCCGCACAAAGCCCGATGCTGGGGTCAAACGCTACCCAGCCCAGCCCCTCGATATGCGCTTCTGCCCAACCATGCGGGCTTGGCTGGCTCGTCCCGAGCACGTCAAGCTTGCCATAGCCCGAAACATAGCGCGCTGGCGCGCCGATCGCGCGCGCCGCTGCGATGAAGATATGCGCCAGATCACGCCCTGGTGCGCGCGGTTCGGCAAAGGCATGCGCCGCTGATCGCCCCTGCACCGGTCGTTGCAGGCAAAAGGTAAAGCGCCCATGGATGGCACGGTTCAGGGCGTGCAACCGATCAAGCGCCGTTGTTCCGACCGCCGCCTCGCGGGCAAAATCGGTCAGCGCGTCATCAGCGTCGGTCAACGCGGTGCTGCGCAGAAATAATTCGGGTGGGAAACGCTCGCTTGCGCCCCGCAATACGCCAGCATTGGCGTTCGTCAGCACCTCGCCACTAACGCAAATCTCAATCGCGTCGATCGGCCCGGCTGCATAGAGCATCGTCACCGAGTTGCCGAACCCATCCACGGCTGCCTTCAACCGGGCATCGCAATCGACATCGATTCGCCAGGTCGCAATGGTCTGATCATGCGTATCGCCAGGCGTCATCCGCAGCATCTGCACCAGCCGCGCCTGCGGCGCGGAGAAGCGATAAAGCGTCCGGTGATCGATCGACAGCCTCATCCGACGAACCGAAACTGGCGCGCGATTGCCGCGCTGATCAGCGCATTTTCACTATTGAACGCCTGCAAATATTGGTGAAGCCCGCTGGCGATCACCTGGCGCGAGTTGGTTTTCTGCATCCGGGCATAGCGCATCCGCGCCATACGATCCGCTTCGCCCTGCAGGCCGGTCCGCTTGGCAAGCAGGCTCAAAATCTCAACCACTTCCTCAACGCAACCGGCCAGCGAGCGCGGCAACTCATGGCGACACAGCAATAAATCGATGACATTGGCCGGGGTCAGCCCTTCATTATACAGCCAGCGATAGGCAGTGACGGCAGAGACCGTCTGCAGGATCGTCGTCCATTGGTCGCGATCAATCACGCCGCCGATCCGCTCGCCTTCGGGCAGCAGCAGATGATATTTGACATCGAGCAGCCGCGCCGTGTTGTCGGCGCGCTCAATCGCCTGGCCCAACCGGATAAAGCCATTGGCCTGGTTGCGCAGCATCCGGTTCATCGCGCCTTCAAACCCCAAGGTTTCCACCTTGACCGCTTCGACCAGCCCAATCGTTGCCGCCGTCCCGCCGGGGCTGGAACGGGTGCTGAACAACAGCCAGGCGCGGTTGATCGATGTCCAGGCGTCACGCGTCAGCGCAGTGCGCACCGCCTTGGCGTTCATCCGGGCCATATCCAGGCAACGCATGATCGATCCCGGGTGGCTGGTGTCGAGCGTCAGGAAGCGCGCAACATGCGCCTGGGTCACGCTCTGCCCGGTCGCCGCAAAGGCCTCATCGGTCTCGGAAACCGCCAGCGCGCTTTGCCATGCTGCCTCCCCCGCTGGCCGCGCTGAGAGCGCATCGAGCCGCACCGTCGCCTCGACCAGCCGCGCGGTAAAATCGGCGCGCTCGACATAGCGACCGAGCCAATAAAGCGACGAGGCGGTGCGCGACAGCATCAGCCTTGGCTCTGCGACTGGGACAATCCCGTCGCGGGCGCGGCGCGCGGTGCGCCATTGTCGAGCAACACCATCGAATCCTTGGTGCCCCCGCCCTGGCTGGAATTGACCACCAGCGATCCCTGTTTCAACGCCACTCGCGTCAGCCCGCCGGGCACGACCTGCACGCCTTTTGCGCCGGTGAGCACGAAGGGACGGAAATCAACATGGCGCGGCGACAGCCCATCATCGGCGAGCGTCGGCACGGTCGAGAGCGACAACGTCGGCTGCGCGATGTAACGATGCGGCGCGGCGATCAGCGCGGCGCGGAAGTCTTCGATTTCGGCCTTGCTCGCCGTCGGCCCGACCAGCATGCCATAGCCGCCCGACCCATCAACCAGCTTCACCACCAGGTCCGCCAAGTTATCGAGGACATATTTCAGCGCCTGCGGTTCGCGGCAGCGGTACGTCTCGACATTGGGCAATTTCGCCTCGCCGCCCGAATAGAAGCGGACGATATCGGGCATATAGCTGTAAATCGCCTTGTCATCGGCAATGCCGTTACCCGGCGCGTTGATGATCGCGACATTGCCGGCGGCATAGGCCGCGATCAGCCCCGGCACACCAAGCATGGAATCGGGCCGGAAGACGAGCGGATCAAGATAATCATCATCGATCCGGCGATAGATGACATCGACGCGCACCCGCCCTGAAATCGTCCGCATCCAGACGATATCGTCATCGACCACCAAGTCCGCCGCTTCGACCAGCTCGACCCCCATCGAATCCGCCAGAAAGCTGTGTTCATAATAGGCCGAATTGAAATGGCCCGGGGTCAGCACGACACAAACCGGATTGTTGCCAGCGCTCAGCGGCGTCACTGATCGCATCGTTTCGAGCAATTTATCGGGATAGCTATCGACCGCGGCCACGCGGAGCGCGCGGAACAGCTCGGGGCAGAGCCGCAGCATCGCCTCGCGATTTTCGAGCATGTACGACACGCCCGACGGGGTCCGCGCATTATCCTCCAGCACGAAGAAATCATTGGGCCCCGTGCGCACCAGATCGATCCCGCAAATATGCGCCCACACCCCGTGCGGCGGCCGCATGCCCGCAATTTCGGGGCGGAACTGCGCATTGCCGAAGATCAGATCAGGCGGCAGCACGCCTTCGGCCATGATCCGCCGCTCGCCATAGATATCATCAAGGAACGCGTTGATCGCCTCAACCCGCTGAACCAGCCCTTCCGACAGCCGCGCCCATTCATCGGCCAGGAAAACGCGGGGCACGATGTCGAACGGGATGATCCGTTCGGCCGCGTCGCTATCACCATAAACCGCAAAGGTGATGCCCAGCTGGCGGAACGTCGCTTCGGCGGCTTGCTGGCGACGGCTGAGATCGGCGGGCGGCGTCGCTGCCAGCCAATCGCCAAGCGCGGCAAGTTCGGCGCGCGCCACCTGCCCGGTGCCGTCCCCCCAAATCTCGTCAAACGCGCGCTTTAGCCCCATTAAGTCCGCTCAATTCCCAGCTCTTCGTCACGGCTATGCTGCAACGCTTTGTTGCGATGCACAAGGGGGGCGGGCTGTCATCGCAAAGATGCCGACTTTCGGTTGCCGTTGGTTCTCCTCGATCGTCCCACAAGAGGCGTCTGGAATAAGGTCGAACGGGGCCAACCAGCGCAGAGCAATTATAGCTTGCAGCCTATGGACAGATAATAGCTTAGGAGCTATATTTTATCATGGCTTGGACACTGCTCTACCATGATGCATTTTTGCCGGAGCTGGAGGCCCTGCCTGAGGCGGTGCAAGACGAACTGCTCGCCATGGCGTCATTGCTCGTGACCTACGGGCCTGCGTTGGGCCGTCCGCATGCGGACACGCTTAGCGGGTCGCGCCATGCCAATATGAAGGAATTGCGGTTCAGGGCCGATGATGGCGTGTGGCGCGTTGCGTTCGCGTTCGATCCCAAGCGACAGGCGATCCTGCTCGTCGCTGGCGACAAGAGCGGGGTGGCGCAGAAACGTTTCTACAAGGCGCTGATCGCCAAGGCAGACAAGCGGTACGCCGAACACCTGAATATAGTGGAGAAGACAAATGCCCCCGACCCATGAAGAGATGATGGCGAAGCTCCCCAAGGCCAGGCGCGCCCGGATCGAAGCGCGATCGGAGGCACTGCACCGCGAGGTCGAAGGGCTGAAGGCGCTTCGCCTGCTCGCCGATCGCAGCCAGGAACAGATCGCCCAGGCGCTTGGCGTCAAGCAGCCGTCGGTGCTCAAGATCGAACGCCAGACCGACCTTTACCTCTCCACGCTACGGCGCTTCGTCGAGGCGGCGGGCGGCACCCTCGAACTGCGGGTCGAGCTGCCCGGCAAGGGGGTGATGCACCTGACCGGGGTGGGAGAGATCACCCCTTGATCGCTCCCGTACCACCCCGAAACTGGCGTCAGGAGATGCGCAGCCCAGGATGCGGAAGGTTGCGGTGTCGCTATCGGAACCTCCATCACGCTAAAGCTGCGTGACACTCGAAGTTCATACGGGAAATACGGTGACGGAGTTCGGGTGACAGTTCACCAAATACCCAAAGTAACCTCATCGCTCACCCCATCGTCGGGATAACAAACGCATTCGCCGCTTCGCCCACGCCGCCATCGGGCCAGCGCTGGGTGATCGTTTTGATCTTGGTCCAGAACTTGATGCCTTCAGGGCCGTGCTGGTTGGTATCGCCGAACGCTGAGCGCTTCCAGCCGCCAAAGGTGTGGTAGGCGACCGGCACCGGGATCGGCACGTTGATGCCGACCATCCCGACATTCACGCGTGCGGCGAATTCGCGCGCAGCATGGCCGTTGCGGGTGAAGAGCGCGACGCCATTGCCATATTGGTGCTGTGAGGGGAGCGCGAGTGCTTCTTCAAAATCGGCCGCGCGGACGACCTGGAGCACGGGGCCGAAGATTTCTTCCTTGTAGCTTTCCATGCTGGGCTTGACGTGATCAAACAGGCTTGGGCCAATGAAAAAGCCCTTTTCATGCCCCTGCAAGCTGAAACCGCGCCCATCGACGACCAGTTCGGCGCCTTCGTCCACCCCGGTCTGGATCCAGTTTTCCACGCGGGTGCGATGCGCTGCATTCACGACCGGACCGTAATCGGCATCCTTATCGGTCGACACGCCGATGCGCAGCTTGGCGATGGCGGGGAGCAGCTTTTCGCGCAAGGCCAGCGCCGTCTTCTCGCCGACCGGCACCACGACCGGCAGCGCCATGCAGCGTTCGCCCGCTGATCCAAACGCCGCACCCGACAGCTCGGCGACGACCTGGTCAAGATCGGCATCGGGCATGATCACGCCATGGTTCTTTGCCCCGCCCATCGCCTGGACGCGCTTGCCCGCTGCAACGCCGCGCCGATAGACATGGTGCGCGATATCTGACGAGCCGACAAAGCTGACCGCGCTGATCGCCGGATGATCAAGAATGGCGTCGACCATTTCCTTGTCACCGTGCACCACCTGCAAGATCCCGGCTGGCGCGCCCGCTTCAAGCATCAGCTCAGCAAGCCGCACCGGCACCGATGGATCGCGCTCCGACGGCTTCAGGATGAAGGCATTGCCGCACGCAATTGCGACGCCGAACATCCACATCGGGATCATCGCCGGGAAATTGAACGGCGTAATCCCCGCCCCAATCCCTAGCGGCAGCCGCATCGAATAGACATCGATGCCCGGCCCGGCGCCTTGGGTATATTCGCCCTTCAACAGATGCGGCACGCCGCACGCGAATTCGATGACGTCGAGCCCACGCTGCACATCACCGCGCGCGTCGGCGACGACCTTGCCATGTTCGGCCGACAGCAAATGCGCCAGTTCGTCGATATGCGCCTCTACCAGCCGCTTGAATTCGAACATCACGCGCGCGCGACGTTGCGGATTGGTCGCGGCCCAGCCCGGCTGCGCCGCCTGCGCTGCGGCCACCGCGCGATCAAGCTCGGCCTGCCCCCCCAGCGGCACTTGCGCCTGCACCGCGCCGCTATTGGGATCGAACACATCGCCGAACCGGGTGGCGGCTGCACCGGCAGGGCCAGCAATGTGATGATCGATGATGCGCATAGAGACTCTCCTGGGGAAGCTTTTCGTCCCTTTGGCATAGCCAAGCGTCGCTGTCAGCGCCCGCGCAGTGGCCGGCCGGCCAGCAAAACAAAAAAGCTCGCCGGGTCAGTGCAGACCAAGCGGGCTTTTAATGGTGGGCGTGGCAAGGATTGAACTTGCGACCCCTGCGATGTCAACACAGTGCTCTACCACTGAGCTACACGCCCACGGAAGCGCGTCCTTAGCGGGGGTGGCGGTCGGGCGCAAGCGCCGTTTCGCCCTGGCTCACTGTCCGCGCGTCGCTTTATCCATTTCAAACATCCGATCGACCTCCAGCACTAGGTCGCGCAGATGAAATGGTTTCGAAAGGACGCGTGCCTGCGGCATTGATTTGCCTGCGCGCAGCGTGACAGCGGCAAAGCCCGTGATGAACATCACCCGCAGCTCTGGACACATCTCGCTCGCCTTTTGCGCGAGTTCAATGCCGTCCATCTCGGGCATGACAATATCGGTAAGCAGAAGATCGAATGGCTCGGTCTCCAGCAAGGGAATAGCGGCAGTGCCGCGATCAACCGCCGTAACCGCATAGCCCGATCGTTCGAGCGCACGCGTCAGATATTCGCGCATCACGCGATCATCCTCGGCCAGCAAAATCCTGATCATGACCGGCTTTCCATTGTCCCTGTTGCGCCCACCTTATGCGCCAAGCCCTTAATATTTTCCAGCCAAGCCGAGATAGTTCGTATCGGGTTGATTGCAGCCGCCAATCGGTCGGCCTAGGCTCTCACCTCATGTCGCGCAGCGCCCTTTCAGCCAATTGTCACGGTCCGGTACCGCCGCAAAGCCCGGTGATCCTGTCGGTGCCCCATGCCGGACGTGACTATCCCGCAGCGTTGCTGGCGGCGATCAGGGTACCCGTTACCGCGCTGTTGGCCCTGGAGGATCGCCATGCCGACCTGCTCGCGCTGGCGGCGCGCGGCGCGGAAACCGCGCTGATCCAGCGCCCCGCCCGCGCCTGGATTGATCTCAATCGCGCCGAACATGAAAGGGATCCCAAGCTGGATGACGGCGCTGATCTGGCCAGGCAGCCGGCCATGTCGGCAAAATTGCGCAGCGGCCTGGGCCTGATCCCGCGTCGGCTGGCTAATGTCGGGGAGATTTGGGGCAAAAGGCTGAGCGATGCCGACGTGACCGCCCGGATCGTTGCCGATCACCGGCCCTATCATGGTGCCCTCGCCGATCTGCTGGCAGCGGCGCACGCTCGATTCGGCGTAGCGGTCTTGCTCGATATTCATTCGATGCCACCAATCGGTCCGCCGGGAGAAGCCGCGCAGATCGTTTTTGGCGATCGTTTCGGCAAATCGGCAAGGCCGCGCTTTGTCGCAAGGCTGGAGGCAGAGGCGGAGGCTGCGGGCATCGCCCATGCACTCAACTCCCCTTATTCGGGCGGGCATATCCTAGATCGCCATGCCCGGCCAGCGGGCGGTATCCATGCCGTGCAGATCGAATTTGACCGTAGCCTTTATCTCGACTCTGTGCTCGAATCGCCGGGGCCTGGCTTTGCCGCCACGGCGGCCTTGCTTCGCCAGATGATCGCCGCCGTCACCGACGAGGCAATCGCCAGCACCAGCGCCCTGGCCGCCGAATAAGTGCCTACAGCCCAATAAAAAACCACCCCGCGCAACGGATGCGCGAGGTGGCCAAGGTTCAGGGAGTACCCATCTGAAAGATGGGTGGCGCAACCCGGTGAAAGGGGGGGAACACGGGGCCGCGCCTCACCAATATAGGTTTGGGTTCGCGGTGCTACAAGCACCAAATTGGGTTTTAACGAACCCCCTTATAATGAACGACTTAGGCAGCCAATACCGGCGGCGGGGTCTTGCCCTGCTCCGCCTGCATCTGGAAAATCTCCCGCATCTGCGACAGCGAGAAAAGGTGCGCATAGAGCAAGGGCAGCATGCCCGATTTGGCCATCTTGCGGAGCTGATCGCCGCGCAGGTCCATCAGCTTTTCTTCATTCACCATCTGGAAGCCGCGATAGACATAGGGCTGCGCAACACCATCAGCCTGGATGCTGACTTCACCGTCCATCAGCAATTCGGACTCGGTCAGATCGCGCATAAATGCTGCTGTCCGGGCACCGGCCTGTTCAAACATCTCGTTGAACGACAGGATATTCTTGGTCGTCTCGGTCGGCTGGCCATCAGCGAACAACGCCTCGCCTTCATCAAACTTGCCGATCGTGTCGGAGGTTGGGTCGAAGCACAAGGACAGTTCCTCGGCATTCGGGGTCAGCTTGGCGAGCATATAGGGGTAACGGCGGATATAGGCCGGCACGTAGAAATTCGGCAGGTTGATCTTGCCCTCTGCGTCGACAAACACGTTAACGCCCTCGTTCAGGCCCATCAGCGCCAGCGGAATGGCATCGGGGCCCGTCGAAAAGACGATCGGCATGAAACGCTGAACCAGCGCGAATTCGTCAACGGTCACGGGGATGGCATGCTGGCCAATCAAAAAGGGTGCCGTCATCGCTGGACGAATGCGATAATCGGCATGCGCCTGGCTCGAAAGCGGTTCGAGCGAATTGTAAAAAAGCGGGAGTCCCTGCGGGGCGCTGGCCATCATCATCTCCGTCAAAAAAATAGATACAAGCCGAATGGCGAGTTGGCGCCGCCTCTATGGTGCCCGGCGCGCTGGCGCAAGCGCTACGAGCTTGCCGGGATTCATGATCTGTCCCGGATCGAGCGCCAGCTTGATCGCGCGGAGCATCCCCAGCCGGGCGGGCGAGGACAGCCGTTCCAACTCGTGCAGCTTCATCTGGCCGATCCCATGTTCAGCCGAAATAGACCCGCCTGCCGCGACGACAAGATCATTGACGTAGGGCGTAATCAGCAGGGCCTGTTCAGCATACCATGTTTCGGCATCGACATCTTTAGGCGCACGCACGTGAAAATGCACATTGCCATCCCCCAAATGGCCAAAAGCACCGGCGCTGGTACCGGGGAAACGCGCTTCGACTGCACGCGCGGCGGCGATCATGAAACCGGGCATCCCTGCCACGGGCACCGAGATATCATGCTGCACGGCCGGACCACTGGCGCGTTCCGCCGCCGAGATCGAATCGCGCAGCCGCCAAAATGCGTCGGCCTGGGCCTCGCTGGCGGCAATCACTGCATCAGCGACCAGACCATCACCGATCGCGCCAGTCAGGAGCCGCTCCACGATGGCGGCCGGCGATTCGGCATCAGCAGTAGTCGCCACAGCTTCGACAAGGACATGCCAGGGATGCGGGCCAGCCAACGGCGCGCGCGCGCCGGGCAAATGGTCGATGACGAGCTGCAGCGAGTGATCGGGGACGATTTCAAAGCTTTCGATGCAATCGGTGGCGGCTTCCATCCGCCGCAGCAGCGCCAGCGCATCAGCCGGACTGGCCACGCCCACCCAAGCCACCGCGCGCGCGCTGACATCGGCCACCAGCCGCAGCGTTACCGCCGTGATGACGCCCAGCGTTCCCTCTGCGCCGACCAGCAACTGATTCAAATCATAGCCGCGATTGTCCTTTTTCAGCGCGGTTAGCCCGTCATGCACCGATCCATCGGGCAATACTGCCTCAACGCCAGCGACCAGCGCGCGCATCGTGCCAAAGCGCAAGACCTGGGTGCCACCGGCATTGGTGGACGCAAGCCCCCCAATCGTCGCGCTGCCACGCGCGCCAAGCGTCAACGGGAAACGCCGGTGCTGTTCGTGGACGGCATCATGCAGATCGGCAAGGATAACCCCCGCTTCCGCCACCGCGAGATTAGCCCCGGCATCAATGTGACGAATGCGGTTCATTCGCCGCAGCGACAGGATCAGCGCCGATCCATCGCTAGGCGGGGTCGCGCCCCCGACCATCGATGTATTCCCACCCTGCGGCACCAGCGGCACCCCGGCTTCAGCCGCAGCAGCCACGATCATGGCGACGTCGGCCGTCGTCGCTGGGGCCAGAATCGCTGCGGCCGCGCCATGATATCGGCCGCGCCAATCCACCAGCCAGGGCGCAATATCATTACCGTCGGTGATCACTGCCTTGCTGCCAAGGCGATCCTTCAGGGTTTCGATCAGGGAAGTTTGCGCAGCGGTCATTTCGCGAGGGTATTAGCATGATGCCCGCCGCCGTCCATCGCGCAGCGCGTGGAATCACGACCGGACTTTCTGCCGAAGCGACGCACGGCAGGGTTCGCTGGCCAAGAAACTGCTTTTGGGCAGATGATCTATCCGCTGAAATCGATTCAGGACCAAAAACAAAGCCTAGACGTTATCAATACGCCATAATTCTCCGGCCATTTTAAATTTTGCAACGTATTGGACAACCGAATGACAGATGCTGACCCTTCCAAAAAAGCATCGGCGCTTCGCAAGCGTGCACTATCGCGATGGGATAATGAGGGTGGCGCGATTGCATCGCCACCCGCCAACGGCAATGTCGGTGCTCCCGCCCCGTCGCCGGGGCGCAGGCCAGACTGAGCTGCGGGCAAGTTGGCGCTCCGGCGAAGAGCTAACGGGCGGCCAGCCATGTCGAAAAAATCGCCGCCAATTCATCCGCTGTTCAACCATCTGGGTTAACAGCGTTGCTTCTCATGATGACTGTCCTGCTCTCCCCCGCACTCATGCTGCTGTTTGCTGCACCGATGCCCGACAAAAACGGGCAGGCGAGGCAGACGGTTCAATATGGCATTATGACCTATCGCCAACGCATTGTGATTCGCGTGCCCAAGCTGCCCGATTCACCGCGCGTGCCTCAACAAATCGCGGCGTCGCCGATCCGATGGAAAGAAGTGAAGGCCGATAAATGCCTCGCGATCACATCGATAACGGGTGTTGCCGTCAGCCGGACCGAAAGTGTGGATTTCCTCACCATCGAGGGCCGCAGGCTGTGCGCCAAATTCGACGATGATTGTCCAGCGATCGATTTCTATGCCGGCCTGTATATCCGTCGCACCCTTGATGGCATGATTTGCGCCAAGCGCGATGCCATCCGATCACGATCGGGCGACTCCTGCAGGATCGAGGCGTTTAGGGAATTGCGCCGCAAGCGCTGAAACCGATCGGGCTTTCGGCCTGCCCCAAGGCAAATCTTGACATTTGGGGCGGAATCCGCAACCGCCACTATTGCTTTCAGGCCCGCTGCCAGCGGACCCTTTTTCCGGACACAGCATGACCTTTGCCGATCTCGGCCTATCTGACGAACTTCTTCGCGCAATCGAGGATTCGGGCTATACTGTGCCCACCCCCATCCAGGCGAGCGCAATCCCCTCGATCCTGATGATGCGCGATATGATCGGCGTTGCGCAGACAGGCACAGGCAAGACCGCGTCCTTCGTGCTGCCGATGATCGATATTCTGGCCCAGGGCCGCAGTCGTGCACGCATGCCGCGCTCACTGATCCTCGAGCCAACGCGCGAACTTGCCGCGCAGGTCGCCGAAAATTTCGAGAAATACGGCAAATATCACAAGCTTTCGATGGCGCTACTGATCGGCGGCGTCTCGATGACCGACCAGCTTGCGGCGCTTGAAAAGGGCGTTGACGTGCTGATTGCGACCCCCGGCCGCCTGATGGATCTTTTTGGTCGCGGCAAGATCATGCTCAATGGCTGCTCGCTTCTGGTGATCGACGAAGCGGACCGGATGCTCGACATGGGCTTCATCCCCGATATCGAGGAAATCTGCACCAAGCTGCCCAAGCAGCGCCAGACCCTGCTGTTTTCCGCGACCATGCCTGCCCCGATCAAGCGGCTGGCGGACAAATTTCTTGAAAACCCGAAAATGGTCGAAGTCGCTCGGCCGGCCACCGCCAATGTCAACATCAAGCAATGGGTGGTTTCGGTCTCGGCATCGAAGAAAAAGGACCGGCTGCGCGAGCTGCTTGGCGCCGAGGATGTCAAGACCGCCATCATCTTCTGCAACCGCAAGACGACGGTGCGGGAGCTCAACAAATCGCTGCAGCGCGACCGCTATCGCTCCAGCGAAATCCATGGCGACATGGAACAATCGCAACGTATCGCCGAGCTTGACCGGTTCAAGGCAGGCGATGTCAACATCCTGGTCGCGTCTGACGTCGCCGCGCGCGGGCTGGATATCAAGGGCGTGAGCCACGTCTTCAATTATGATGCGCCTTGGCACCCGGACGATTATGTCCACCGCATAGGCCGCACTGGCCGCGCAGGGGCGACGGGTGTTGCCTTCACTTTCGTCACGCCCGACGATGCTGAGAATATCGCCAATATCGAAAAGCTGACGGGGCAGAAAATCGACCGTTTCGCCAGCGAAAGCGGACCTGTCGACAGCCCTGCCGACGAGGATGAGCGGGCACCACGCAAGTCCCGGCGTAAGCCCGCCGCCAAGGCCGTCGGCAAGGCCGAACGTGCGGCGCCCGCAGCCGCGCCAACATTCGATGATGATCGTCTGATCGATGCCCATGCCGAACGCGCGCAGCCTGCCGCACGGCCAGCGCGCGCTGCGCCGAATTCGGCCCCAACGGCAACGGCCAAGCCAATGCCGCCAAAGGCCAAACCAGCGCCGGCCCGAACGACGGCGATTGATGACGGCGACGATGATGGCGGCTGGAACGGCCCGTTGCCGGATTTCCTGCGCGCCAAGATCAGCTGACGCACGCTATGTCGGGCATTGTCGAACGCGTGCCGATTCAGACGATCGACAGCCCTTGCATCAATATCTGCGCCATTGATCCGGCATCCCAGCTCTGCACCGGCTGCGCGCGGTCGCTGCACGAAATCGCTGGCTGGACGAGCGGCAGCGCTGAATGGCGCGCCAAGGTGATGGCTGCGCTGCCAGCGCGGCGACAGGCGATGATGGGCTAACAGCCCCGTCAGGCCGTGGCTTACGCCTCAGCAATCAGCGCCAAATCAATTCCCTTGGCGCGGACATAGGCATCGCGCGAGACCAGTCGAGCGATATAGGCTTCGAACGCCGCACGCTTGGGTAGAGTACCGAACTGCACGCCCCAAATGACCTGCGATCCGACATAGACATCGGCGGCGGTAAACCGGTCACCCGCGATATAGGGCGATGCCGCTACCGCCTTTTCGAGCACATCAACCGCGAGATCGTAATTGCCGTAACCGGCCATTCGCCCTTGATCATCGGTCGGTGCAAAACCCATTGCGCGGTTAGTAATCGCTTGTTCCAGCGGCCCCGCGCCAAAAAACAGCCAGCGATAATAGTCAGCGCGCTCGGCTGGCGTAGGGGCAAGCCCGGCATCGGGGAAAGCTTCGGCAAGATAGGCGCAAATCGCCGCGCATTCGGTAACGACCTGTCCGTTGTGCACGATCGCCGGCACCTTCCCCATGGGATTGATCGACAGAAATGGCTCCTGCTTCATCGTCGTTGCGTAATCGAGCAGGACAGTTTCATAAGACGCCCCGCTCTCTTCAATAGCCCAGCGCGCAATCTGCCCGCGCGACATTGGATTGGTGTAGAAGGTCAAAATACCAGCCATGGCGACTCCCCTCCCTTTTTCAGAACAGAAAAAGAACAGATCGGCGCGCTGGCGTCAAGCCTTGTGCGGCGCGCGATACCACCAGACGCCGTCGATCACATCCTTGACGGCGCGCCCTTCGACCTCGAGCCTGCGGAGATGCGCCAGCGCCTCGCCAGTCGCCATGCCGTAGACCTCAGGGCCGATCGCGCGGCGGAACAGCCGCCCGAAACAATCGACCGCCCGTCGCGGCGCTTCGGCGATGAACACAGCAAGTTCATCGAGCCGATCGCGATGCTCCCGGTCGAGCGCGTCGAGCCGGACATGCAGCCCCGAAAACACGTCGCCATGCCCTGGCAGCACGATCAGATCATGCGGCAGCTTCTTCAGCTTGGCGATTGAATCGAGCCACTCGCCCAAGGGATCGGCTTCGGGCTCAGTCACGCCCAGCGAGACGTTGGAGCTGATCCGCGGCAACACCTGGTCGCCCGAAATGAACAGGCCGCGCGCTTCATCGAACAAGCAGGCATGTTCAGGCGAATGGCCTGATCCGGTGACGATCCGCCAGGGCCGCCCGCCGATCATCAGCGATTGGCCATCGACAATCCGCCTAAAGCCAAGCGGCAGCGGTGTGATGATCCGGCGAAACCCGCTCCACCCGCGTGACATGCCGCGCGCCATTGGCTCCTCACCCCAGCCAGCCGCGCGCCACATCGCGATCATTTCCGCCGGCACGGCATCGCGTGCATCGGCCGCAAGCATCCGCGCGGTCAGCCATTCACCCCGCGTCATGATCAGTGGCGCATCGTGATGATCGCACATCCAGCCCGCCAGGCCGATATGATCGGGGTGGAAATGCGTGCCGATCACCTTGGTGATGCGCACGCCCGCCAATGGCCCCTTGCTGATCGCCTTCCACGCCGCCCGCGCCTCTGGCAGGTTCATGCCGGTATCGACCAGCGCCACGCCCGGCCCGCGATCATCATGATCGTCGATCAGCCAGCAATTAATGTGCTTCAACGGGCCCGGCACGGTCAGCCGCACCCAGCGCAGCCCATCGGCCACCGTCATCACCTGATCAGGTTCAGGGCCGACATGCCCGAACGGATAGGTCAGCCCTTTATGACTAGTCGCCACAAAGCTTTCATCAGCGACCAGCGCGGCATCGGGGGAGATGCGCGTCACGTCAGCGGCGCTTGAAGGGGTCCTCGAAGCCGCGCGCTTCCAGTTCAGTCTCTTCCATGCCGGCATTTTCCGCGTCACGGACGGCCTGTTCGCGCTGTGCGCGCAATTCGGTGATCAACGCGGCGCGGTCGCCTTCAAGGCGGTTGTCAACCGGGGCTTCGATGCCGGCTGCCTTGGCTGCCTTGGCGACGATGGCATCAAGTTCGCGCTGCGAACACAGGCCGAGCGTAACCGGGTCCTTCGGCGTGATATTGGCGATGTTCCAATGGCTACGGTCGCGGATCGCGGCGATTGTCGTCCGGGTGGTCCCGATCAGGTTACCGATCGCGCCGTCCGAAATTTCGGGGTGGTTGCGGATGATCCAGGCAATGCCATCGGGCTTGTCCTGACGCTTGGAAACCGGCGTGTAGCGCGGCCCCTTGGTCCGGCGGATCTGCTCTGGCCCCTTCAGAATCTTCAGCCGATAATTGGGATCAGCCTGGCCCTTGTCGATTTCGTCCTGCGTCAGCTCATGCGCGCGCAAAGGATCGCGACCCGTTAACTTGGTGGCGGCAGTATCGTCGGCAATCGCCTGAATTTCGAGGATATGCAGGCCACAAAATTCAGCAATCTGCTCAAAGCTGAGCGCAGTATTGTCAACGAGCCAAGAGGCGGTTGCATGCGGCATGAGCGGCTGGGCCACGGGAAACTCCTTAAAAACAGAAAGGGCCGCCCCGTTAAGGAGCGGCCTGTAATGCTGATGACTTAATGCGGATCGCCTGCCGGGGCAAGGCGCTTAACGGACACGACGATTTTGCCAACCCGCCATCAGGCGGCCATGGCTTCATCATCATCCAGCTGGATCGGGGCCAGTGCCTCCAGAAACTGGCGGGCGCTTGCTTCCCAGGTGAAGGTTCGGCCGTAAGCCGCACAGGCCGCGCGATCACGCGTCAGCGCGGCGGCGATCGCGACATTGAGATCATCGTCCATCGCGCCGATATCCGCCTTCACGACATCGATCGGCCCGGTCACGGGGAAAGCGGCGACTGGCACGCCAGACGCCAGCGCCTCAATCATCACCAGGCCAAAAGTGTCCGTCTTGCTGGGGAACACGAACACATCAGCGGCGGCATAGGCAGCCGCCAGATCAGCGCCGAATTTCGGGCCCAGAAAATGCGCTTCGGGATATTTCGCTTCAAGCGTTGCGCGCGCGGGGCCGTCGCCGACAATCACTTTGACGCCGGGCACGGTCGCCTCGAGAAAGGCCTCGATATTCTTTTCAATCGCCACCCGGCCGACATAAAGCTGGATCGGTCCACCCAGCGCGCGGATCGCCGGATCGGGGGTGATGTGAGGGCCAAAAATAGACAAATCCACCCCGCGCCCCCAATGCCTGATCTTGTTCAGGCCATGCGTGCGCAGCGTGCGCGCGATTGAGGCAGTCGAAGCAAGCACGGCCTGCGCCGGCCAATGGAACCAGGTGATGTACCGCCAGATCCAGCCCGGATCGATGCCCGTTCGCGCCGAGACATAATCCGGAAATTGCGTGTGATAGGCAGTGGTGAAAGGGAAATCGCGCGACAGGCACCAGCGCCTTGCTGCCAGGCAGATCGGCCCTTCCGTCGCCAGATGGATCGCATGCGGGTTAAAATCGGCGAGCATCTTCCCAACCGATGACGTCCGCGCAAAGGCTAGCCTGATTTCAGGATAGGTCGGGCACGGCATCGAATAAAAATGTTCAGGGCTGATCACCAGCACCTGATGGCCCTGGCGCTCCAGTTCGGCACGCACGGATTGCAGCGTGCGGACCACCCCGTTGACCTGGGGGCTCCACGCGTCGGTGGCGATTGCGATCCGCACCGGCGTCAGGCCGCCATGGCCGGCATTGTGGCGAGTTCCCGCACTGCGATTTCGTCCGCCCAATGGAGCACTTCCATCCGACCGTCGAAATGCTCGACCAATGCGGTACAACCTTCTACCCAATCTCCGTCATTCCAATACTCCACACCTTGAATCATGCGGTGCTCTGCGGTGTGAATATGGCCGCAAACCACTCCATCTACGCCGCGCGCGCCGGCTGCATGTGCGACAATCTCTTCATAATTCGAGATAAACTCGACTGCGTTTTTCACCTTCGCCTTCGCGTGCTTCGATAGCGACCAATAGGGCAGGTTAAAGCGTCGACGAAACGCGTTGACCAGCCGGTTCAGCGCCATCAGCGCGTTATAGGCGAGATCGCCCGCATGCGCGAGCCACTTATGCGCCAGCGTGATCGCATCGAATTCATCGCCGTGCAGCACCAGCAATCGCCGCCCGTCGGCGGTCTGGTGGATTGCCTTGCGCCGGATCGCGATGCCGCCGAAATCCAGCCCGGAAAACTGACGAAAAACCTCGTCATGATTGCCCGGAATATAGATTACCTTGGTGCCGCGCTTGGCGCGCTTTAGCAGCCGCCAGACGATGTCATTATGCGCAGCCGGCCAGTAGAATTTCTTCTTCAGCCGCCACCCGTCAATGATATCGCCAACCAGATACAGCGTCTCACTATCCACGTGATCGAGAAAATCGATCAGCATCTCAGCATTACAGCCACGTGTGCCTAAATGGATGTCTGATATCCAGATGGTGCGATACTGCTGCCGCCCACCAAATGTCCGTTCTGGGATGGCCGGTTCTGAATGCACGAAATCGGCGAAATCGGCCAACCCGCTATCGATCGAAAGCTGGGCAATATTCATGCGCGTAACCCCGCAACCATCCCTTGGTTGGTCGGCTATGCCCCGTTTATGTTACATTTTGAATCGTTGGGGGCCCGCGATTCATCAGTTTCGGCGGTTTTTTCGCCCCATGTTTGATCGAGAATCCCAATATAGCCCGGCACCCTCGGCACGGGCACGCGCCATGCCAAGTTGGCGCAGTTGCGCGGGGCCGATGCGCACGCATGGCCGGTCGGTCGCACCTGCGGGGCGCTTGCTACGGCCGGCCTTTCGATGCCCGCTTTTCGGCGCGCTGTTTGTCGGCGGCGAGCGTTGCGCGCATCATCTGTGCGTAGTCACCGTCGAGAAACCACCAACGGAAAAGCTGATCGCCGACAAAGCCCAGCACCCCGGGCAACCGCGTTCGGTTCATCTTGAACGCATAGGTCCAGCGGACGTGCGTCTCGCCCGTTAGCAGCTGGGTGCGGACAAAATCACCGACGGCATAGCTAATCGGGCGCGCAGTTGCCGAGGTATAGTTCCACACAATGTAGCGGAAACGCGCCTCGGTCGCGCTGGCCCGATTTTCGAGCAATTGCTCCATCAATGTCGAGCCATCCGACAAGCATACGATGCGGCGCGCGCCGGGAAAGTCGAACGCGCCGGGCGTCAGCAGCCTGGTACCCGTCACCGAAGGCAAGTTCTTTTGCGGCGGAATGGCGTCTTCGAGCTTGGTTTCGGCAATCGACGCGAGGACGACGGGCAGCGGGGCCTTTATCCGAATGGTCTCCACGCGCGATACCAGCCGTTCCACCGGCAGCGGCGCAGGCGGCGGCGCCTTCGAATAGCCAACGGGCGGTACACATGGTGCCGCCACCGCTGGACCCGACACACCGAGCATTGCCAGCCACGTCATCAATCTCGCTCTCATCGCGCGCTCCTAATCGCCGACAATCGGATATTACGATCTTCGGATTATCCGATGGTCGTTGCAAATGTCAATCCCCCACTTGCAGGATCGCGGCGCCACGGGTTAGGCGGTGCCATGGCCGCAGCCCAGTCCCTCGTCGAAGAAGCACAAGTCGACGCCTTGCTTGCCGGCGTGATCGGGCTGTTGCGGCGGTTCAAGCTCGAACCCGGCTTGCTGGCGGACAGCGTCTATGCCGACCTTCACCACAATGACATTGGCCTGCTCACCCATCTCCAGCCGGGCGATGGGCGGCCCGTTCGGGTGCTTGCGAGCGAGTTTGGGGCGCCCGATTCCACCATCTCCTCCGCGCTGGACCGGCTTGCGCGGCGCGGGCTGATTCGCCGCGTCCCGAGCGAGACCGACCGGCGCAGCGTGCTGGTATCGTTGAGTGCCGAGGGCGAAGTGCTGGCAGACCGGCTGTTACAGATTCAGCGCGATAATTGCCGCGCGATGCTTGCGGCCCTACCAGCCGATGATCGCGCGACGCTGATCAGGCTGGCGGGTGTCATGGTGGCCGATGCCGCCGAATAGCGGCGCCGAGTCTCGCTAGATCGCGACATGCCCCGGCAGCGCCGCCACGCGTGCCAGCCACGCCACGACGTTGACATAGGGCGCGAGAGAGAAGGCGCCGCCTTCCTCGGCAACATGGGTGTAGGCGTAGAGCACAATGTCGGCGAGCGTCAGCGTGTCGCCGACAAGAAAGGGCGTCTTCGCCAGTTGCGCGTCCATCAGCGCGAGCGCCGCCATCCCCGCGACTTGCTTGGCCATTAGCTGACCCTTTTGCGCATCGGACAGGTTCTCGGCGCCGACGAACGCCAGCCAGAAACGCAAGGTCGCGATGTTGGGTTCGTGGTTATACTGCTCCCAGAACATCCAGCGCAGCATGTCGGCATGGTCGAAGCGATCAGCCGGAATCAGCGCCGATCCGTGCGCCAGATAGACGCAGGCGGCATTGCTTTCGGGCAGGAATTTGTCGCCGATCTGCAGGACCGGAATACGGCCATTGGCGTTGATGTCGCGCAAGAAGGCAGGCGTCCGCGTTTCGCCCGCGAGAATGTCATACCCCCGCCGCTCCAGCGCGATGCCGAGCAGCGCGGCCGTAAGCCGAATCTTGTAGCAATTCCCCGACGGGGGATATTCGTGCAGGATCAGCGTGTCGGTCATTGCCCCACCCCCCCTTCAAGCGTGGCGGCGGACGCGGTCGTTGCTGGACCCGCAATTGCGGGCGGTGCGACGATATTGGTCAGCGCGTCGAGCGACGATCCGTCCAGCCCCAGCTCCTTCATCAGTCCGTCGATCAAGGGAGCCTGCGCGCGGTAGCGGAGCGCCGCCGATACCGCCGAATTGGCAAGATTCTGGTCGCCGCCATCATGGCCGCCGCCATTGCCGCCCTGTCCGTTCAGCCCTTCGACCTGGACGATCTTGATGCTGTCGATCGCTTCGATCGGCTTGGCTGCCTCGCGGATGATTTCGGGCAATACCTTCAGCAGCGCAAGCTTGCTCTGCAACGACATGGTGTCGGACGACAGGATATTGGCGGCCTCGTTGACGGCGCGTTGCCCGGCCGCCTCGACCTCGAACCGGATTCTGTCTGCCTCGGCCTTCAGCTTTACCGCTTCGGCATCGCCTTCCGCCGTCAGACGCTGCGCCTCAGCACGATCAGCCGCAGCCTGTTTCTCAGCCTCGGCCTGCACCTTGACGCCGATCGCGGCGCGTTCCGCCTCTCGCGCCGCATCGATCAGTTCGATGCGTTTTTGGCGCTCGGCAATCTCGGTTTCCCGCGCGGTGCCGACCTGTTCCTCGGCGGCGACCGCCTTGGCGCGGGCGCCATCGGCCTCGGCGCGCGCCTGGCTTTCTTCACGGCTCTTGTTCTGGACCGCGATCTGCTGCTCCTGTCGGGCGAGTTCGAGCGCCTGGGTCTGCGCAATCTGCGCTTCCTTGACGGCGCGGTCAGCCTCGATCTGCTGGCTGTCGATTTGCTTCTTGGCCTCGATCCGGGCTTGCTCCGACTCCTGCTGGCGCAGCGACTGTTCGCGCGCGACTTCGGAGGCTTGCGCCGCGCGCTTCATCTCGATCTCGCGCTCCTGCTCCAGCCGCGCAAATTCAGTGTCGCGCCCAATCAGGAAGCTCTGGCGCGACGCTTCCAGATTCTTGGTCTCTATCTGGACGCGGGTGTCCTGCTCAATGTCGTTGCGCGCCTTTTTGCGCAGCTCGATCTGCTCGGTCAGCTTGGTGAGGCCCTCGGCGTCAAAGGCATTATTGGCGTTGAAATGCTCGATCGAGGTCTGGTCGAGCCCGGTCAGCGACACGCTCTCCAGCTCAAGCCCGTTCATTGCGAGATCGACCGACGAGGCCTGCTGCACTTTCTGCACGAATTCACTGCGTTGCTCATGCAGTTGCGCCATCGTCATGCCGGCGGCGACCGAACGCAGCGCATCGACGAACTTGCCTTCGACCAGCTCCTTCAGCGCATCGGGGTGCATCGTCCGCATGCCGAGCGTCTGCGCCGCAGTCGCGATCGACTGCGCATCGGGCTTCACCCGGACATAGAATTCCGCCTTCACGTCGATCCGAAGCCGGTCGAAGGTGATCAGCGCATCGGTGTTCTTGCGCTCGACCGCCAGCCGCACGGTGTTGAGATTGACGGGCATCGTTTCGTGAAACACCGGCAGCACCAGCGCGCCGCCGTTGATCACCACCTTTTCCCCGCCGAACCCGGTTCGAACGAAGCCAACCTCTTTCGACGCACGTTTGTAGAGCCGCGCGAGCATCAGGCCGATGACCAGCAGGACGATGAGGCCCACGCCAGGATAGACGACATAAGGCAGCACTGAGCCGCCCTGAGTCACCAGGTCGTTCATGTTGATTACACTCCGAGTTGCGGCAAGCGATGATCGCCGCGGGAAATGGCGCGGAACAGGTCGTTCTCGCGCCGCACGAGGAGGATCGCTTCGCCCTCCTCCAAGATTTGGTCGGACGCATTGGGCTCGACCATCACGAAATGGGCCTGACCGTGGAGATCCTCCACCCGTGCCCGGGCGGGCGACCCATGCGACGCGCGACCGGTGACGATCTTGCCTGTTTCGCCAACTAATGTGTCGAGCGAAACGGCGGTGGTGAAATCGCGCGGCAAAATGCGCGCGAGCCCGCGTGCGCTGAACCCTGTCAGCGGCAGTGCGGCAACCAGCGCCGCCGGTCCGGCAATCAACGGCGGCAGAAACGTCCCAAGCCAGTCATGGCTCGCCTGTTCGATGATCAGCCCCGTCGTCCCGAACAGCGCCAGAAAAACGACGATCAGGATCATCAGCGGCAAGGTGCCGACACCAAGCCAGCCGAGCAAGTCGATCTCCGCGTCGACATCGGCATCAACGTGCGCGTCGATTCCGAAGTGCCCGCCCAGACCAACCAGTTGAACCGCGCCGATCAACAGCATCAAAATCAGCGCCGACACAAAAACGACGCTCTCCGACGCACCCAGAACCGCAAACACGAACATTCTCCTGTTGCGGTCGATATTAGAAGGACTTGGGGTGGCGGGATAGCGGAATCGGATGGGGGGCGTACCGATTTTACGGGGCGGTGTTTGCGGTGACGGAGAAAAGGCAGCTGGACCCCCGCCTTCGCGGGGGAGACGGGGGGAGAGTAACGCTGCATGGCGGCCGTCGCCCCCGCGAAGGCGGGGGTCCAGCTAATCTTCCGGCGCGCCGTTCAATGTATCGAACAGGTCCAGCCAATCCGGATTCGCCCGCTCGATGAGCGCAACCTTCCAATCGCGCCGCCATTTCTTCATCGCCTTTTCGCGCGCAATCGCATCCTCGATCCGCTCGGTATATTCGGCGTAGACAAGTTGGGTCAGGTCGTATTTCTTGCAGAAGTCTGCGCCCTCCCCAGTCGCATGTTGGAAGGCGCGGCGCGAGATGTCGGCGGTGACGCCGATATAGATGGTGCCGCGATAGCGGTTGGCCATGATGTAGACCCAGCCGCCCATTGGCACTCACCGGGCTGCGGAGAAAGGTAGCTGGACCCCCGCCGTCGCGGGGGAGACGAAAAAAATATGAGTGGTCTTGTCGATCACTGCTCCCTCCCCGTCGCCCCTGCGAAGGCGGGGGTCCAGCTGCCCTCTTCAGCCCTCACCCCATGGTCAGCACAATCTTGCCGACATGGTCGCCCTCTTCCATCCGGGCGTGGGCAGCGCCAGCTTCGGCCAGCGAATAGGTCTTGTCGATAACCGGTTTCAGCTTGCCCGCTTCGACATGCGGCCAGACAACGCGCGCCAGTTCGTCCGCGACCATTGACTTGAAGCTCAGGTCGCGCGAGCGCAGCGTTGAGCCGGTTAATGTCAACCGTCGCCGCATCACCTCAAAGATCGGGATGGTCGCCATCAGCCCGCCCTGCACCGCGATCGACACATGCCGTCCGTCATCGGCCAGGCATTGCAGGTTGCGGGGCACGTAATCGCCGCCGACCATGTCGAGCACGACGGCGCAACCCTTGCCCGCCGTGATTGCCTTCACCCGATCGACAAAATCCTCGGTTTTGTAATTGATCGCGTGCGCTGCGCCCAGCGCCAGGGCCGCTGCGCATTTGTCGTCCGATCCCACGGTGACGATCACGGTCAGCCCAAACACAGCGCCTAGCGCAATCGCCATCGTGCCGATCCCGCTGGTCCCGCCATGCACCAGGACCGTGTCGCCTTCAGTGGCGTATCCGCGCTCAAAGACATTGGTCCATACGGTAAACAGCGTTTCGGGGATTGCCGCCGCCTCGACCATCGACAGTGCTGGCGGCACGGTCAGGCATGTGCCGACAGGCGCGACGGCATATTCGGCATAGGCCCCGCCGCCGACCAAAGCGCAGACCGACTGGCCGAGCATTTCACGCTCCACACCGTCGCCAATCGCGACCACCTCGCCCGCCAACTCCAGCCCCAGGATCGACGGAGCGCCGGGCGGCATCGGGTACATACCCTTGCGCTGGAGCACATCGGGCCGGTTCACCCCGGCAGCCGCCACCTTGACGAGCACCTCCCCGGCCGCAGGTTGCGGCACGGGCCGCGATACCGGGAGAAGTACCTCCGGCCCGCCCGGCGTCACCGGATCGATTGCAGTCATCGTGTCGGGAATCGCGGTCATCGAGTCCGTCGCCCTTTTTGGTTCTGCAGGAAAAAGCCCCGAAGCCCTTATTGACACGACCGCCGCGCGGGTCAACGTTGTGACGATGGAGCCCGACGAGCCTCTCGCGCGTCGGGCGGGCGATCCTCTGGATGCGCTTGCCCGGCATGATCTCGATCCCTTCTCGGTCGAGGAGCTAGAAGCGCGCATTGGTGCGCTGACGGCAGAAATCGAACGCACCCAGCGACATTTGCACCGCGCCGTTAACCATCGCGCAAGCGCTGACGCGTTATTCAAGCGGTGACGACACAATCGCCTCGGGGCCCGGCTGAGGCGATAATTTGTCAAGTGCTTGATGCGGGAGCGCTGCCTTCCGACATAGCTGGAAAGGGCCGCACATTGCTGGCGGCCCGTTTGGAGTAGACGATAATGCCTTCCTTCGCATCTGCCCTTGAGACGACGCTCCACAAGGCCCTTGAAGCGGCGACATCGCGCCGCCACGAATATGCGACGCTCGAACATCTTTTGCTGGCGCTGGTCGATGACGAGCATGCCAGCAAGGTGATGATCTCTTGCGGCGTCGATTTGGGCGAGCTGAAAACCACCGTCGCGCATTATCTCGACACCGAGCTTGAAGCGCTGAAGGTCGAACAGGCGACTGATCCCTCGCCCACCAGCGGTTTCCAGCGGGTCGTGCAGCGCGCCATTCTTCACGTCCAGTCATCCGGCCGCGACGAAGTCACGGGTGCCAATGTGCTGGTCGCGCTGTTCAGCGAGCGCGAAAGCTATGCCGTCTATTTCCTGCAGCAGCAGGATATGAGCCGGCTCGATGCCGTCAGCTTCATCAGCCACGGCGTTGGCAAGGGCAGCACGCCGACCGAAGCTTCCACGCCAAAGGGTGCGGGAGAGGAAAAGCCCGCCAAGCAGGACAGCAAGGGCAAAAACGAAAGCGCGCTCAAGCAGTTCTGCGTCGATCTCAATGAGAAGGCGAAGAACGGCAAGGTCGATCCACTGATTGGCCGTCATGCTGAAGTCGATCGGACGGTGCAGATTCTCTGCCGCCGGTCGAAGAACAATCCGCTTTATGTCGGTGATCCCGGCGTGGGCAAGACCGCGATCGCCGAGGGCCTCGCGCGCAAAATCATCGAAGGCGATGTGCCCGAGGTGCTGAAGCCCGCCGTCATCTATTCGCTCGACATGGGCGCGCTGCTCGCGGGGACACGCTATCGCGGCGATTTCGAAGAGCGGCTGAAGGCAGTCGTCAACGAACTCGAAAAGCTGCCCGATGCGATCCTCTTCATCGACGAGATCCACACAGTCATCGGTGCAGGCGCCACCTCGGGCGGGGCGATGGACGCCTCCAACCTGCTGAAACCCGCGCTGTCGGGCGGCACGATCCGCTGCATTGGTTCAACGACCTACAAGGAATTCCGCAACCACTTCGAAAAGGACCGCGCGCTGCTGCGGCGCTTCCAGAAGATCGACGTCAATGAGCCGACAATCGAGGACACGATCAAGATCCTGACCGGCCTGCGCACCGCGTTTGAAGACCATCACAACGTGAAATACACGCCCGATGCGATTAAGACCGCGGTTGAGCTGTCGGCGCGCTACATCAACGATCGGAAATTGCCCGACAAGGCAATCGATGTGATCGATGAGGTCGGCGCGATGCAGATGCTGGTGCCGCCGAGCCGCCGCAAGCGGACGATCACCGCCAAGGAGATCGAACAGGTGATCGCGACGATGGCGCGCATCCCACCGAAATCGGTGTCAAAGGACGATACCGCCGCGCTCGCCTCGCTCGAGACCGATCTGAAGCGCGTTGTATTCGGCCAGAATGCCGCGATCGAGAAGCTCGCTTCTGCGATCAAGCTCAGCCGCGCTGGCCTGCGCGATCCCGACAAGCCGATCGGCAATTATCTATTCACCGGCCCGACGGGTGTGGGCAAGACCGAGGTCGCGCGCCAGCTCGCCTCGATCATGGGCATCCCGCTCCAGCGTTTCGACATGAGCGAATATATGGAACGCCACTCAGTCAGTCGGCTGATTGGCGCGCCTCCGGGCTATGTTGGCTATGATCAGGGCGGCCTGCTCACCGATGCGGTCGATCAACAGCCGCATTCGGTGCTGTTGCTTGACGAAATCGAAAAGGCGCATCCGGACCTGTTCAACATCCTGTTGCAGGTAATGGACAACGGCAAGCTCACCGATCACCACGGCAAGACCGTCGATTTCCGCAACACTATCCTGATCATGACCACCAATGCGGGCGCCAGCGATATGGCGCGCGAGGCGGTCGGCTTTGGCGCAATGACGCGCGAAGGTGAGGATGAGGAGGCGGTGAAGAAGATGTTCACCCCCGAATTCCGCAACCGGCTCGATGCGATCGTCCCGTTCGGCTATTTGCCACCCGAGGTTGTTGCCCGCGTGGTCGATAAGTTCATTCTGCAGCTCGAATTGCAGCTGGCGGACCGGCAGGTGCACATCAATCTGGACGATGAATCCAAGGCGTGGCTCACCACCAAGGGCTATGACAAGCTCTACGGTGCCCGCCCGATGGGCCGCTTGATCCAGGAAAAGATCAAGCAGCCGCTGGCCGAGGAGCTGCTGTTCGGCAAGCTCGTCCATGGCGGTGAGGTGACGGTGAAGATGAAGGACAATGCGTTGGCGTTTGAGATTACGCCAGCAGCACCCAAAAAGCCGAAGAAAAAGGGCAAGGCAGAGCCCGTCAAGGCGAAGTGAAAGGCTCGGCGCGAGGGGGACGGGGTTCCCCTCGCGCCGATAAGCACTATCCTATGGTCGCATCTGTTGCGGCAAAGTGATCGCCGCACCGGCCCGGAACGTTGCGGGCAATGGCGCACCAGATTGTACCGCGCAGAAATCGACCAGACTGATCTCAGCGCCGACGCGGCAGCATAACTGTCTCAATTTATTCGCCTCTTCGTCACGACCGGGTCATCAGGAAGCCTCTCGCCGCGGCTAGAGGAGGCGCGTCACGCAGCAAATACTGCGGACAATCCCCCCTTCCCAGGAGATCACCATGTCGATCATGACTCATCGGCTGTCGGTTGCTGCCCTGCTCGCAGCTGCCCTTATCGCCCCCGCTTTTGGCCAAACTACAGGCGAGGATCGGCAACGCCTGATCATCGCATTCGACCCGGCCGATTTGATGACCAAATCCGGTCGCCTGCGTATAGAAGCACGGCTTGCCCGCGCCGCTGATCGGGTTTGCACGCCGGATGACCGTCCCAGCATCGCCGTTGGCCGGATTGATCGCGCTTGCCGCGACGCGGCGCTCAACGATGCCCGCCGTCAGCTCGCCCAACGCGTGGGCGCAGCGCAGGGGCGCGTAGAGGTCGCAGCGGTTGAGGGCCAGTCCGGCTCGCATTGAGCGGCATTGCCATACCGGCCCCGATGCTGCCGCGCAGCGTCGGGGCCATGGCGGCGCCCCAACCCGATTGTTGCCAATCTTTACCCAATCTTTGCCATAGCCAATGTATATCTGCTGGATGATCTTCCGCTCAGCCTATCGATTTTTGTCCCCCCTTTACTTGTTGATATTAATGGTGGGTATCGTCGGCTTGGCGAACCCGGCGGCAGCGCAAATCGGCCTGGGCAGCACCCCGCTGAAACTATGTATCAAGCCAGTCGCTTCGGGCGACGCGCCGGCCCGGCTTTTCCGATCGCCTGCTGCGTTTGATTGCAGCACCCCACAGACGCAATTTGGACGCGGCGATTTCTGGGTACTCGCCTCGCATTTGCCGATCAGCACCCGCGCAGCCACACCGCTAAGCGTGCGGACCGCCGCCATCTGGCAACGCCATTCGACGCTCTACGGCCGCTTTGCCGATGGCGCGATCGTGGCGCTACCGCTGGGTCGCGGTGATGTTTCGCGCCACCTTCAGCTTGGCGCCATTGTCGAACAGGCGATTCCTGCCCACCCTGCCCCGCTGGTCCAGCTGCTCTGGAAAATCGAAGGTGCATCCAATCTGCGCGGGATCGTGGTCGGGGCGCAGACCGCGACGCGCGAGGAAAGCGCGCTGAACAACCTGTTCATGGCGGCGCTCTACGCTGCTTTTGGCGGGTTATGCGTCGCTTTGCTGGTGCATAACCTGGCGATGTGGCGGGCAATGAAGCATGATTTCCAGATCATCTACTGCCTGATGGTCGTCACCTTGATGATCTACACCCTGTCATCATCGGGCGCTCTCGCATGGCTGTGGCCGTCCATGCCGGATATGGACCGCATCCGGATCAATTATCTGATGCTGTCTTCGTCGGCGAGCTTGGCGCTGCTCTTTGCACGCAGCTATTTCGAACCCCGCGTCTTTGCCGGCTGGATCGGCGTAGCGGTGCGACTGGTGACGGTTATGCTGATGACCAGCGGCCTGAGCTTCGCCCTGCTGGTCCCCTGGCAAGCGCTTGCCCTCCACAAATTCTTCGCCTTCTCGTTTCTGGCGATGGTCGCGCTGATCCCCGCCGTGCTGTGGCGGGCGTGGCGGACAAAGAGCAGCTATCTTCGGGTCTTCGCCATTACCTGGGCCGCGCCGATCATCTTTGCCGGGCTACGCGTGGCCAACAGCCTCAATCTCCTGAACTGGAGCTTCTGGGTCGATAACTCGACAATTCTGGCGATGACCAGCGAGGCGCTGTTGTCATCCTTGGCGATATCCTATCGCATCCGCATGCTGAGCCGCGAACGCGACGATGCCCGCGTTCAGGAACTTGCCGCCCGGGCGCTGGCCGATACCGACCCGCTGACCGGCCTGCTCAATCGCCGATCCTTTCTGGATCGGGCGATCGGACGCCAGGGCGATCATGTGCTGATGATTGCCGATCTCGATCATTTCAAAACGGTCAACGAGACGATCGGCCATGATGGCGGTGACGAGGTGCTGCGCGTCTTCGCCCGATCGCTACGGGCGTCATTGCCAGCAGAAGCGCTGGTGGCGCGGATCGGCGGCGAGGAATTTGCCATCGTTCTACCCGCCGGGGAGCCGATCGACGCCAATGCGATTCTCGATCGGTTGCGCGCAGAACGCATGCCGTTCGATCTGACCGTTACCGCCAGCATCGGCACTGCCGCCGGGCCGCTGACCAGCGAGATCGACTGGAAAAAGCTCTATCGACGCGCTGATCGCGCGCTGTTTGCCGCCAAAACCGAAGGGCGCGATTGCGCGCGCCACAATATGGCGC
This sequence comes from Sphingomonas sp. 28-62-20, assembly GCF_002281505.1. Taxonomy (NCBI): domain Bacteria; kingdom Pseudomonadati; phylum Pseudomonadota; class Alphaproteobacteria; order Sphingomonadales; family Sphingomonadaceae; genus Sphingomonas; species Sphingomonas sp. 28-62-20. The sequence continues at coordinate 57,404 of NZ_NCGH01000011.1, forward strand.
TTGCCGCTTAAGCATCATCTTGTGCCCGCGGCACGATTACGGTAAATATTGCGCCAGGAGGTCGATGCGCCATGCGTAATCGTCGTATTGCACTGGCTGGGTTTGTTGCGCTGCTGGCGATTGTATCGCTGCGGCACCCATCCGCTGATATCCGGATCATGACGCATGAAGCCGGTGACCGGGCCCCGCAGCAAGTGAGTGCGGCGGTCGACATTGGTGTCATGGCCGTGTCGCTGCTCGTCACCTGGACCGCCAAGCGCTTCATCTGAAGCAATCATCATTGATGACATTCAGGCTGGCTTGCACCGTTACGTGACGGTGCTTACACCCATGTAAATGATCGATTGCGAACCAGAAAATGCGTGGCGCCACGCCTATCGTCACCCCGGAGCCTGGGATCAGGCCTTTGCCCCCCTGTCGATGGTCGCGATGTTCGATTCGGCGGCCGCCAAGGGCGGCAAGGCCCCGCTGATCGATTTTCTCGGTCGGCAGTATAGTTTTGCCGAGACGCTCGACGGGGCCAACCGTGTGGCCAAGGGGCTGAAGGCGCTCGGCTATGGGCCGGGCGACCGGATCGGCCTGTTCCTGCCCAATGTGCCGCATTATCTCGCCGCTTATTACGGGATTTTGAAACTCGGCGCGACGGTGGTGAATTTCTCGCCGCTCTACTCCCCGGCCGAGCTTGCGCATCAGGTAGCGGATTCGGGCACCCGGGCGCTGTTCACCATCTCGGCATCCGCACTACTCCCTACTGCTTTGAAAGTATTAGAGGAAAGCGCGCTGGAACGACTGATCGTCGGGTCGGTAGCGGGCGCGCTGCCGCCAGGCAAATCGATCCTCTATCGGTTGTTCAGCCAAAAGGATGTCGCCAAAAAGCCCGTCGATTCGCGCATCACTGCGTTCTCGAAACTGATCGATAATGACGGCAAGTTGCCCCCCGTGCCGATCGATCCGGAAAGCGATGTTGCGCTGATCCAATATACCGGTGGCACCACGGGCAGCCCCAAGGGGGCGATGCTGACTCACCAGAACCTCACCGCCAATGCGCGCCAGGTCAACGCGATCGACCCCGAACCCGGCATGGAGGACCGCATCCTGGGCGTGCTGCCGCTGTTCCATGTCTTTGCCAATACCTGTGTGCTCAACCGCACGGTGGTGTCGGGCGGGTGCATTGTGATGCTGCCGCGCTTCAATGCCGCACAAGCGCTGGCGGCGATCGGGCGAACGCGGGCAACATCGCTGCCTGGCGTGCCGACCATGTACCAGGCGCTGCTCGATCATCCGAAGATCGGCAAGACCGATTTTTCGTGCCTGCGCGTCTGCATTTCGGGCGGCGCGCCGCTACCGGGCGAGCTGCGCACCAAGTTCGAACAGGTGACCAAGGCCCGGTTGGTTGAAGGCTATGGCCTGTCGGAATCGTCCGGGGTCGTGTCGGCCAATCCCTATCTGGGGGAGGGCAAGACCGGGACGATCGGCCAGCCGCTGCCCGCCACGCGGATCCGCCTGGTCGACAAGGAAAACCCCTCGCTTCCCGTCCAGGCGGGCGAACCCGGCGAAATCCTGGTCGCCGGGCCGCAGATCATGAAAGGCTATTGGAACCGCCCCGACGCGGACGCCGATGTGTTTGTGTTCGACACCGATGGCACCAAATGGCTGCGCACCGGCGATGTCGGCCAGATCGACGATGACGGCTTCGTCAAGATCGTCGACCGGCTGAAGGACATGATCGCGGTTGGCGGTTTCAAGGTCTTCCCCAGCCAGATCGAAGCGGTGCTGTACCAACACCCGGCCGTGAAGGAGGCCTTAGTGATCGGCATCCCCGACAGCTATCGCGGCGAACATCCGCGCGCCTATGTCACGTTGAATGAGGGTGCCGATACGACCGGCGAAGCGCTGACAGCCTGGCTGAACCCGCAGATCGGCAAGGTAGAGCAAGTCGATGCCGTCGTGGTGCGCGATACAATGCCCAAGACGATGATCGGCAAGCTGAGCCGCAAGGATCTGGTGGCCGAGGTGTTGGGGTAGAGCGTTCCTCCGTCCCCTTTGGATCTGCTTTTTAGATCACGCAAAGGTTACCGGTAGCTGCAGGAACGTCTTCCCGGACGGCGATGGCGGCGGCAGTGCCCCGGCCCGAATATTGACCTGTAATGCCGGTAGAATCAGCGTCGGCGGCGCGAGGGTTGCATCGCGCGCGTCGCGCATTGCAACGAAAGCCCCTTCTGTCACGTGATTGCGCAGGTGGATATTGTTCGCGGCTTCATCGCCCACGCTCGTTTCCCACCGGTAATCACTGCGACCGGCAGGCAAATAATCATGACCGACAAAGACCCGCGTATCGGCAGGGAGCGCCAGGATGCGTTCGATCGATCGATATAGCGTGCGTGCATCCCCACCGGGGAAATCAGTGCGCGCGGTGCCATAATCGGGCATGAACATGGTATCGCCAACAAACGCCGCATCGCCGATCAAATAGGTGATGCAGGCCGGCGTATGGCCGGGTGTATGAAGAATCCCGATCGTCAGCGTGCCAAATGGCAGCGTGTCGCCTTCACGCAGTAGAATATCGAACTGGCTGCCGTCGATCGGCACGTCACCAGCGTCGAACATCGGTGCGAATACGGTGAGAACCTTGGTGATGTCAGCACCGATCACCAGCCGGGCACCCGTCAACCGGCGGATATGGTCGCCCGCCGACAGATGATCGGCATGGGCATGAGTTTCGAGCACATAGGCCAGTGTCAGCCCCTGATCGGCAACCGCTTGCAGCACAGCATCGGCAGACCGCGTCGATAGCCTGGCCCCTTTTGGTTCGAAATCGAGCACGGGATCGATGATCGCGGCCACCTTGCTGGTCGCATCGACGACAAGATGGGTTGCCGTGAAAGTGGCGGGATCAAAAAATGTCTGGACGACCGGGTTCATGGCGGAAATCTCCTCTGACTCCATACATAAGAACTTGCTAAATTAGAATCAATGAATATATTGGTGACATGATTGATCCAGCGACCTTTGACATCACCCGATTTCAAGAAAGTGCCGCAGCGGCCGCGCGGCTGCTCCGGGCGCTCGCCAATGAACGGCGGCTGATGATCCTGTGCCAGCTATCGAGCGGCGAACGATCTGTGGGGGAATTGCAGCCGCTGATCGGCCTATCGCAATCGGCCCTGTCACAGCATCTGGCCGTGCTGCGAAGCGATGGCCTTGTCGCCACCAGACGCGATGGACTGTCGATTCATTATCGGATTGCCGACCCTGCGGCAGCGCAGGTGATTGTGACACTTGCTGCGATTTTCTGTTCCAATGACGTGGAAAAACCCGATGTCCAAGACCTTGATCGCCCTGACGCCTGACGCCGTCGAGGAACGCGTTCGCCAGGGCCATGCCTTGTTGATCGATATCCGCGAGGATGATGAATTTGCCCGCCGCCATATTCCCGGCGCATTGTCACGCCCGCTGTCGCGGTTCGAAGCCGTGGCGTTACCTGAAATGGCGGGGACTGAAATTATCTTCACCTGCCGATCGGGGATGCGCACCGCTGCCAATGCCGATCGGCTGGCAAACCCGGTCGGCGGCAACGCCTATGTGCTTGAGGGCGGGCTGGATGGCTGGTCGCGTGCGGGCCTGCTGATCGAGGCTAATCACAGGGCGCCGCTTGAGATGATGCGCCAGGTGCAGATCGTTGCCGGATCGCTGGTCTTGCTTGGGGTTGTACTGGGCTGGCTGATGTCGCCCATCTTCTTCGCGCTTGCCGCCTTTGTCGGGGCCGGTCTGACCTTTGCCGGGATTAGCGGCTTTTGCGGCATGGCCAGATTGCTCGGCCTAGCGCCGTGGAATCGGCCGGTCGCGATTTAGCCGATGGACATCGGTGGCATTTCATACCCAGCGGCGATTATCGGTGGCGCAGTGATCGGCCTGTTGCTGTCGGTCTTCGGCGGCGGTGGGTCAGTGCTAGCGACTCCCTTGTTGCTCTACATCGTCGGCGTGCGCGATCCGCACGTCGCGATCGGCACCTCTGCGGCTGCGGTCGCGATCAATGCCGCTGTCGGTCTGTTGGTGCAGGCGCGCGCGGGTCGCGTGAAATGGCCCTGCGCGCTGGTTTTTGGCGGTGCCGGGCTGGCCGGGTCGCTGGCCGGGGCCAATATCGCCAAGCAGATTGACGGCAGCCAGCTGTTGGTCTGGTTCGCGCTGGCAATGGCGCTGGTCGGCGGATCGATGCTGATGCCGCGCAAGGCCGATGGCGATGCCAAAGTGCGGCTGACGACGGCGCTGACGCTAAAGCTGGCACCGATTGGGGCGGTGACAGGGTTGGCGGCGGGCTTTTTCGGGATTGGGGGTGGTTTCCTGATCGTTCCCGGCTTGATGGCGGCGACGGGGATGACGCTTGCCAACGCTGCGGCATCGTCGCTCGTCTCGGTGGTCGTCTTTGGTGCGGCGACAAGTGCCAGCTATGCGGCATCTGGCCAGGTCAACTGGCCGGTTTTCGTGGCGCTAATCATTGGCGGCGCAGGGGGATCGATGATCGCCATTCCGGTCGGACGCATGTTGGCAGAACGCGCGGCAACGGCCCGCACCACATTTGCCCTAATGGTATTGGCGACCGCCGCCTATGTCGCCTGGCGCGCTGTTTCTTAGCCCGGTTCCCGCTGTTCCATTGCACCTCAAAAACCCATCCACGTCTGCCATTGCCCTGCCCCCTTCCCCCTTGCGCGCCTGCTTGCTAAGGCCGCGCTCATTGCAACGCATCGGCCGTGCCGCGTGCGCGCGGTTTCCCCAACCGCCGCCGTGTCGACCCCGGGCCATCAAGGAAGGACCGCTTATGACCGCCATTGGACAAGACACGCTCGGCACTCGTGATACGCTGAGCGCTGGCGGGGCGACCTATAGCTATTACAGCCTGGCCAAGGCCGCAGCGAAGCTGGGCGATATCAGCCGTTTGCCCTTCTCGATGAAGGTGCTGCTGGAAAACCTGCTCCGCTTCGAAGACGGCAAGACTGTGACGCCCGAGGATATTCAGGCGCTGGTCGACTGGCAGCAGAACCCTCACGCGCCCGACCGCGAAATCCAGTATCGCCCCGCGCGCGTGCTGATGCAGGATTTCACCGGCGTTCCTTGCGTGGTCGATCTCGCGGCGATGCGCGATGCCATCACCAAGCTGGGCGGCGATGCGCAAAAGATCAATCCGCTGGTCCCCGTCCATCTCGTCATCGATCACTCGGTGATGGTCGATGAATTCGGCACGCCCCAGGCATTCGAAGACAATGTCGAGCTGGAATATCAGCGCAACAACGAGCGCTATGAATTCCTGAAATGGGGATCGAAGGCGCTCGATAATTTCAAGGTCGTCCCCCCCGGCACCGGCATCTGCCACCAGGTCAATCTGGAAAATATCGCGCAGGCTGTATGGTCGTCCAAGGCGCCCGATGGCAGCATGATCGCCTATCCCGACACCTGCGTCGGCACCGACAGCCACACGACGATGGTCAATGGCTTGGGTGTGCTCGGCTGGGGCGTGGGCGGGATTGAGGCAGAGGCAGCGATGCTCGGCCAGCCCGTCTCGATGCTGATCCCCGAAGTCGTCGGCTTCAAGCTGACCGGCACGCTCGCTGAGGGCATCACCGCGACCGATCTGGTGCTGACCGTCACGCAAATGCTGCGCGCCAAGGGCGTGGTCGGGCGCTTCGTGGAGTTTTACGGCCCCGGCCTTGATGCGCTGTCGCTCGCTGACCGCGCGACGATCGCCAATATGGCGCCGGAATATGGCGCGACCTGCGGCTTCTTCCCGATTGACGACGCGACGCTCACCTATCTGCGCCTGACCGGCCGGACCGAGGAGCAGATCGCGCTGGTCGAGGCTTATGCCAAGGCGCAGGGCATGTGGCGGCTCGCCGATGCGCCCGATCCCGTGTTCACCGACACGCTCGGCCTCGATATGTCGACCGTGGTGCCATCGCTTGCCGGGCCGAAGCGCCCGCAGGACAAGGTGATCCTGACCCAGGTTGACGATGTGTTCAACGAAGACCTGTCCAAGGTCTACAAGCACGCCACCGAAAAGCGCGTCGCTGTTGCCGGCCGTGACCATGACATTGGCGATGGCGACGTCGTCATCGCCGCGATCACCAGCTGCACCAACACGTCAAATCCGTCGGTGCTGGTCGCTGCCGGGCTCGTCGCACGCAAGGCCAATGCGCTGGGCCTGAAGCCCAAGCCCTGGGTGAAGACCTCGCTCGCCCCCGGTAGCCAGGTGGTGACCGATTATCTCGACAAGGCCGGGCTGACGGCTGATCTCAACGCGGTCGGCTTCAACCTGGTCGGCTATGGCTGCACCACCTGTATCGGCAATTCCGGCCCGCTCGCGCCCGCCATCTCGGCGGCGATCAACGAGAATGACATCGTCGCCGCCTCGGTGCTCTCGGGCAACCGCAATTTCGAAGGCCGCGTTTCGCCGGACGTTCGCGCGAACTTCCTCGCCAGCCCGCCGCTGGTCGTCGCTTATGCGCTGAAGGGCAGCGTCACGACTGATTTCGTCACCACCCCCATCGGCCAGGCGACCGACGGCAGCGACGTTTTCCTGAAGGACATCTGGCCGACCAATGCCGAAGTCCGCAGCGTGATGGACGCCAATATCGATCGCGGCATGTTCCAGGCGCGTTATGCGCATGTCTTCGCGGGCGACGCCAAGTGGCAGGCAATCGACGTGACGGGGTCAGACACCTATGTCTGGCGCGCGGGCTCCACCTATGTTGCCAATCCGCCCTATTTCGACGGAATGACGATGACCCCGGCGCCAGTCACCGACATTATCGAGGCACGGCCACTCGCCCTGTTCGCCGATTCGATCACGACCGATCACATCTCGCCAGCCGGCTCGATCAAGGCGGACAGCCCGGCAGGCAAGTTCCTGCAGGAGCATCAGGTCTCCAAGGCCGATTTCAACTCTTATGGCGCGCGGCGCGGCAACCATGACGTGATGATGCGCGGCACCTTCGCCAATATCCGCATCAAGAACGAGATGACGCCGGGGATCGAAGGCGGCGTAACCAAGTACGTGCCGACCGGCGAGGTGATGCCGATCTATGACGCTGCGATGCGCTACAAGATGGACGGGACGCCGCTCGTTGTGGTCGCGGGCAAGGAATATGGCACCGGATCGTCGCGCGACTGGGCGGCGAAGGGCACAAATTTGCTCGGCGTGCGCGCGGTCATCACCGAAAGCTTCGAGCGCATCCACCGTTCGAACCTGGTCGGCATGGGTGTGCTGCCGCTGCAGTTCGCCGAAGGAACCGATCGCAAGACGCTCGGCCTAGACGGCAGCGAGACTTTCACGATCACCGGCGTTGCCGACCTGAAGCCACGCCAGATGGTCGATGTCACCCTGACCCGCGCCGATGGGACCAGCTCGACCTTCCAGACGCTTTGCCGGATCGATACGATCAACGAGCTGGAATATTTCCTGAACGGCGGGATTTTGCAGTATGTGCTGCGCAATCTGGCCGCCTGAGCGCTGGTGACGGGCAGTTGTCATTGCGGCGCGGTGCGGGTCACGATCCCCGCCGCGCCAGACTATATCAACGAATGCAACTGCTCGCTGTGCATGAAGCACGGCGCGAGCTGGGGATATTTCAAGCGCACTGAAGTTAGCGTCGCCGGTGATCAGATTGGCAGCTATGTCCACCCGGGCATGGCGGAGCCATTTGTTCGCCTGCATTTCTGCTCGGTTTGTGGCTGCACGACGCACTGCGTCGCAATTGACGATGCAACCGACTGGGCATGCATCAACACGAGATTATTTGAGCCTGAAGAAATGGCCTGTGTCGAAGTGCGTCACCCTGACGGGCGCGGCTGGGTACGCTGACCATGACTGCAACGCGGACCAGCATCGACACAATTAGCGAGCTGGACAATCCTCTCAATCGCTGCGTCCTGCAGGTCACCATCACGAATTTGGCAGCGGTGTGAACAGCGCGCTTTCCGCGACCTGTCATTGTGGCGCGGTGGGGATCACCATCCCCGCCGCGCCTGACTATCTCAACGACTGCAATTGTTCACTATGCGTCACGCGCGGCGGGCTATGGGGCTATTTCTCGCCCGCCGATGTGACGATCAGCGGCGAGACGCACGGCTATATCCGCGCTGACCTAAAGCAGGCGGCCCTAAGCACCCACTGGTGCGCGCATTGCGGGTCAACCACGCACTGGACGGCGCTCGATCCGGCTTATGATCGCATGGGCGTCAATATGCGCCTGTTCGATCCTGCAGCCTATGCGCGCGTTGAAATCCGTCCCATCGATGGACGAAGCTGGGAAGGCTGATCGTGACCACCTTAATCGAAATCATCGGCTGGGCCGCCGCCCTGCTCATCCTTGCTTCCTATCTGCTGGTATCGACTGGGCGGCTGTCAGGGACGTCGGTGACGTTCCAGTGGATGAATGTGATTGGCGCGGCGGGGTTTATCCTGAATAGCGGCTGGCATGGGGCGTTGCCATCGGCGGTGCTTAATGTCGCCTGGGCGGGGATCGGGATTTTCACGTTGCTGCGGTTGCGGCACGGCGGCCAGGCGGCGTGAGCGAATCATCGCTGCTGATCGAGATCATTGGCTGGACCGGATCGGCGCTGTGCCTTGCCGCCTATCTGCTCACGTCAATGGGCAGGTTGTCAGGCAAGTCGGCACTCTATCAGGCCATGAATTTTCTGGGCGGTGCGACGCTGGCGATCAACGTCATCTGGCACGGCGCTTACCCGGCGGCCTTGCTGGAGATTGGCTGGGCGCTGATCGGGCTGGTCGCCCTGATTGGCATCGTCCGCGCGCGGATTGCAGCGCCGTCGCGCTGATCCCGAAGCGACGTCGCCCCTCGATCCTGCGCTGCGCCGCCCAATATCAGGTGAAACGCGCGATCAGTTGAAGATCGTCGAGAGCCTGACCGGGCTGGCACTGCCACCGCGTTGCAGGAACATCGCGGTGCCGACACTCCCGGCGCGCGCGACAGCATAGAGCTGGTCGCCCGCCAGATCGGCACCGTGATCAAGCTCAAGCTGGAGCGCAAAGGACAAGCTGGAGCGCAAAGGAATCGCGCCGGACATGGGCGGCGCGCGCGCCCTTGGCTTCCAGGCGACGAACCGCGACGATTTTGCCGTGCCCCCTTTGGTGAATAACTATTCCTAGTTCATCATGATTCACGCAATCTTGCTCGTTCGCGTACGCGCAAAGCCGAAATAGATCAAAAGTCCAATGCCGTTCCAGATCAGAAACGAGTATTGAGTGAGTTCTTGCAGGCTGGTAAACAAGTAAATGCACCCCAGTATTGCGATGGGGGCAACGATCCAGGCTATCGGTGTTCTAAAGGGCCGTCGAGCATCGGGGGCGCGTCGTCGCATTACCAATACACACGCTGCCACCGCAACAAAGGCGCACAGCGTACCCGCATTGGCGAGGCTGGCGATAACATCGAGCGGCACCAGTCCAGCAATGATCGCGACAAAGATCGCCGTAACCGCTGTAATCCGGACGGGTGTGCCGCGACTATCAACCTTGGCGAGCGCGCGCGGCAGGAAGCCATCGCGTGCCATCACCAGGAAGATCCTGCTCTGGCCATAAAGAAAGGCGAGCAGCACGGTCGGCAAGGCAATGGCCGCGGCGGCGGCCACTATTGTCGCGATCTGCCCCTGCCCCAATTCACGCAGGATCAGGGCCAGCGGCTCAGGGCTGTCAGCAAAGCGCGCAAAGCCAATGGCACCGACCGCAGCGGCAGCAACCACCAGATAGATCACCGTGCACGCGATCATCGATCCGACAATGCCGATCGCCAGATCACGTTCGGGGTTCTTTGCCTCTTCGGCCGCAGTCGAGATCGCATCAAAGCCGTAAAAGGCGAAGAAGATGATCGCGGCGGCGCCCATCACGCCATATTTGGCACCGCCCTCGCCGACCGTGCTGCCATAGCCAAATGGCGCGAATGGCTGGAGATTGGCCGGATCGAAATGCGGCAGCGCGACGAACACGAACAGGGCCAAGGTAACGATCTTCAGCACGACCAGCGCGCTGTTGACGCGTGCACTTTCCCGCGTGCCCAGCATCAACAACCCGGCCACCACCGCGATGATCAGAATCGCGGGTAAATTAATCACCCCGCCCAGCGCCGGGCCATTGGCGAGCGCGGCGGGCACAATGATGCCAAGCCCTTTCAGAAACCCGACCGCATAACCCGACCAACCAACCGCGACGGTGGAGACGACAAGCGAATATTCGAGGATCAGGCTCCACCCGACCACCCAGGCGAACACCTCACCCAACACGGCATAGCTATAGGTATAAGCGCTGCCTGAGGCCGGGATCATCGTTGCCATTTCGGCATAGCACAGCGCCGCGCACGCACAGATCGCGCCCGCCACCACAAAGCTCAGCAACACCGCTGGCCCAGCCCGGTCCGCGCCAACGCCGATCAGCGTGAGGATCCCGGTGCCGACAATCGCCCCCACCCCCATCGCCACCAGGCTTGGCCAGCCAAGCGTGCGCGCCATCCGGTGTTCGACCGGGCGATCATCGCCGTGCAGGATCGTCTTGGTACGAAAAAGACTCATGAATTCCCCATTTTCTCCCCACTCAACCGTTCGTGCTGAGTAGGTGCTGAGCCTGTCGAAGCGCCGTATCGAAGCACCTGCCCCAAATACCGTTCTTCGATATGCCATTTCGACTTCGCTCAATGGCTACTCAGGACTAACGGAGGATACTAGTAGCAATTGAAACGCCCGGTTGGAGAGACCCAATGGATACCGCCCTTGATTTCGCGCTCGGCGAAACAGCCGACATGATCCGCGAGACAACCCACCGCTTCGCCAGCGACCGGATCGCGCCCAGAGCCGCCGGAATCGACGAAACCAACACATTCGATCGATCGCTCTGGCCTGAAATGGGCGCGCTCGGGCTGCACGGCATTACCGTTGAGGAGGAATGGGGCGGGCTGGGCCTTGGCTATCTTGAACATTGCATCGCGATGGAGGAGGTCAGCCGCGCCTCCGCCTCAATCGGGCTCAGCTATGGTGCGCACTCGAACCTGTGCGTCAACCAGATCCGTCGCTGGGCGAACCCTGAGCAAAAGGCCAAATATCTCCCCAAGCTGATTTCGGGCGAGCATGTCGGGTCGCTGGCGATGTCAGAAGCGGGCGCGGGCTCCGACGTCGTGTCGATGAAGCTGAAGGCCGAACTCAAGGGCAATGACCGTTATGTGCTGAACGGCACCAAATTCTGGATCACCAATTCGACTGAGGCCGACACGCTGGTCGTTTACGCCAAGACCGGGGAAGGATCGGGCGGGATCACTGCCTTTCTGATCGAACGCGGCATGGCCGGGTTCAGCGTCTCCAAAAAGCTCGACAAAATGGGGATGCGTGGGTCGGACACCGCCGAGCTGGTCTTCGAGGATTGCGAAGTCCCGGCCGAAAACATCATGGGCCCGCTCAACGGCGGGGTCGGCGTGCTGATGTCAGGGCTTGATTATGAGCGCGCGGTGCTCGCCGCAGGCCCGCTTGGCATCATGCAGGCCTGTCTCGACGTGGTCCTGCCCTATGTCCGCGACCGCAAACAGTTCGGCAAACCGATCGGCTCGTTCCAGCTGATGCAGGCCAAGATCGCCGACATGTATGTCGCGCTCAACAGCGCGCGCGCCTATGTCTATGCGGTCGCGCGCGCCTGCGACGCGGGCAAGACCACGCGCTTCGATGCGGCGGGCGCGATCCTGCTGGCGAGCGAAAATGCGGTGAAGGTGTCGCTGGAGGCAATCCAGGCGCTGGGCGGGGCGGGCTATACCCGGGAATGGCCGGTCGAACGCTTCCTGCGCGATGCCAAACTCTATGACATCGGCGCAGGAACCAACGAAATCAGGCGCTTCCTGATCGGGCGCGAGCTGATCGGCGCGGGCTAACCCCGCAGCGCGGTGGCGCGCTTGCTGCCCAGCAGGACCGCCGCCATGTCGCCCTTCAAGCTGAAGGTCAGGAACAGCACATAGCCGCTGGTGAACATCCCCCCGCCCACCGGCACCAGGCAGGCAAGCAGCAGGCCCGGCACCGAAAAACCATTCCGCCACGCCACCCACAGCATCGTCATCAGCAAGAAGGTCGAGAAATCGACGTTGAACTGGCCCGGCCAGTCCATCTTGGCGATGTCACCGAAAAATACGGGCAACAAATCCATCCCGTGATTGGCGATGACTGGCAGGGTGTACAGCAGGATGGTGAGGCCAAGGGCGGCCAGAAAGAGGCGAAAGGCGGTCATCGTCAGTCCCCGTTATGTAGCATTTGCTACATTTTCACTAGCCGGTCGGTGGGCGCGGAGCAAGCCCAAAGCGTTGGCGCTCGATCCGTCGATCGGCTTGCTACCCCGACGGCTTTCCAACGGCGTCTGACCCGGTTAGTCAGGTCGGCAAAAGATAAAGGATGCCCCGCATGAGCGCCCCGGTGCTCGACACCAAAATCACGCTCGACAGTGAGTCATACCGCACCAATGCCGCGCATAATCGCGCGCTCGTTGATCGGCTGCGCGCCGATGTCGCGACCGCCGCGCTCGGCGGCAATGAAAAGTCGCGCGAACGCCACACCGCGCGCGGCAAATTGCTCCCCCGCGACCGAGTCGAGCGGTTGCTCGACCCCGGCAGTCCGTTTCTGGAGATCGGCCAGCTCGCTGCTTACGAGGTGTATGGCGAGGAAATTCCCGGCGCGGGGATGATCGCGGGGATTGGCCGCGTGTCGGGCCGACAGTGCATGATCATCTGCAATGATGCGACGGTGAAGGGCGGCACTTACTACCCGCTGACGGTGAAGAAGCATTTGCGCGCGCAGGAGATTGCGCAGGAAAACCGCCTGCCCTGCATTTACCTGGTCGATTCGGGCGGCGCGAACTTGCCGCATCAGGCCGAGGTCTTCCCCGACCGCGACCATTTCGGCCGAATCTTTTTCAACCAGGCCAATATGTCGGCGCTCGGCATCCCCCAAATCGCCTGTGTGATGGGCAGCTGCACCGCAGGCGGCGCCTATGTCCCGGCGATGAGCGACGAGACGATCATCGTCCGGGGCCAGGGCACGATCTTCCTCGCCGGGCCGCCGCTGGTGAAGGCCGCGACGGGCGAAGTAATCTCTGCCGAGGAACTGGGCGGCGCGGACACGCATGGCCGCAAATCAGGCGTCGTCGATCATGTCGCGGAAAATGACGACCATGCGCTGACGATCGTGCGCGACATCGTCAGCCACCTGGGCTTCCCCTGTGCTCCGGCGCAGGCCGGAGCCCTGCTCGCCAACGCTCCGGCCTCCGCCGGAGCACTCCGCGAGCCGAGGCCACCCAAATTCGACCCCGAGGAACTCTACGGCATCGTGCCAAGCGACGTCCGCGCGCCCTATGACGTGCATGAAGTGATCGCGCGGCTGGTCGATGGCTCCGAGTTTCACGAGTTCAAATCGCTCTACGGCACCAGCCTAGTCTGCGGCTTTGCGCATATCTGGGGCATGCCGGTCGCGATCCTCGCTAATAATGGCGTGCTATTCAGCGAGAGCGCGCAAAAGGGCGCGCATTTCATCGAACTCGCCTGCCAGCGCCGCGTGCCGTTGCTGTTCCTCCAGAATATTTCAGGCTTCATGGTCGGCGGGAAATATGAGGCCGAAGGAATCGCCAAGCACGGCGCCAAGCTGGTGACGGCCGTCGCGACCGCAAACGTGCCCAAGATTACCATACTGATCGGCGGCAGCTTCGGGGCGGGGAACTACGGCATGTGCGGGCGGGCATACGGACCGCGCTTCCTGTTCACTTGGCCCAATGCGCGGATTTCGGTGATGGGCGGCGAGCAGGCGGCGAGCGTGCTGGCGACCGTGCACCGCGATGCGGAAAGCTGGACCGAGGCGGAAGCGGAGGCGTTCAAGGCGCCGATCCGTGCGAAGTACGAGGATGAAGGCAACCCCTGGCACGCGACGGCACGGCTATGGGACGACGGGATTATTGATCCGGCGCAGACGCGGGATGTGCTGGGGTTGAGCCTGGCGGCGTGTCTGAACGCGCCCGTCGAGGAGCGGCCCCGGTTTGGGGTGTTCCGGATGTGAGGGGGGATGAGATGCTTTTAGGAGAATTGGCGCTTTTATCAGCCGCGCTGTTTGCAGGAGCGGCTTCGTACATCAATGTCGCCGAACAGCCCGCCCGCATGATGCTGGACGACGCTGCGTTGCTGCAGCAATGGAAACCCTCATACAAACGCGGCTTTGCAATGCAGTCGACGCTGGCCATCATCGCCTTTTTGTTTGGGAGTGCGGCATGGTGGCAGTCCGGCGAGCTCTTTTTCTTGTACGGCGCACTGCTGTTGATCGCAAATTGGCCGTTTACCTTGATGGTGATTATGCCAACCAATCATCTGTTGATGGGAATCGAACCGTCATCAGGCGATGCGCGCATCCGCCCGTTGCTCGGCAAATGGAACATACTGCACGGAGTGCGGACAATCTTATCGATCCTGGGCTGCCTCTGCATTCTCATCGCGTTGCAGTGAGCCGGGATCGATGGTCCAACGCTATTCCGTCCCCGCCCCGTGTTACCGCCTCCCCGAGACAAGCTCGGGGAGGATTTGAAAGGCAATGATTATGCCCCTGACTCTTCTTCCCCTCCTCCTCCAAGTCACGCCCACGCCGCCGCTGCCCAAGGGCAATCCATCCCCCCCGCCGACAGCCGTCAGCGAATTCTCTGGGGTGATGGCCCCCGTCAACGCCGTGTTCGCCGCGATTGCCGCCGGCGATGGCGAGATGCTGCGCCCCATGTTGCGCGCGGACGGCAATCTGTTCGTGGCAAGCGAGGGTGAAGATGGCAGCCGCAAGATCACCCACCTCACCATGGCCGATTTCATGGCCCGGCTGAAACCCGGCGGGCCGAAACTCGAAGAGCGGCTCTATGATCCCGCGATCGAGATCGACGGCGACATCGCGCTCGTCTGGGGGCGGTTCAATTTCTACATCGACGGCAAGCTGCACCATTGCGGCTATGATCATTTCGATCTGGTGCGCGAGGGCGGCAACTGGAAGATCGCCAACATCACCTATTCAAGCCGCATGACGGGTTGCGAGGCGCAATGATGGTGCCGGCGGGCCTACCCTCTCTGCGTCTCCGCGCCTCCGCGCGAACCCATTTTCTTGTTCACGCGGAGACGCGGAGACGCAGAGCAGAAGCATGATCAAATCGCTCCTCATCGCCAATCGCGGCGAAATCGCTTGCCGCATCATCCGCACTGCGCGGGCTTGTGGCGTGCGCACCGTTGCCGTCTATTCGGATGCCGATGCCAAGGCGCTGCATGTCCGCCAGGCCGATGAGGCGGTGCATATCGGGCCAAGCCCGGCACGCGAATCCTATCTGGTGGGGGAGAAGATCATCGCTGCGGCCAAGGCCACCAGCGCCGAGGCGATCCACCCCGGCTATGGCTTCCTGAGCGAGAACGCCGACTTCGCGCAGAGCGTGATCGACGCTGGGCTGATCTGGGTTGGCCCCCGTCCCGCCAGCATCCGCGCGATGGGGCTGAAGGACGCCGCCAAGGAACGCATGATCGCGGCAGGCGTGCCGGTCACGCCGGGCTATCTCGGCGCGGATCAATCGCCCGACGTACTCGCGGCGGAAGCGGGCAAGGTCGGCTATCCCGTGCTGATCAAGGCGGTCGCGGGCGGCGGCGGCAAGGGGATGCGCCGCGTCGAGGCCCCCGCCGATTTCGCCGACGCGCTGGCCAGCTGCAAGCGCGAGGCCGCGTCGAGTTTCGGCGATGACCGGGTGCTGATCGAGAAATACATCCTCTCGCCGCGCCACATCGAAGTGCAGGTGTTCGGCGACACGCATGGCAATGTCGTCCACCTGTTCGAACGCGACTGCTCGCTCCAGCGCCGCCACCAAAAGGTGATCGAGGAAGCGCCCGCGCCCGGCATGTCCGAGGAAACCCGCGAGGCAATCTGCGCGGCAGCGGTGCGTGCAGCGAAGGCAGTCGATTATGTCGGCGCAGGCACGATCGAGTTCATCGCCGACGCGAGCGAGGGTCTGCGCGCCGACCGCATCTGGTTCATGGAAATGAACACCCGGCTCCAGGTCGAACACCCGGTGACCGAGGAAATCACCGGCGTCGATCTGGTGGAGTGGCAGCTAAGGGTGGCGAGCGGGGAGCCGTTGCCCAAGCGGCAGGACGAGCTGAGCATCAATGGCTGGGCGATTGAGGCAAGGTTGTATGCGGAAGACCCGGCGAAGGGGTTCTTGCCTTCGATTGGCGAGCTGACCTATTTCTATCTTCCAACTTCTACGACGCGCCGACCTGTTCGCGTCGAGACCGGCGTGGGAAAAGGCGATTGTATAACGCCGAACTATGATCCGATGATCGCCAAGCTGATCGTTCACCGGCAGACGCGCGAGGATGCGCTGGATGCATTGGCCAGCGAATGTAGCTGGGTCACGTGTTGGCCAGTGCGGACCAATGCCAGCTTTTTGGTCAAATTGCTGCGCAACGCGGATGTCGGCCTTGGGAAGCTAGACACCGGGCTGATCCAGGCTCAAGCTGAAACACTTATTCCTTCGATCGATGCGGCCGGCGAACTTGTTGCAGGCGCAGCACATGCGGAACTCATGCGTGGCCGAACAAATCCTGACCTTTTTGATGAAGATGCGCTTGGTCGATTGCCGCCTTGGGAAACTCCTAACGGGTTCCGCCTCAATGCGAACCCGCGGCTACTCGCAGTGCGCTTATCCGACGGAATCCGAGACTACGAAGCGATACCTGAATCAAACCGCACGTGGATTGAAGATGTGGCGCAAGGAACCTTGGCACGTCTCGACGGAGATACACGGCTTTTTGTTCCCACGCGCTTCTCTCTTGTCGCCACCACCCCCACTGCCGACGGCGCGATCCTTTCCCCCATGCCGGGCCGGGTCACCGCGGTGGATGTCGCGGCAGGCGAGCGCGTCACGAAGGGCCAGCGGCTCGTCACGCTTGAGGCGATGAAGATGGAGCATAGCCTGACCGCGCCCTTCGACGGGACGGTCGAGGAATTGAACGCCACCGCCGGCGCGCAGGTGAGCGAGGGGACGGTGTTGGTGAAGGTGGTGCGGGGGGAAACAGCCCCATAACCACGCCGTCACCCCCGCGCAGGCGGGGGTCCAGCTGCCTTTTCGACGGTGGCAACGAAAGAAGAAGCTGGATCCCCGCATTCGCGGGGATGACGGTTAAAAAACGAGCCGAACAGGAGAGAGCCAAATGTCCTTCGATTTCACGGGCAAGAACGTCATCGTCTTTGGCGGCACCTCTGGCATCAACCTCGGCATCGCCAAGTCCTTCGCGCGCGCCGGGGCCAACCTCGCGGTCGCGAGCCGCAAGCAGGACAAGGTCGATGCTGCGGTCGCTGCGCTGCACGGGGAGAAGCAGGCACTCGGCTACAGCCTCGACGTGCGCGATTTCGATGCCGTCAAAGCCGCGATCGAGCATTTCCGCGCCGAACGCGGCACCATCGACGTGCTGATCTCAGGCGCGGCGGGCAATTTCCCCGTCCCCGCTGCCGGGCTCTCGCCCAATGGCTTCAAATCGGTGCTGGAGATCGACACGCTCGGCACCTTCCACGTCATGCGCGCGGCCTACGAACACCTCACCAAGCCCGGCGCGAGCATCATCAACATCTCCGCCCCACAGGCCTGGATCCCGATGGCGTTCCAGGTCCATGTCTGCGCCGCCAAGGCGGGAGTCGACATGATCACCAAGACGCTCGCGATCGAATGGGGGCGCGAGGGGGTGCGCGTGAACTCGGTCTCACCCGGCCCGATCGACGGCACCGAAGGGATGGACCGCCTCGCCCCCACCCCCGAGGCCAAGGCGGCGTCTGCCCGCGCGGTGCCGCTCGGGCGGCTCGGCACCGTGGACGATGTGGCGGACGTGTGCCTGTTCCTTGCCAGCGATTATGCGCGCTATGTGTCGGGCGTCGTGCTGCCCGCCGATGGCGGCTGGACGGCGGGGCGCGGCTTTGGCGGCCTCGGATAAGCTGGTGCTCCTGCGCAGGCAGGAGCCTTGGCCATCGGCGTACCGCCAACAAGCCAGCGCTCCGGCCTGCGCCGGAGAACAAAGGAAAGAGACGAAATGCCCGGCAAATTTTACGACGAATGGCAAATCGGCGAGACCATCGAACACCCGCTGCGCCGCACGGTGACCGAGACCGACAATCTGTTGTTCTCCACGATGACCCACAACCCGCAGCCGCTCCACCTCGATGCAGAGGCGGCGCGCGCGAGCGAATTCGGGCAGATCCTCGTCAATGGCACCTTCACCTTCAGCTTGATGGTCGGCATCACGGTCGCGGAAACGACGATGGGGACGCTCGTCGCCAACCTTGGCTATGACAAGCTCGTCATGCCGAAACCCGTGTTCATCGGCGACACGCTCCACGCGACCAGCGAAGTCACCGACCTGCGCGAGAGCAAGTCGCGCCCCGATGCCGGGCTGGTGACGTGGAAGCACCGCATGATCAACCAGCGCGGGGAAATTGTCTGCGAATGCCTGCGCACGGCGTTGCTGAAGAAGCGGCCTGCCTGATTTATGTAGCGTTCGCTACATTTCTATGGTTGAACGCTCCCGGTCAACAGGGAGCACACCCCCATGAGCGGCATTTGGCGGGTTTGGCTAAACGCAATGTGCGGGATTGTCGTGCTGTTCGGGCTGATTATGGCGGGGGGTGCCCTGCCCCAAACTGAGCTCCCCGCGCGGCTGCTGTTCGAGTGGCAACATCAAGGACCGCTGGCGATCGATCAGGCGGCGCGGGTAACGCTTGGGGTGTTGGGCGGCGTGATGTGCGGCTGGGGCGTCACGCTTTATGCCGCGATTCAGGCAGCGCAGATGTTGGGCAACCCGGCTGGTCGGATTTGGCGGCTGATCCTGGCCAGCATCTTGTTCTGGTTTATCGTCGATTCGTCGTTATCGATCGCGACCGGCTTTGCGCTCAATGCGCTGATGAATGTCGCTTTTCTTATGGGCTATGTGCTTCCGATTACGGCGAGCGGCGTCCTCAGACGGTAAAGCTTTCGCCGCACCCGCACGCGCCCTTGGCATTGGGGTTTTCGAAGGTGAAGCCGGCGGCGAAATCATCCTCCACCCAGTCCATCTTGCTGCCGACCAGATAGAGGATCGACCCGCCATCAACGAAGAGCGTGCCGCCGGGCGTGTCGATGCGCTCGTCAAAGGCCTTGGCCTCGCTGACATAATCGACCGAATAAGCGAGCCCGGAACAGCCGCGCCGCGGGGTCGACAGCTTGACGCCCACTGATCCTTCGGGCGCGCGCGCCATCAGGTCCGCGATCCGCGCTTCGGCGGCGGCGGTCAGGTTAAGCGCGGCGGGGCGTGCTCGGGTTTTCACATCGGTCATTGCTTCATTCTCCCCCCTCCCGCTTGCGGGAGGGGTTGGGGGTGGGCCCTTAATGGCGGGGGCAGGTCGGCCCGGTCAGGCCCACCCCCGACCCCTCCCGCAAGCGGGAGGGGAGAAGTTGGTGCCCCCCCTGCAAGCGGGAGGGGCTTAGAAACTACAGCATGCCCATCTCAAGCCGGGCCTCGTCGCTCATCTTCGCCGGGTCCCAGGCGGGCTCCCACACCAGATTGACCTCGGCCGAGCCAACCCCCGGCACCGCGCCGACGCGAATCTCGACCTCGGCCGGCATCGTTTCGGCGACCGGGCAATGCGGCGTCGTCAGCGTCATCGTGACGACGGCATGGCCATCTTCGGTGACATCGACGCCGTAAATCAGCCCCAGATCATAGATGTTCACCGGGATTTCGGGATCATAAATATCTTTCAGCGCGGCAATCACCGCTTCATAGGTCTCGCCCCCCGGCGCGGCGTGCGACACGCCTGCGGGCTTTTGCGCCAGAAAGCCTTCGAGATAGTCGCGCTGGCGCTCTCCGTCGGCGCTGGCGTCTTCCACGCGCGCCCGCAGCGGCGCTTCGACTGCGCTGACTTCCTCGATCTCGATTTTGCGTTCTTCGTTCATCCGAAAATCCCTACCCAAAAATCCGCGTCACTCGCTCAATGCCCCTGATCAACGCGTCGACATCGCTGGCATCGCTATACACCCCAAAGCTGGCGCGCGCGGTCGCGTCGACACCGAGCGACGCCATCAGCGGCTGCGCGCAGTGATGCCCCGCGCGGATCGCCACGCCTTCCTCGTCCAAAATGGTGCCGATGTCGTGGGGATGGACGCCCTCAATCACAAAGCTGACGATCCCGGCCGACTCCTCAGGGCCGAACAGCCGCACTGAATTAATCTGCGACAGCGCGGCCCTGGTCTGCGCGACAAGATCGGTTTCGATCGCGTGGATGCGCTCCAGCCCAATGCTTTCGACATAATCGATCGCGGCATGCAGCCCGAGCGCGCCAACGATATGCGGCGTCCCCGCCTCGAACCGGCCCGGCGGCGGCGCATAGGTCGTTTTTTCGAACGACACCCGGTCAATCATTGCGCCACCACCCTGATAGGGCGGCATCGCCTCGAGCAATTCAGGCCGCGCCCACAGCACGCCGAAGCCGGTCGGGCCGTAAAGCTTGTGCGCGGAGAACACGTAGAAATCGCAGTTGAGCGCCTGCACATCGACGCGCATACGCGGCACCGCCTGGCAGCCGTCGAGCAGGATCTTCGCGCCGACCGCGCGCGCAATATCCGCCGCACGACGACAATTGAGCACCGAGCCGAGCACATTCGATACATGCGCCAGCGAAACCAATTTGTGCGCAGGCGTGATCATCGCGGCCATCGCGTCGAGGTCGATGCAGTGGTCTTCGGTCAGCGGGATCACATCGATATGTGCGCCCACTTTCTCGGCGACCATCTGCCACGGCACGATATTGCTGTGGTGCTCAAGCTGGCTCAGCAGGATGCGGTCACCCGCCTTCAGCTGTTCCCCCGCCCAGCACGTCGCGACCAGATTAATCCCCTCGGTCGCGCCGCGCACAAAGACGATCTCGTTTTCGGACCCCGCGCCGATGAACCCGGCGACGCGGCGACGCGCCGCTTCATAGGCCAGCGTCATGTCGGCCGATCGCTTGTAAACGCCGCGGTGGACGGTGGCGTAATCGGGGCCATAGCCGCGCGCGATCGCGTCGATGACGCGCTGCGGCTTCTGGGCGGTCGCGGCGGTGTCCAGATAGTGCCAGACCTCCCCGATACCGGGGAAGTCGGACCTGAAATCCTCCCCGGCACGGGGAGGGGGACCAGCGAAGCTGGTGGAGGGGGGGGGGCCCATTGCGTCGCGCTCGTGGAGGGCCCCCTCCACCACGCCGCTTTGCGTCGCGGTCCCCCTCCCCGTGCCGGGGAGGATCTGGTCGTCCATACTCACAACATCCGCTCCAGCGCCACGCTCGCCGCCGCGTCCAGCTGTTCCCGCGCGGCGTCATCCGCGACATCATCGAACACACCCGAAATGAACCCGCGCAGCAGCAGCGCCTTCGCCTCCGCCGGCGCAATGCCCCGGCTCATCAGGTAGAACAGCGCGTTCGCATCCAACTCGCCGACCGTGGCGCCGTGCGCGCACTTCACGTCATCAGCATAGATTTCCAGCTCGGGCTTGGCATTGGCCGTCGCCGTCCGCGCGAGCAGCATCGCCTTTACCGACTGCGAGGCATCGGTTTTCTGCGCATGCCGCGCGACCGCAACCTTGCCGAGATACGACCCCGTCGCCCTGCCGCCGAGCACCGAGCGCACGACCTGATTGCTGGTCGCATTGGGCTCGATGTGACGCATCGTCGTGACGATCTCGAGCGTCTGATCGCCGCCGCCGAGCATCGCCGCGCCAAGCTCAAAATGCGCGCCCTCATGCAACGTAACGTCAATCGTCACCCGCCCCAGCTTGCCGCCGGTGTTGAGCACATGAAACGTCGCGCGGGCGCCCGCACCAAGCACCACCGCATAATCATGGATCGCGACCATATCAGGCGCAGCATCCTGCACGATCACCCGCGCAATCTCCTCGCCCGCTGCAACCTCGATCCGTTCGGGCGCAGGTACGGGCCACACCGAGGCGACAGCCTCAAGATCGCTATACCGCCACGATTCATCGCGGCGCGTAGGGAGAAGCGCAACCGTCACAGCACGCGCCCCTTCTCCGCGTCTCCGCGCCTCCGCGTGAACAAATCTGACTCACGCGGAGGCGCGGAGACACGGAGGAAAAGAGGAATGCCTGCGGCGCTCACGCGGTCACCCCGGCATAGCCTTCCGCTTCCAACTCAAGCGCGAGTTCCGGCCCGCCGGTCTTCACGATCCGCCCGCCGCTCAGGATGTGCACGAAATCGGGCGCGACATAATCGAGCAGCCGCTGGTAATGCGTGATCAGGATCACGGCCTTGTCGGGCGCGCGCATGATCCGGTTGATGCCGTCACCCACCGCGCGGAGTGCATCGATATCGAGCCCGCTATCGGTCTCGTCGAGGATCGCGAGGCGGGGCGCGATGATGCCCATCTGCACCATCTCGTTGCGCTTCTTTTCGCCGCCCGAAAAGCCGACATTCACCGGCCGCTTGAGCATCTCATAATCCATGCCGAGCCCGGCGGCCTGCGCCTTGGCCAGCTTCAGGAAGTCACCGCCCGAAAGCGGTGCCTCATCGCGGCCCTTGCGCTGCGCATTGAGCGCCTCGCGCAGGAACTGGACGTTGGACACGCCGGGGATTTCGACCGGATATTGGAAGCCGAGGAACAGGCCCGCAGCGGCGCGCTCGTGCGGGGCGAGGGACAGCAGGTCGACCCATTCGCCATCTTCCGTGCTCCGGCGAAGGCCGGAGCCCTGGCCATCATCCACCTCACCGTCGCCATCGCTCCGGCCTTCGCCGGAGCACAGGGTGGGAGCGCGAAACTCGACCGACCCCGCCGTCACCTCATACCCCGGCCGCCCGCCGAGCACATAGCCCAGCGTCGACTTGCCCGCGCCATTCGGCCCCATGATCGCATGCACCTCGCCCGCATTGACGCTGAGCGAGAGGCCCTTGAGGATTTCCTTGCCGTCGATTTCGGCGTGAAGGTTGGTTATTCTAAGCATCAGAAAGATTTCACCAGCCATGAATGGGTTAGGGCACCGGCATCGCGATCGATCGAGATCTGCCGATAGGCGTCGGAGTTGAGGAAAGTGTGTGCTGCTGCTGCACTAGGGAAGCGCATGACGACAACCTTGTCAGCGTGGTCGCCGGAGAGCGTTTCGGGTGCTTCATCGGCGGCCAGAATTTCTCCGCCGCTCCCCGCAAAGGCCGCTGGAAACGCCTGCTGATACTGACGGTAGCGCGCCACATCGGTGAAGGTGAGCTTGGCAATGACGAGAACAGCAGCCATCACCCCACGCTCCCCTCAAGCGAAATCCCCAGCAGCTTCTGCGCTTCCACCGCGAATTCCATCGGCAGTTGCTGCAGCACTTCCTTGGCAAAGCCATTGACGATCAGCGCCACCGCCGCTTCCTGGTCCAGCCCGCGCTGCATCGCGTAGAACAGCTGGTCGTCGGAAATCTTCGACGTCGTCGCCTCATGCTCGATCTGCGCCGACGGGTTGCGGACTTCGATGTACGGCACGGTATGCGCGCCGCACTGGTCGCCGAGGAGCAGTGAGTCGCACTGGGTGAAGTTGCGCACGCCCTCCGCCGTCGGCGAGACGCGCACTAGCCCGCGATAGGTGTTGTCGCTGCGCCCCGCCGAAATCCCCTTCGACACGATCGTCGAGCGCGTATTCTTGCCAAGGTGGATCATCTTGGTGCCGGTATCGGCCTGCTGGCGGTTGTTGGTGACCGCGACCGAATAGAATTCGCCGACCGAGCCGTCGCCCGCGAGCACGCAGGAGGGATATTTCCAGGTGATCGCGCTGCCGGTTTCGACCTGGGTCCAGCTGACTTTCGAGTTCTTGCCCTGGCACAAAGCCCGCTTGGTGACGAAATTATAGATGCCGCCCAGGCCATTCTCGTCGCCGGGATACCAGTTCTGCACGGTCGAATATTTGATCTCGGCATCGTCGAGCGCGACGAGTTCCACCACCGCGGCGTGCAGCTGGTTCTCGTCGCGCATCGGCGCAGTGCAGCCTTCGAGGTAGGACACGTACGCGCCCTTGTCAGCGACGATCAGCGTGCGTTCGAATTGGCCGGTATTTTCGGCATTGATGCGGAAATAGGTGCTCAGCTCCATCGGGCAGCGCACGCCTTCCGGAATATAAACAAACGTCCCGTCGCTGAAGACCGCGCAGTTGAGCGCCGCGAAATAATTGTCGTGCATCGGCACGACCTTCCCCAGCCACTTCTTCACCAGCTCGGGATATTCCTTAATCGCCTCGCTGATGCTGCGGAAGATGACGCCGGCCGCCTCAAGCTCCTTGCGGAAGGTGGTCGCGACCGAGACGCTGTCGAACACCGCATCCACCGCGACGCGGCGCGCGGGCAGGCCGCCCTCTTCACCGCCCTCGACGCCCGCGAGCAGTTTCTGCTCGGCGATCGGGATGCCGAGCTTTTCATAGACGCGCAGAATTTCGGGATCGACCTCGTCGAGCGAGCCCAGCTTGGGCTTCGCCTTGGGCTCGGCGTAATAGTACGCGTCCTGATAATCGATCGGCGTCAGATCGAGCTTGGCCCAATCCGGCGACTCCATCGTCAGCCAGTGGCGATAGGCCTTCAGCCGCCAGTCGAGCATCCATTCGGGCTCGCCCTTCTTGGCGGAAATGAAGCGGACGGTGTCCTCGGACAGCCCCTTGGGTGCGAATTCCTGCTCGATGTCCGAGCTGAAACCCCATTCGTACTTCTTGTTGGCGGCGGCAATCGCCTCGGCATTCTTGGTGGCCATTATCGGGCTCCTGCCGTTTGGCGGCTGTTGAATAGGTCGCGCGGAGACGCGGAGACGCGGAGGGGTTGTACCAGCACGATGCGCGAAGCGCTTTCATCGCGGGCCGGTGAAAGCGAGATGGCAGCGCCGCTAACGCTGCCCCCCTTCTTCTCCGCGTCTCTGCGTCTCCGCGCGAACAAATTCTTCGTCATGCCACCACCTCAGCGCTCAGGCTGGCAAGCGACACCCCGGCGAGCGCCCCGCGCACCGCGCCATTCACGACGTTCCAGTGCGGCTTCACGCGGCAATTTTCTTCGATGATGCAGTCGTGCCGACCCTCGTCGACGCAGGACGTCAGCACGATCGGCCCTTCGACCGCCTCGATGATGTCGGCCAAGCTAATGCTGGCGGGCGGGCGCGAGAGGCGGAAACCGCCGCCGGTGCCGCGCGTGCTTTCGATCAGCCCAGCGGAGGACAAGCGGCTGACGAGCTTTTGCACCGTCGGCAATGGAATGCCCGTCTCATCGGCCAGCAGCGTCGCGTTCAGCCGGCCGGTCACGCCGCCCCGGCACCCGCACTGCCGCGCAGAGGCGCTCATCATCACGACGGCGTAATCGGCAAGGCTGGAAAGACGCATGCATTTCCTAATCGGACAGATTCGATCTGATTGGTAAATGGCGTCGGGGGACGCCCGCGTCAACCGTTAAGCGGCGGGCCGGGAGAGCTTTGAAGAAGAAGATTTGGTTCGCGCGGAGGCGCGGAGGCGCGGAGAAGAAGATTGAGAAGGGCGATCTGGCGGCGCAGCCATCGAATTTCGGCGGCTGGTGATGAAAGCGCTACGCGCCTTACGCCGCGCACCCTCTCCGCGTCTCCGCGCCTCCGCGCGAACCAAATCAACGCCCGACCAAAACGCACCGCCCAGTTGCCACCCAGCCAACCCCCTGCCAAACGCCTCGCCATGTTCAGCCTCATCCGCCCCGCCCTATTCTCGCTTGATGCCGAACAGGCGCACGGCCTGACGATCGACGCGCTGGCAGCATGGGCAAGGCTGGGCACCCCCTTCGCCGCCCCCGCGTCCGACCCGATCCTGCGCACCACCGTCGCGGGGGTCGACTTCGCCACCCCGCTCGGCCTCGCCGCTGGCGTCGACAAGAATGGCGATGCGATCGACGGCTGGTTCGGGCTCGGCTTTGGCAGCGTCGAAATCGGCACGCTCACCCCCGTGCCCCAGCCCGGCAACCCCAAGCCCCGCATCTTCCGGCTGGTCGAGGATCGCGCGGTGATCAACCGATTGGGCTTTAACAATGGCGGAATCGACGCAGCGCGGCCGCGCGCTGCTGCTGCTAAACGTCCGGGCGTGCTCGGCATCAATGTCGGCGCGAACAAGGACACGACCGACCGGATCGCCGATTACCGCACCGGCGTTTCCAAAGCCGCCGAGATTGCCGATTACATCACGATCAACATCAGTTCGCCCAACACGCCCGGCCTGCGTGACCTGCAACACGGCACCGCGCTCGCCGAATTGCTGGCGGCGTGCAGCGCAGCGCGCGGGGCCATCCCGCTGTTCCTGAAGATCGCGCCCGATCTCGATCCGGCAGCGATTGACGGCATCGCCCGCGCCGCGATCGAGCACCGGATCGATGCGCTGATCGTTAGCAACACCACCATTTCCAGGCCCGACTCGCTCCGCTCGCGCCATGCCGCTGAGTCGGGCGGACTGTCCGGCGCGCCGCTGGCATCTCTGGCGCGCACCCGGCTAGCCGATGTCCGCAGCGCAACCGGCGGGCAGCTCCCGATTATTTCGGTGGGCGGCATCGATAGCGCGACAGAGGCCTATGCCCGTATCCGCGCCGGGGCGAGCCTGGTTCAGCTCTATAGTGCGCTGGTCTATGCGGGGCCAAGTCTGGCCCGCCACATCAATTCCGGGCTCACCGCCCTGCTGAAGCGCGATGGGTTCGCCAGCCTGGCTGATGCCATCGGATCGGCGTGACGAAGCATGTTTGCGCTGCGGGCAAACCGGTCTAGGTTTGCTCCCATGAAAAAGCTGATCCTCGCATTCTTCGCCTTCACCCTGCCCACCGCCGTTCAGGCCCAGTCGACGACACCGGGCGTCGTATCCGCCGCCGATCCGCGCGCCGCCGCTGCCGGGCAGGAAATTCTGCGCGCCGGTGGCAGCGCGGCCGATGCGCAAATGGCGATGATGCTTGCGCTGACCGTGGTCGAACCGCAATCGAGCGGCATCGGCGGGGGTGGTTTCTTCCTGTATCAGGACGCGGTGACCGGACTGCTCACCGCGATCGACGGTCGCGAAACCGCGCCCGCTGCCGCCACTGCGGATCGCTTCCTTAAAGCCGATGGCACCGCGCTGGGCTTTCTGCAGGCCGTCCCCGGCGGCAAATCGGTCGGTGTCCCCGGCAATATGCGGCTGATGGCGATGGTGCATCAGCGCTGGGGCAAGCTCCCATGGAAAACGCTATTTGCCCCCGCGATCAAGCTGGCGGAGGAGGGTTATACCGTCACCCCGCCGATGGCGAATGGACTGGGTTTCGTGTCGACATTGTGGAAGGATTTTCCCGCCACCGCCGCGCAGTACATGCATGACGGGAAGCCCTATGCGGTGGGCGAAACGATCAAAAACCCTGCGCTTGCGCAAACCCTGCGCCAGCTTGCCGATGGCGGCGCAGACGCCTTCTACAAGGGCCCGATCGCCGAAGGCATTGTCGCTGCCGCCACGGGATCGACCCGCAGCCCAAGCGACATCACTTTGGCCGATCTGGCCGCCTATCAAGCCAAACAACGCCCCGCCGTGTGCGGTCATTACCGCGTGTACCGTATCTGCGGCATGGGCCCGCCCTCATCCGGGGCGACCACAGTGCTCCAGATTCTCGGCATGCTCGAACGCTTCGACATGAAGAAGCTTGGGGCGGCAAACCCGGTTTCCTGGCACCTGATCGGTGAGGCGATGCTGCTCGCCTATGCCGACCGGGAGAAATATCTGGGTGACCGCGATTTCGTTGACGTGCCGGTCGCGGGGTTGATCGATCCGGCGTATATGAAGGCGCGGTCGAAGCTGATCTCGCTCGACAAGACGTTGCCCGCACACGAAGCTGGCACCCCGCCCGGTGCCAAACCGCGCACCGCAGCGCCGCAGGCCGAAGTACCCGGTACGACTCATTTCGTCGCGGTCGACCGCACGGGCAATGTCTCGACAATGACCTCCACCGTTGAAGGCCCATTCGGCAGCCAGCTCCTTTCGGGCGGCTTCGTGCTCAACAACGAACTGACCGATTTCACTTATGTCCCCGAAAAGGACGGCGCGCCCGTCGCCAACCGCGTGCAGGGCGGCAAGCGACCGTTGTCATCCATGTCGCCGACGATCGTCTATGAAGAAAGCGGCAAGCCAATTTTCACCGTCGGCGCGGCGGGCGGCAAGACGATCATCATGCAGGTCGCCAAGGCGCTGATCGCGCATCTCGACTGGGGGATGCCAGGACGTGAGGCGCTGGGGCTCGGCCTCGTTTACTTCAATTCAAAAGGGCTGGTGCTTGAAGAGGGTACCGCCGTCGCGCCAATGAAGGCCGATCTCGAAAAACTCGGCCATGTCGTGTCGGTCAGCAAATTGGGTCTGAAGGCCAACGCGGCCGAACTGACCCCGAATGGCTGGGTCGGTGCAGCAGATCCACGCAGCGTAGGCGTTGCACTCGCCGAATAATCGTCCCAAACGGGCAATGGAACCAAGATCGCGCAAGCCGTAACGGCTGCGCCTAGAAGCGACTCCAGGAGAGACGATGCGCAAGCTCGAACATTTCCCCAATCTCGTCACCATGTTCTTCACCCGCGCCCGCGAACAGGGCAACAAGCCGTTCCTGTGGCACAAACAGGATGGTCGCTGGGTATCGCGCAGCTGGCGCGAGGCGGCAGAACAGGTCGCCAGCCTGGCCGCCGGGCTGAAAGCGATCGGCATCCAGCCGGGCGACCGGGTGATGCTGGTCGCTGAAAACCGCCCTGAATGGTGCATCAGCGATCTGGCGATCATGGCAGCGGGTGCGATCACCGTGCCAACCTATGTGACCAACACCGAACGCGACCACACCCACATCATCGAAAATTCGGGCGCGCGCGCGGTGGTCGTGTCGAACGCCAAACTTGCCCGCACCTTGCTGCCAGCGGTGGTGCGCGCGACCCAGGCGCGGATGGTGATTGGGATTGAGGATCTGCGGATCGGCCAATCGGGCGACATGGATTTTCACAGCTGGCAAAAGCTGATCGACGATCACCCGACCAGCCCCGACGCCTGTGCCGCCCAGGCGACTTTCACACGCGAGGACACCGCCTGCATCATCTACACCAGCGGCACCGGCGGCGCACCGCGCGGGGTGATGCAGCATCACGGCGCGATCCTGCACAACGTCAATGGCTGCTGCACCGTGATTTCAGAGGATTTCGGCTGGGAGGAAGAGGTTTTCCTGTCCTTCCTGCCGCTCAGCCACGCCTATGAACATACCGGCGGCCAGCATTTCCCAATCGGGCTAGGCGCGCAGATTTACTATGCCGAAGGACTCGACAAGCTCGCCTCCAATATCGAGGAAACGCGCCCCACGCTGATGGTCGTGGTGCCGCGGCTGTTTGAGGTGCTGCGGGCGCGGATGCTCAAAACGATCGAGAAGCAGGGCAAGCTCTCCAATTATCTGCTCGATCAGGCGCTGGCGATTGGCGGGCGCGAACATGTCGGCAAAAAGGGCTTGCTCGACGGGCCGATGAACCTGCTGCTGGGCGCGACCCTTCGGCCCAAGGTATCGAAGAAATTTGGCGGACGGATCAAGGCAATGGTCTCGGGCGGTGCGCCGCTCAACCCGGAAATCGGCGTATTCTTCCAGTCGCTCGGGCTGACCTTTCTGCAAGGTTATGGCCAGACCGAGGCCGCGCCGGTCATCTCCTGCAACCGGCCCAAGGTCGGGCTGAAGATGGACACGGTCGGCCCGCCGCTCGCCAATACCGAGGTGCGGATTGCCGATGACGGTGAAATCCTGGTGCGCGGCGAGCTCGTGATGCACGGCTATTGGCGCAATCCAGAGGAAACCGCGCGGGTGCTGAAGGATGGCTGGCTGCACACCGGCGACATCGGCATCATCGACAAAAAGGGCCGGATCAAGATCACTGATCGCAAAAAGGATCTGATCATCAACGACAAGGGCGATAACGTCGCCCCGCAAAAGGTGGAAGGGATGCTGACCCTGCAGCCCGAAATCCTGCAAGCGATGATCGCTGGCGACCGGCGACCGCATATGGTCGCGGTGCTCGTCCCCGATCCCGAATGGACGCAGGAATTCTGCGCGAAATCGGGCACGCATTGCGATTTCAACAAGCTGCGCGACAATAGCGATTATCGCGCCGCGCTGAGTGCTGCGGTCGAGCGCGTCAACAAGGACCTGTCGGTGATCGAACGGATCCGCCGCTTCACCATTGCCGATGAACCCTTCACGATCGAAAATGAACAGCTGACGCCCTCGCTGAAGATCAGGCGGCATGTGCTGAAGCAGGTCTATGGTGATCGGCTCGACGCGCTATATCGCGCCTAGGGGTGCTATTTCAGGCTTTGGGGGTATCTTTTCGTCCAGCGGTGTAACGTCTCGCGCGCTATGCGCGTACCCTGGGGACCATCGTCACCAGGAGACATACTTCATGCGCCCCGTCCTTTCGCTCGCCCTGTCGCTTGCCCTTGCCGCCCCGCTGGCTGCCATCGCGACCACTGCCGCCATCGCTGCCCAGCCTGTCGACGTTGGTAACAAGGTCCCTGCCGGCTTCACCGCGCTCGACATCACTGGCAAGCCGCGCGATTTTGCGTCGATCGTCGGCAAGAAGGGCGTGGTTCTGGTGTTCTTCCGCTCGGCCGCCTGGTGCCCCTATTGCCAGAAGCAGCTGAAGGAAATTCGCGATCTGACGCCTGAACTGGCCAAGCGCGGCTATACGCTTGCCGCAATCAGCTATGATTCAACCGATGCGCTGAACAAGTTCAACACCAAGGTGCCCGTCAACTACACGCTGCTGTCGGATGTCGGCTCCAAGCAGATTGACGCGTTCGGCCTGCGCGATCCGGCCTATCCGAAGGACAATTTTGCCTATGGCGTGCCAACAGCGACGATCCTGGTCATCGGCAAGAATGGCGTGATCAAGAAGAAGCTGTCGACCACCGACTATAAGATCCGCGCAAGCAACGAGACCATCCTGGCCAGCATCGACGCGGGCTGATGCCAATTACCCCTCCCCCGTTCAGGGGGAGGGGTTCACCCTTTTTTCATGCGATGACGTGCCGCGTGGCCGGGCAGGCGCCTTATTTGCCGGCCACCGTGGCCGCCGCCTTGGGCGTTACCGCCAGCAAAAAGGCCCCATCGGGCTTCAGATATCGCTGGGCCACTTGCTGGAGGATTTCGGGCGTTACCTTGCCGATATCGACCGCAAGCGAATTGACCGCAGCAATCCGGCGCGGATCATAGCTCGCCCCCGCCAACTGCGTGAGCCAGAAGGTATTCCCGGTCGATGCGCGCGCGATATATTGCGCATAGGGCAGCAGCGTGCGTTTCAACTCGTCGCGCTCGATCGGTTTGGCGACGAGATCAGCGGCAATTTCCTTGGCCAGCGTGAAGAAGAAGTCCACCTTGTCCGGCGGCACTTGGCCGATCGCGATCAGCCGCCCGCCGCTGGGCAGGCCAACTGGCCACTCGCTCTGCACGCTTGGCGAATAGCTCGCCCCCGCCTCTGATCGCAGCCGATCAAACAACCGATCGCTGAAAATCTGCGCGAGCAGGTCCAGCCGTCGGCTATCCGAAATACCGTCAATGCCGCCACCCGTCGGCCAGGCAACCACCGCCACTGCCTGGTTGGCGGGGCCATCATGGCTGAGCATCACGGGCTTGCCGGTACTGGCCGGGAACTTAACCGGCGGGATCGGCCGGGTGCTGGCGCGCCGAGGAGCAATGGCACCAAGGCTTTTGGCGACCGCTGCAACCGCATCCTCCGCCTTGAAATCGCCGAACACCTGGACCTCAACCGGACCGGAGGCAAGGATCGGCGCCCATAGCGCCCGGAAGCTGGCTGGCGTGGTCGCCCGCACCTGATCCGGCGTCGCGGTCGCCCAGCGCGGATCGCCAGCATGCAGCAGCCCCTCCAGATCGCGCGACAGAATGCCGCCGGGAGAAACGGCATTGCTGTCATAGGCCGCCAGCGTAACCGCCTTTGCCCGCGCCAGTGGATTCGGGTCCCAGCGCGGAAAGGCGAGCTTGGCCGCAATCAGCTGAAGCTGATCGGCCATATCCTCTGGCGACGTCACGGCAGAAAGCACGAAGGCATCGTCGTCGACGTCAAAGCTCATCCCGATCCGCCGCCCGACCGTCAATTGATCGAGCTCCTCCTGGCCAAGCTTGCCGATCCCGCCGGCGATCAAGGTTAGCGGTGCCGCCCAGGCGGCGGTGGTCCGATCGGTCGGCAGCGCATTGAGTCCGCCACCAAAGCGGACACGCACATAGACACGATTGGATTCGCCGCTGTTGGGATAGATCATCAGCCGCACACCATTCGCAAAATCGATCCGCTCGATTTCGGTGGGGCCGGAGATTTCGCGAATCGGCGTGCGTTTGACGATCTTGCCCGGCGTCTTGAGCCTTGGCAGCTGCGCAAAACTGATCTTGCGCACGGCGTTGCGGGCATTGGCCAATCCGGATACATCCGCCTTCAGCGCTGTTTCCAGCCGGGCCGAGGCGGTCAAATCGGCGGCGCGGCTATTGACGACCGCATGGGTTGCATCCCCTACGAACACCCGGCGAGTTGATTCAAGCAGGGCTTCCGGCGTGAAAAAGCCTTTGGTGCGCGCGCCAAGGAAGATGTCGTAGGATACCTGCGCACTGGCGATGGTTTCCCGAATATCGATCGCTTCGCCCATGTTATCGGCCTGTTGCGCGCCCTGCTCGGCCCGCGCGGTATCAACTTGGGCCTTCATCGCTGCATCAAATTCGGTGACCTCGCGGTCGATCTCTGCCTGCGCAGGCGGCGTTTGCTGGGCATCGGCGATCGCCGCACGGACGTCGCGCAGCGCGGCCTCCCAATCATCCCCGATCGGCAGCACGCTGACAAAAGTGCCATTGGCCGATCGCGATACATCGTTGAGCGAAACGCTGGCCTGGATGAAGCTGCCGCCGCTCCGCGCGCGCGTTTCCAATCGCCGATTGATCAGCCGCAACGCCATTTGATCGACCATCCGCTTCTGATTGAAGATGATCGTATCGTCCCGATACACCCAGGGCCGCAGCACCGCCCAGGTGACGAGTGGCGGCAGCGAGGGTTCCGTCGTTGAAACGGCAAAGGGCTTGGTCGGATCGGGCTTGCCAAAATCGGGCTCGGGTGGGGGTGGGCCATTGCCCTGCCACGCCGTGAAATATTTGGTTACCAGCTGTTCGAAGATCACCGGATCGACATCGCCCGAAATGATCACAACGACCCGCGACGGCCGATACCAGCGTTTGTGGAACGCCTGCACCGATTGCGCCGTCGCCTCCTCCAGCGCCGTGATCGTGCCGATCGGCGAGCGATCCGCTAGCGGCTGGCCGGCAAAAAAGGTCTGGCGCACGGTATCGCCGAACCGCACCTGCGCGCCCGGCTGTTCGCGCTGCTCGGCGAGCACCACTGGGCGTTCGGCGGTGAGTGCCGATCCTGTCAGATTGGGCTGCGCGATCATGCCCGACAGAATTTTCAGACTTTCATCAAGCCCATCCTGCGTCGCACTGGGCAGATCGAGTTTATAGGTCGTGCTGGTTGGCGTCGTCTGGGCATTGGTGTCAGAGCCAAAAGTGGTGCCAAGCCGCTGCCAAATCCGCTTGGCCTCGCCATCGGGCACATAGACCGAACCTCGAAAGGTCAAATGCTCGATCAGATGCGCAAAGCCGCGTTCGCTGTCGCTTTCCATCAGCGATCCGGCATCGACGCGCACCCGGATTGCAACCTGGCCGGGCGGCACGCCATTTCGGCGCAACGCATAACGCAAGCCATTGGGTAATTCGCCAAAGGTCCAGTCACGATCGGGCGGAATATCGCTGCCGCGGAACAGCCAGGGGATTTCATGCGCATTGGCCGATTGTGGCGATGCGTTGGTGGCGCTGGTCGTGCCGGGCGTCGCAGACGGCGCTTCGCGGACTCGTTCGGCTCGGTTGAGATCGGACCTGCTGGCGCGCTGCGCCCCCGCCGGGACCACGCCACCTGGCAGCACAAGGCCAATGAGGAGAAAAAGGGCGACGGGGCGCCGAAGCGCGCGGGCAAGACGAAGCATCACCAATGTCTAGCGGGGTTGGTCCGCTTCCGCCAGCCACCGGTGTCGGGCTGCCACTGGCAAGTTGCTCTGATCGGTCAGCTTTCGGCATTTGCTGGACACCTGGGACAAATTCGGGCGACAAGCAGCCGCGGCAAATCTTCCGCCGGGTTGGTCTTGATCAACCGATCAGGGTGGCCCACATGGGTTGGCATGTTGATCGAAACCGAAACAACGCCGAATCCGGCGACGCTCAAATTCCTGCCGGGCCGCATCGTGATGGATGCAGGCACGCGTGATTTCGCAAGCCCGGAAGAGGCCGAAGTCTCCCCCCTCGCCGCCGCTCTGTTCGAACTGGGCGATGTGACCGGCGTCTTTTTCGGGCGGGATTTTATCTCCGTCACCGCCGCGCCGGGCGTCTATTGGCATGCCTTGAAAAGCGATGTGCTCGGCATTTTGCTTGATCATTTCGCCGGCGGCATGCCTTTGTTCAATCCGGGCAGCGCCGCCGCCATTACAGTCCCGATGGAGGGCGGCCATGCCGATGACCCGGCCGATGCCGAAATCATCGTCCAGATCCAGGATCTGATCGAAACCCGCATCCGCCCGGCGGTCGCCAATGATGGCGGCGACATCATTTATCAGGGCTTTGACAAGGGCAAAGTTTATCTGAAGATGCAGGGGGCCTGTGCAGGCTGCCCCTCGTCCACCGCGACACTGAAGAACGGGATCGAGCAATTGCTCAAATATTATGTGCCCGAGGTCACTGAAGTCCGCGCGGTCTAATTTTCCATTAAATCAACAATACAGGAACCGTGATGGGCGAGAAATTGTCTGATGCCGCGCTGGATACCATTTTGCGGACCGCGCGCAGCTATAATGGGTATCTCAACCAGCCCATCAGCGAAGACGATTGCCATGCCATCTGGGACCTGATGAAATGGGGCCCAACCTCTGCCAACCAGATGCCCGCCCGGCTGATCTGGTGCCGCAGCGATGACGCCAAAGCCAAGCTTGCCGCCTGCGCAAGCGGCACCAATGGCCCCAAGATTCTGGCGGCGCCGGTCACGGTGATCATCGGCCATGATGAAAATTTCCATGAAAAACTGCCCGAACTGTTCCCGCACACCAATGCCAAGGCATGGTTCGACAATAATCTGCCGCTCCGCCAATTGTCGGCGATGCGCAACGGGACGCTGCAAGGGGCCTATTTCATCATCGCTGCGCGCGCGCTGGGCTTCGATACCGGGCCAATGTCAGGCTTTAACAATGCGGCGGTTGATGAAGCGTTTTTTGCCGATACGCCGCATATCAAATCAAACTTCATTTCAACGCTTGGCATTGGCGATCCGGCAACGATCTTCGATCGTCTGCCCCGCCCCAATTTTGGCACTTTCAACAGCGTCGCCTGATCCACAGCCCCTTTTGCAATCGGCGCGCTAGCCGCTAAGCGACGCTGATGCGCACGCTTGTTATCGATACGGCCACGGCGGCCTGCTCGGTTGCCTTGATTGAGGGCAACTGCCTG
Source organism: Sphingomonas sp. 28-62-20 (assembly GCF_002281505.1). NCBI lineage: Bacteria > Pseudomonadati > Pseudomonadota > Alphaproteobacteria > Sphingomonadales > Sphingomonadaceae > Sphingomonas > Sphingomonas sp. 28-62-20. Next base: position 93,022 of record NZ_NCGH01000011.1, read on the forward strand.
ATCGCTGGCCATCATGAACGCGTTGACCGCGGCCATGCCGAGCGGCTCATACCGATGATTGGCGATTTGCCGCAGGGTGGCCGCTGCGATCGCATCATGGTCGATTGCGGCCCGGGCAGCTTTACCGGCATCAGGGTTGGCATAGCCGCCGCGCGCGGGCTGGGGCTCGGCTGGGGCGTGCCGGTGTCCGGCTATTCATCGCTGCCGTTATTGGCCGCTGCCCATTTCACTGGGCATCCCGGCCATGGCCCTGTCGTTGTCGTGCTCGAAGGGGGGCATGGCGAAGTCTTCGTTCAGGGCTTCGCCGCCGGACCGTTCGCACCCACCAGCAACCTAGAGTCACTCTCCCCCGCCGCCGCCATCGCCCTGCTGGCAGGACGCACGGCGATTGGCAGCGGTACGCGCTTTCTGGCAGCGATCGATCCTTCTCTGCCCTTGATCGACGCCTTGCCCAACGCCGCTGATCTGATCAGTTTGCCCGCGGCTTTCACGACTCTGGCCGCCCGGCCAATCTATGGCCGCGCGCCCGACGCGACCCCAGCAAGGCCCAAAGCAGGGATTTCGGCATGAGCACGACGCTGAACATGATCACCTTACGACCCGGCATGCCCGCTGACATTGCGACGATCGATCGGATCATGCAGCGCGCCTTTGATCCGCGTTTTGGCGAAGCATGGACGCGTGGCCAATGCCTCGGCATCCTCGCCATGCCGGGCGTTTGGCTGACATTGGCAGCGCTTAACGGCGACGTCGCTGGCTTTGCCCTGGCGCGCGCCATCGCTGGCGAGGCCGAATTATTATTGCTGGCGTGTTTACCAGAGGTGCGGCGACGAGGCGTAGGAGGTGCTTTGTTACGCTCGGTGATAAACGATGCGCAAGACCGCAACGCCACTAAAATATATTTGGAGGTACGGCGCGGCAACGAAGCGCTTGATCTTTATCGGTCATCCGGTTTTTTGAAGGTAGGCGAACGCCTTGCTTATTATCGCGGCACTAGCGGACAATTGTATGATGCTTTGACGTTTGAACGACAATTAGCATAAAAACCCTGTTTCATGTAAATTGTTGCTTGCGCATTGACTTATTTGAGCCGATATGAGCCGGGTGAAGCCAGTGTATGGCTCCGCTTAGTATCGAAAGGACCATAATGGACACCCACACCGAAGTTCAGGAAACGCTGATAACGCTCACGGCGGACATCGTTGCCGCTCATGTAAGCAATAATAGCGTCGCTGTTTCCGATCTGCCGGTACCAGCAGTCTCTATCCGCTCGTCGATCAAGCCAGATTACATCACCTGTCTGGAAGACGGCAAGAAGTTGAAAATGCTCAAGCGCCACCTGATGACGCATTATCAGATGACGCCAGAGCAATATCGGACCAAGTGGAATTTGCCGGCCGATTATCCGATGGTCGCGCCCAACTATGCTGAACAGCGCCGCACATTGGCCAAGAAAATTGGCCTCGGTACCAAGCGTCGCAAGATCGCGCGCTAAGGCTGATATCGCCTTTGCGTCGACATGCCCCTCCCCATTGCGGGAGGGGCACTTTCCCCCAGCGCCCATTGCCGCTACACCGCTGACCATTGGCTAGCAGGAAACAAAGACGAGCGGATGGCGCGAAAAATCGACCTTGAAGCGCTGTGCAACGAAAAGGGGCTGCGGATCACCGAGCAGCGCCGCATCATCGCGCGTGTGCTTTCGGATGCGGAAGACCATCCCGATGTCGAAAAAGTCTATGAGCGCGCCTCCGCCATCGATCCCGGCATTTCGATCGCCACCGTTTATCGCACCGTGCGCCTGTTCGAAGAGGCCGGCATCCTGGATCGGCATGACTTTGGTGATGGCCGCGCCCGCTATGAACCGGCCCCTGAATCGCATCACGATCATCTGATCGATGTCGAAACCGGCCGGGTGATCGAATTCGTCGATCCCGAACTCGAACAATTGCAAAAGCAGATCGCCGAACGGCTTGGCTTCAGGCTCGTCGACCACCGCATGGAGCTTTACGGGGTCGCTCTGGACCGCAAGGTCTAGACTTGACCCCTGCGAGCGACCCGCCGGCTGCGGCGATGCTGGCCACCAGCACCACCCCGGCGCGTGAGGCAGCGGCGGCGGGGCACCCAAGCCCTGTTCCCGTCATTGGCTGGATGCGGCTTGGCTGGCGCATTTTGGGGCTGGCGCTGATCGCGGCGATCTCGATCCCGGCACATTATCTTTTTCAGCTGCTTCGGCTGTCCTCGCCCTGGCCACGGCTGTTCATGACGACCGCCGCCCGGATCTGCGGCGCGCGCGTCGGCATCAGGGGCGTGCCGCTCAAGCGCGATGTTTTCTACATCGCCAATCATGTCAGCTGGGTCGATATTCTGGCGATCTCCAGCGCAAGCGGCACTGCTTTCGTCGCCAAGGCGGAACTGGCGAAAGCACCGGTGGTCGGCGTGCTCGCCAAGATGAATCGTACCGTGTTTGTCGAACGCGAAGACCGGCTGGGGGTCGCCGACCAGATCAACCGGCTCCGCGATGCGTTGACCGACAATTGGTCGATCACGGTCTTTCCCGAAGGCACCACCACCGATGGTCAGTCGCTGCTGCCCTTCAAGACGCCAATGCTGAAAGTGCTCGAACCGCCACCGCCCGGCGTAATGGTCCAGCCCGTGCTGCTCTGGTATGGCGGCGATACCGGCTATGAGATCGCCTGGCTGGGCAGCGAAAGCGGCAAGGACAATGCTGTTCGGGTCCTGTCGCGCAAGGGCAGCTTCAAGGTGATGGTCGAGTTTCTCGAACCCTTTCACCCGCGCGATTACCCTGGGCGCAAGGCCATCGCCGCCGAAAGCCGCCGCCGGATCGAAGCCGCCTTGGCCGCGCAAGTCGGCGCGCCGCTGCTGCCGTTCAGAGGGCATGATTGGTGGGAAAAGGAAGCGGCGGGTGAGAAAGCTGCCGGGGGAACGCTATAGCCGCGAGGTAGATTGGTTCGCGCAGAGGCGCAGAGACGCAGAGGTGTTGCGCGCCGACTGCGCGAAGCGCCCCAAATCACCCGCAGAAGAACTGTCGGCACCCTCACCCCAATCAACACGCTCTTCCTTCTTCTCCGCGTCTCTGCGCCTCCGCGCGAACAAATTCTTGCCGCCTCCACGCCCGCCAAAGGGGTTCACGCGGAGACGCTGAGATGTAACGCAATCAATGCGCGAAGCGCCCCAAATCACCCGTCAAGAACCTGTCGGCACCATCACCCCAATCAACACGCTCTTCCTTCTTCTCCGCGTCTCTGCGCCTCCGCGCGAACAAATTCTTCCCCCCTTCACGCCCGCCAAAAAGGTTCACGCGGAGGCGCGGAGACGCGGAGATGTGACGCAATCAATGCGCGAAGCGCCCCAAATCACCCGTCGAGAACCTGTCGGCCCCATCACCCCAATCAACACCCTCCTCCTTCTTCTCCGCGTCTCTGCGCCTCCGCGCGAACAAATTCTTCCCCCCTTCACGCCCGCCAAAAGGGTTCACGCGGAGGCGCGGAGACGCTGAGATGTAACGCAATCAATGCGCGAAGCGCCCCAAATCACCCGTCGAGAACCTGTCGGCACCATCACCCCAATCAACACCCTCCTCCTTCTTCTCCGCGTCTCTGCGCCTCCGCGCGAACAAATCTTCCTTCTCCACGCCCGCCAAAAGGGTTCACGCAGAGGCCGGGCAGAAATCTTGGAAACGGGCGTCCTCTCCGCAAACCCGAACCGACATTTGTCGCGCCCGCCCTGCCCCGCTATAGCCGCCGCGATGAACGCGCCCCCCAAAACCTTTCACGTCAAATCCTTTGGCTGCCAGATGAACGTCTATGATGGCGATCGGATGGGCGAGCTGATGGCCGCGCAAGGCCTGACCGCGACCGACGACCAGTTCGCCGCCGATCTCGTCATCCTCAACACCTGCCACATCCGCGAGCGCGCCACCGACAAGGTCTATTCGGACATCGGCCGCATCCGGAAGGAATCCGGGAAACTAGGCGGCAACCCGATGATCGCGGTCGCGGGCTGCGTTGCGCAGGCGGAAGGGCAGGAGATCGTCCGCCGCGCCAAGGTCGACGTCGTCGTCGGCCCACAGGCCTATCACAACCTGCCCGATCTGGTCGCCCGCGCGAGCCGGGGCGAGGCGGCGCTTGACACCGACATGCCCGTCGACATGAAGTTCGGCTACCTCCCCGCCCGCCGCCGCGTGCCGCCCAGCGCGTTCCTGACGGTGCAGGAAGGGTGCGATAAATTCTGCACCTATTGCGTTGTCCCCTACACGCGCGGCGCCGAAGTCAGCCGCCCGTTCGCGGCAATCGTCGATGAGGCCAAGGCGCTGGTCGACGCGGGCGCCAAGGAAATCACGCTGCTCGGCCAGAATGTGAACGCGTGGGACGATGACGGAAAGGGCCTGCACGACCTGATCGCGGCGCTCGACCGCATCACCGGCCTTGCCCGCATCCGCTACACCACCAGCCACCCCAACGACATGGCCGACGGCCTGATCGCCGCGCACCGCTACGTGGGCAAGCTAATGCCGTTTCTGCATCTGCCCGTGCAATCGGGCAGCGACCGTATCCTGAAAGCCATGAACCGCAGCCACTCGCGCGACGGCTATCTGCGACTGTTGGACCGGGTGCGCGAAGCCCGCCCCGATATCGCGCTGTCGGGCGATTTCATCGTCGGCTTCCCCGGCGAGACCGAAGCGGACTTCGCCGAGACGCTCAGCCTGGTCGACGCGGTCGGCTATGCCCAGGCGTACAGCTTCAAATACAGCCCCCGCCCCGGCACCCCCGCCGCCACCATGGCCGACCAGATTGCGCCGGACGTCATGGACGAGCGCCTGCAACGACTCCAAGCCGCCCTCAACCGCGATCAGGCCGCGTTCAACGCGGCGAGCGTCGGGCGGCGGTGTGCGGTGCTGCTGGAGCGCAAGGGCAAGCTGGAAGGCCAGCTGATCGGCAAGAGCCCGTGGCTGCAATCGGTGCACCTTTTAGGGGATGCCGCGATTGGCGACTTGGTGGAGGTTGGGATTGTCGAGGCCGGCGCGAATTCGGTGATGGGGGAGCGGCGGAACGCTCCGAGCCTAACCTAAACCACTGCTGTCACCCCGGAATTGTAAAGGGTCTTAACGGCGACACGAAAAGTCCGTCCCTTACGCTCGCGGCGGAATAGCGGATCACCATAGTCGTCGCGACTACTAAAGCGGAGAGCTGTTTCATGCGAAGACTATACCGTCGCGTCCGATCATTGCTGGAGCAATGTTAACAACTAGTCCCCCTTGCCCGGGACCCGCAGCAAACGACCCATCCGCTTTGTGCAAACCGACCTCTACTGGGCAAACATTAGCATCAACGCGGAACCCAAAGACAATTTCTCCGTTGGCGTCAATAAGTGTGTATCCAGATCCATCTAGATATGGTTGCTTAGTCCAACCAGTCGGCGGATCTGCTCTCGGAAAACTATCTATTACTGTTGCTTGACCGCCATTTTTACAAAAGAGTCTGCCATTAAAAATGAACTCTGGCCCTGACTCTCCAATAACGATCTGACCTTCTAACCAAACATCACTCCCGTTTTCGTCACCTAGCGAAAAATAGTCGCAGCGATTTGAGTGGAGGTGAAACTGGGGATCATCAAATCCAACATACATGACGCATTTCGATATTAAATTCATCTCGAAATCTTTCGAAGGTATTTAAGTCCAATACAATCTAATTAAAGACAGTACAACAATCTACCAGTTTCGGAGACACGTTATCTAACTGCCGCCGCCGCCGTCAGGACGACGATCATTCAGCGGCGCCTGCCAAGCCTCGATACTTCGCCTCAAGCCGGTCGAACACCGCATCGGCAGGTTGAGTACGCCCCACCGCTGCATCATCGAGCCCGCGCGCAATCGATGCGTCGAGCGCCTCCCTAATGCTTTCAATCTCAAAAGTCCGTTCCTGCTCACGGCGGATCAGGTCGCGGATTGCTTCGCTGTCATTGGTGTAGCGGCCAGCCTCGATCTGCGCCGCGATCCACGCGTCCTGCTGGACGGAAACGGTGATGGTCTTGCGGACGGTTGCCATCGTTGGCCTCCATCAAACTGGTTCAACGAGATGCGATTATCATACTATTGATGTAATTTAGCGCGCTCATAGCAGATTGATAGCATTTCAATGCTCCCAATTCCGTTGTCGCGACCCGAAGAATCCCGGAAATGCAAGGATTGCTGAAAGACCCATTCACCCCTCCCCTTCAGGGGAGGGGATGGGGGTGGGGGCTGTCAGTCTCACCGAGTCAGCGCTTGGGGAAAGCCCCTACCCCAACCCAGTTTTGGCGCTCTTGGTCCCGTCCGGGGGACGAGACTGCGCCAGCACTCCTGAAGGGGAGGGGCTTGAATAGTGCACTTTCCCCCTGTCCACCCCGCGCCCGATCTGCCAAACTCCCCCACGGATGCAGCACGCCCGCCCTTCCCACGCGACCCCCGGCGATTCTCGCCGCAGCGGTCGCGTCATCGGCCCGCAACGATCTCACCCTACCCGCACACTCAGCACCTTAAGCCTCCTCTCTCGCGAAGGAATCGCATGAGCCGCAAGCCTGTCCCCGCGCAATCCGGTGATCGCAGCCGCGCCGAGCTGACCTTCGACCGGCCGCAGCTGATGCCGCAGCTGTTTGGCGAGTTCGACAAGAACCTGTTGCTGCTCGAAAACCGACTCGGCGTGTACATTACCGCGCGGGGCAACAAGGTGGGGCTTGAGGGGACGGCAGAAGCGGTGGCATCGGCCCGCGACGTGCTCAACGGGCTCTACAACCGGATCGTGCGCGGCGAGATTGTCGATACCGGGCTGATCGAGGCGGTGATCGCGATGTCCGCCGAACCCACGCTCCACGGCATCATCAGCGCGGAGGCCTCTGCCCCGCCCTCGATCATGATCCGCACGCGCAAGAAAACCATCGTGCCCCGCACCGTGGCGCAGGCGCATTATATGCGCGAATTGCTCAATAACGACATCATCTTCGCGCTCGGGCCAGCGGGCACCGGCAAGACCTATATCGCGGTCGCCCAGGCCGTCGCGCAGCTCATCACCGGCAGCGTCCAGCGGCTGATCCTGTCGCGCCCGGCGGTGGAGGCGGGCGAAAAGCTCGGCTTCCTGCCCGGCGACATGAAGGAGAAGGTCGATCCGTACCTTCGCCCGCTGTACGACGCGCTCAACGATTGCCTGCCCGCCGAACAGGTCGAGCGACGCATCGCATCGGGCGAAATCGAGATCGCGCCGATCGCCTTCATGCGCGGGCGCACGCTGGCGGACGCGTTCATCATCCTCGACGAAGCGCAGAATACCACGCCCGCGCAGATGAAGATGTTCCTCACCCGCTTTGGCGAGAATAGCCGCATGGTCGTTTGCGGCGATCCCAAGCAGACCGACTTGCCCGGTGGCATGAACGCGAGCGGTCTGAACGATGCGGTCGGGCGGCTCGACGGCGTCGATGGCCTGTCGATCTGCCGCTTCGGCGCGGGCGATGTGGTGCGGCATCCGATTGTCGGGCGGATCGTTGAGGCGTATGAGGGGAAGGATGGTTGAAGAAAGGGATATCCTGAACTATAAAAGGATATCCCAACGGACGAAAAACAATGGCATCGCTCTACATCAAGGATCAGGAAGCCAATGCGCTCGCCGAGGAACTGGCGACTCGACGCGGTATGACCAAAACGGCAGCCGTTAAACTGGCCCTCCGCCATGAACTCGATCGCGGCGAAACGAGTGAAAGAGCCGATGATCGCCCATTGCGTGAGCGCATGACCGATTTCTGGAAACGCCACCCTCTGCCACAGGAAATGGGCTCGATCCCGAACAAGGCATTCTACGATGATCTATCGGGCGGCTTGTGAAGACGTTTGTAGATGCGTCGGTAATCGTCGCCATCGTCGGGAATGAACCTGGCTGGGAGACATTGGCAGATACGCTCGACGCCGCCGATCTACGGCTTTGGTCGCCTGTTTCGCAGTGGGAATCCACCGCAGGGGTGCGCGTCAGATTGAAAAAGTCACCGGAAGCGGCAAACGCCATGGTTCAAGATTTTGCCGCTGAAAACCGTTTAAATCTTGTCTCGATCGGGCGGGTCGAAAGCGATCTTGCCCTGGACGCCTTTGCACGCTTTGGTAAGGGCACTGGCCATCCCGCCCAACTCAATATGGGCGATTGCTTCGCCTACGCTTGCGCCAAGGCCAACCATGCGCGGTTGCTCTATAAGGGCAATGATTTTATGCACACCGATCTCGCCTGATGCTTGAGATCGCCCTCTCCACCGAACCCGTCTGGCCCGAAGCGACCGACTGGGAATCGCTCGCCACCCGCGCCACGACCGCCGCGCTGAACGCGACTACCTATGGCACGCTGGCCGACGCGGCGGCGACGGTCGAAATCTCCATCCGCCTCACCGACAATGCCGAGGTGCAAGCGCTCAACCGCGACTACCGCCACAAGGACAAGCCAACCAATGTCCTGTCCTTCCCGATGATCGCGCCAGACCTGCTGGACACGGTCGCCAATACCGATGACGGAGAGGTCCTGCTCGGCGATATCGTCCTCGCTTACGGCGTCTGCGAATCGGAGGCCAAGGACGAGGGCATCACCCTGCAAGACCACGCAACGCATTTGATCGTGCACGGGACGCTGCATCTGCTAGGATATGATCACCAGGGGCAGGCAGAGGCCGAGGCGATGGAGCAGATCGAACGCGATGTGCTGGCCGCGCTCGGCATTGCCGATCCCTATTTGAATGATCACGCTAGCGAGGACTAACCAACCCCAATGGCCGACGGCCCCAGTACCGAGACCGGCAATGCCGGCTCCCCCGAAGGCAGCTTATGGCGCTCCTTCCGCACCTTCATCTTCGGTGAACCCGCTGATGACTCGCTCCGCGCCCAGCTTGAAGAAGCGATCGATGCGCATGAGGATGATCCTGCCCCCGATGCGCGCGGCGATCTTTCCCCGCTCGAACGCCAGATGGTGCGCAACCTGCTCCATTTCGGCGAACGCGACGCGGGCGATGTCGGGGTCCCGCGCGCGGACATCCTGGCGGTGGAGGAACAGACCAGCTTTGCCGATCTGGTGACCTTGTTCGCTGAAGCGGGGCACAGCCGCCTGCCGGTATATCGCGAACAGCTCGATACAATCATCGGGATGATCCATATCAAGGACGTCTTCAACATTCTGGCCACCGGTGCGCCGCACCCCGCCTCCATCGCCGGGCTAATTCGTCAGCCCCTCTTTGTGCCGATGTCGCGCGGGACGCTCGATCTGCTCGCTGATATGCGGCAGAAACGCGTGCATCTGGCGATCGTGCTCGACGAATATTTCGGCACCGAAGGACTGGTGACGATCGAAGATTTGATCGAGGAAATCGTCGGCGATATCGAAGATGAGCATGACGAAGCACCACAACAATTGCTGATCCCGATCGACGGCGGTGCCTGGGACGCCGATGGACGTGCCGAACTGGAAGATGTTGCTGAGACAATCGACCCACGGCTGGCTGAAACCGATGACGATATCGACACAATTGGCGGCCTTGCCGCCGTATTGATCGGACATGTACCAGAAGCGGGAGTGTGTATTACCCATCCCAGTGGCTGGCGACTTGAGGTGACGGAGGCCGATACCAAACGTATTCAGCGGTTGCGACTACACCCGCCGATCAACGCCGCTATCGACAGTGATTGAGCAAGCGTGGTTGCGCGCAACAAAATAAAACTTGGCATTTGCCGTGCATAATTATCGATCAGGCGACAAAATTCGTTTTAATCTCCTTTTGCCAGAATCAAAAAGAGATGCTATGATTGGGAATAATGCAGCACAGTGCATGATTTGTTTCTGAATAGTTAATGCGACAATTACATATTTAGGCTTCAATCAGCACGCTAAAGACAAGCGCCGTCCCCCCTTCGCTCGTCTCCGATCATAGTCGGGCTGATTGATATGGCCGTCGGCACCCCCCCCCTTCGCCGGCGGCCACTTATTTCGTCCTTGCCTCGCTTGCCCCTTTCCCGATTTGCCGATGCCGCTTACCTAGGGCTCCATGCGCAAACATATCCTCATCCTTCTCGCCATTTTCGCCGTGCTCGGCGGCGGATTCTGGTTCTGGGCAACGCAGCCTGATCAAGCCCAGCTGCCGATCGCCGCTTTGCAGGGTCCCCGCCCGACAATCTCCGCCCCGCGGGTCCAGACCATCCCGACGATCAGGGTCGCCGATGTGGTCGGCTGGCAAAATGGGGCTACCCCGGTGCCCGCGGTGGGCCTGAAGGTCGCGGCGTTCGCCAAGGGTCTGGATCACCCGCGCTGGATCTATCAGCTGCCCAATGGCGACATTCTGGTTGCCGAAACCAATTCGCCGCCGCGCAAAGCCGGGTTCAGCATCACCAATCTCGTGATGAAATGGCTGTTGGGCAAAGCGGGCGCTGGCGTTCCTTCTGCCAACCGCATCACCCTGCTGCGCGACATGACCGGCGATGGCATTGCCGATGTTCGCACGGTGCTGATCGGCGGGCTCAATTCACCATTGGGCATGGTCCTGGTCGGGGACCAATTATACATCGCCAACACCGATGCGCTGGTCCGCGTGCCCTATGTGACTGGACAGACAAAGATCACCGCCAAGCCTGAAACCGTGGTGCGCTACCCCGGTGGCGGCAATCACTGGGCGCGCAATGTCATCGCCAGCCCAGATGGCAAGACGCTGTATGTCGCTGTCGGCTCATCGAGCAATATCGCCGAAAATGGCCTCGATATCGAGGTGAACCGCGCGAACATCCTTGAAGTCGACCCGGCAACCAAGACATTCCGGGTATTTGGTGCCGGGCTGCGTAACCCGCAGGGACTAGCCATTGAACCGCAAAGCGGCCGACTTTGGACCACCGTGAATGAGCGCGACATGCTTGGATCGGATCTTGCGCCAGATTATCTGACAGCCGTCGGTCTCGGCGATTTCTTTGGCTGGCCGTATAGTTATTGGGGCGGGTATACCGACAAGCGGGTGCAGCCCGAACGGCCCGATCTGCTCGAATATTCAAAGCGCCCCGATTATGCGCTGGGACCGCACACGGCGTCGCTCGGCCTGAGCTTTGCCAATGGCGCAACCCTGGGCGACCGTTTTGCCAGCGGTGCCTTTATCGGCCAGCATGGCAGTTGGAACCGGGTGCCCGTGTCCGGATATAAGGTCATTTATGTCCCCTTTGCGCCCGATGGTTTTCCCGTGAAAGGAACCAAGCCGATTGATGTGCTGACGGGCTTTCTGGACAAAAATGGCGATGCGCAGGGCCGCCCCGTGGGTGTGGCTCTGGATCGCACGGGCAGCCTGCTGGTCGCCGACGATGTCGGCAATGTGATCTGGCGCGTCAGCGGTTCATAGCGCCATTTGCCAATCTTGCCGTATCGGCGTGGCAACGTTGTCATTTCATTTGCCCGATTGCGGCTCGATGGGTTATCAAACGGCGATAGACCCATAATGGGTATCAGCTGACGATCGCCGGGCACGGTGATTTCGGGGAGGAACATCGCCACACCATGACCGTGCGGATCGCCACAAATCCTCAAAAAATGGAGGCAAATTGGCGGGTCGCCATGTTCGGTATTGCCAATCTCTTTCTGTCAACAGAACGCGCTTTCACATCGGGCACCGTGCCGATTTCCCCCAGTGAATTGCTGATTTATCTGACCGTCTGTGTCGCCAATGTGCAGAAATTGATGCGCGAGCGCACCATTCCCGACCAATTTACCGCCACGTCGATTCTGCCGCGCGAATGGGTGGTGCCGATCTCCCGCAACGCCATCGCGTCTGCCACTGGCCTCCCGCGTGAGACTGTTCGTCGGCAGGTCGAAAAGATGATCGAACGCGGGCTGCTGATCGAGGATTGTCGCGGCGGCGTCACCCCACCGGCAGGCGTGATCGACTTACTCGGGCTCGGGCCGATGCTCGCCCCCTTGCTCGCCGAATTCACCAAGACTGCCGAACAGCTCGCCCGAATTGGCGTTATCGAGATTCACGACGACTGATATTGCGTGGCGCGGTGCAACCAAGCTTCAGCTCGTCGCGAAAATCATTGAATCATCAGCAAAGGCTTTGAATTCCAAAGCATTACCGCTTGGATCCTGAAAAAACATCGTCGCTTGCTCGCCGGGTTGGCCGGCAAAGCGGATATGGGGGGCAATACCGAACGGCACCTGCGCCCTTGCCACGCGATCCGCCAACGCCTGCCAATCGTCCATCGTCAGCACCACGCCAAAATGCGGCACCGGCACCGCATGGCCGTCAACGGGATTGACCACGGCAACGGGTTTTGCCTTCGGATCAAGATGGGCGACGATCTGATGACCGAACAGATCGAAATCGATCCATTGATCCGATGAGCGCCCTTCGGGACACCCAAGCATATCGCCATAAAACGCGCGTGCAGCAGTGAGATCATGGACAGGAAAGGCGAGATGAAAAGGCCGGATCATGCAATCCTGCTAGCAAATCCCGGCGTTCCACGCGATAGCCAATGGGTGAATCAGCGCCCCGCCCTGTTGTCGCTCCTGCTTGGTGCCGTTGCCGCGACTGGCTTTGCCCCATTGCAGCTCTGGCCAATCACCTTGGCCTGTTTCGCCGCCTGGCTATGGCTGGTGCATGATGCACCGACGCTGCGCACCGCGCTGTGGCGCGGCTGGCTGTTTGGCATTGCCCATTTCACGATCGGCAACAACTGGATCGCCCGCGCCTTCACGCTGCAGGATGCAATGCCGGCCTGGCTCGGCTACCCGGCCGTGACGATCCTCGCGGCCTATCTGGCGATCTATCCGATGCTGGCGGCTGGACTGATGTGGCGGCTGGCCAGCCCGCGCGCCACCGGCGATCAGACAACGCCCGTCGGCGGCAGCTTTGCGCTGGTCGCCGGGGCGGCCTGGATCGCGACGGAATGGCTGCGCGGCACGATGTTGACGGGCTATCCGTGGAACCCGCTGGGCGTGATCTGGCTGCCGGTGCCGGGTATGGCCTGGCTGGCGACGTTGGTCGGCACCTACGCACTATCGGGGCTAACAATTGTGGTGGCTGGCGCGCTGGTGCTGCTGGCGGCGCGCCAATGGCGCTTTGCTGCCCCCGTATTGGCGGCGGCTGCCTTGCTTTCTGTGGGCGGGCTACTGGTTCGGTCCCCGCAACTGACGGCGGATCCAAATGCACCCCGCATCCGGGTTATTCAGCCCAATCTCGATCAGGAAGAGCGCCCGCGCGACGATTATCCCGAAGCCAATCTCGCCGCGATCGAGCGGCATATCGGCACACCCGGCCCCGCCCCGCGGCTGATCGTTTGGCCCGAGGCGGCGTTGCGCTTCTTTGTCGAGCAGGGTTACCCCAGCCAATATTATTGGAAGGGCAGGCCTGAGGTCACGCTTGCCCGAATCGCCGGCCAGCTCGGCCCGCGCGATATCGTCATGACCGGGGGCAACAGCCTGCAATTCGACGCACAGGGAGAATTGGCCAGCGGCACCAATTCAGTCTTCGCGATCGGTGCCAATGCTCAGGTGCTTGGCCGGTACGACAAGGCGCATCTGGTCCCCTGGGGCGAATATCTGCCCGCCCGTCCGATCATGTCGGCCCTTGGTCTTTCGCGGCTGGTGCCCGGTGACTTTGATTTCCAGCCTGGACCAGGGGCGGCGACCATCGACTTGCCCGGTTTCGGGCCGGTCGGCCTGCAGATTTGCTACGAGATCATCTTTTCGGGGCAGACCGTGGACCAAGCCCATCGCCCGGCCTTCATCTTCAATCCCTCCAACGACAGCTGGTATGGCCGCTGGGGCCCGGTTGAGCATCTCGCCATGGCGCGGTTGCGCGCAATTGAGGAGGGGCTGCCGATCATCCGCTCCACACCGACCGGCGTATCGGCGATTATCGATGCCGACGGCCGCGTGCTCGGCACGATCCCCGCCGACCGGGATGGCGCAATTGAGCTGCCGATCCCACCGGGGCATCCCGCCACGCTGTTTGCCCGACTTGGCAATCTAATGGCTGCGTTGGTTGCCTTGGGCTTGCTCGTGCTGGCAGTTGCCATTCGCCAAAGAGCGCGATAGGGCGCATATAACGAAAGCTTTATATGTTGTTCTCGGCCTATTTTCCGGCCTAATCAGAGGGATTTCCATGCGCGCATCGTTTCTCTTCACTTCCGAATCAGTTTCCGAAGGCCATCCCGACAAGGTCGCCGACCAGATTTCGGATGCCGTCGTCGATCTGTTTCTGTCGAAGGATCCCTATGCCCGCATCGCTTGTGAAACGCTGACGACCACCAACCGGGTCGTTCTGGCCGGCGAAATCCGCTGCAAGGGCGTGTATGAGAATGGCGAATGGACGCCGGGCTCGCGCGAGGAAATCGAAGCTGCCGTCCGCGCGACGGTGAAGCGCATCGGCTATGAGCAGGACGGCTTCCACTGGCAGACCTTTGATTTCGCCAACCATCTCCACGGCCAGAGCGCACACATCGCGCAGGGCGTCGATGAAAGCGGCAACAAGGAAGAAGGCGCTGGCGACCAGGGCATCATGTTCGGCTATGCGACCGACGAGACCCCCGATCTGCTGCCTGCGACGCTTTATTATTCGCACCGCATCCTCGAAACCATGGCCGCCGATCGTCATTCCGGCGCGGCGCCCTTCCTGGAGCCCGACGCCAAGAGCCAGGTGACGCTGCACTATGAAAACGAGGTGCCGGTCCACGCGACCGCGCTGGTCGTTTCAACCCAGCATGCCCCGGGCTATTGCGACGACGGTGCCGAGGGCAGCGATCCGGAGAAATATGCCGTACTGCGCGATTATGTGGTCGGCGTTTTCCACAAGGTGCTGCCTGCGGGCTTCATCACTGACGAGACCAAAATCTACGTCAACCCGACCGGCCGCTTCGAAATCGGCGGGCCGGACGGCGATGCGGGCGTGACGGGTCGCAAGATCATTGTCGATACGTATGGCGGTGCAGCGCCACACGGCGGCGGCGCGTTCAGCGGCAAGGACCCCACCAAGGTCGATCGCTCAGCGGCTTATGTCGCGCGCTATCTGGCGAAGAATGTCGTCGCGGCCGGCCTTGCGCGCCGCTGCACGATCCAGCTCAGCTATGCGATCGGCATCGCCGAGCCGCTGTCGCTCTATGTCGATCTGCACGGCACCGGTACCGTTTCCGAAGCGAAGATTGAAGAAGTACTTCCCCAGCTCGTCCGCCTGACGCCACGCGGCATCCGCGAGCATCTGAAGCTCAACGCGCCCATCTATCAGCAGACCGCCGCTTATGGCCATTTCGGCCGCAAGGCAGAGGGCAATGCTTTCACCTGGGAAGCAACCGATCTGGTCGAGAAGCTGAAGGCCGCGGTAGCGTAAGCCCGCGTTTCATCAGCAGCTAGCACCTACAGCCACCCCGTACATCCATCGATGTGCGGGGTGGTTTGCTGTCAAACTATGGTCGGATACGCTTGTCTTGCATTGAAATCGCGATAAATTCAGCGCGAGGGGGAATGCCATGAAGACTAGCCGACGACTTTCGGGCAGCGCGGCCTTCATGCTGGCGCTCCTGATCGCAGCACCGCAAAGCGTGGCCGCACCGACACCCCAGTCGCAGCCCTCCTCTCCAGCGTCAGTCGATCGCGCGACACTGAACCTGCGGGACTTCGACTTTCTGGTTGCCAAGATCGCTGCCAATTATGCGGGGTGGGACACCAAGGTCACCGCCGCCACGCGCCCCGATCTCGATGCACTGACGGCCCGGCTCCGCGTTCGTGCCGCGACGGCATCTGACGACGAATTCGCAGCTATCGCGCAAGAATGGATCGGGTTCTTCAAGGATCGGCACGTTCAGTTCGGCCAACTCGCCCAGCATGGCGCAGCCGCGACATCAAATCAGAAGGGCGCGGCGGCCCGCTATCCGGCGTTGAACTGGACTGAAAAGAGCGTCAGGGCGCGGCTCGCCGCCCTGGGCGACAAGCGCGACCCTGTCGAAGGCATCTGGTCGATCGGCGGCGATCGCTACCGCGTCGGCATCTTGCGCCATGGCACCGCGCCCGGCCGATTTGCCGCTGTCGTGCTGACAACAACGTCGGAGGACTGGCGACCCGGCCAGATCAAGGCCGAACTGGCTTATGGTGCCGACGGCAAGCTCGCCACGCTGTATCGCCGGGGCGACCATGGCGAGGAAAAGACCACCGCCAGCGTCGTCGCCAGCGGCGCGGCCGTATCGCTTGAAGGCTGGGGTATCTGGTCGCGCGAAATTCCCGAAGTCGCCGATGCCGATGCGGTCGCGCGCGCCTTTCCGTCGGACACGATGTTCCTGAAGCGCCTGTCGCCGACCACCCTGTGGCTGCGGATGCCGGATTTCAGCGACGAACGGTATAAGCCCCTCAAGGACCTGCTGGAGGCGCACCGCGACGATCTGGCAAAGGCGCCCAACCTGCTGATCGACCTGCGCGATAACGGGGGCGGCAGCGATTTTGTCTATGAAGTGCTGCTGCCGTTTCTGTACACAAAACCCGTTTACACAATCGGCGTCGAAATGCGGGCCAGCGCCGACAATCTCACGCTGCGGCGCGAAGTCGCCGACAAGATTCGCAAGCAGTCGCCCGATACGGCGGCCACTCTCGACGCCCAGAACGCCCTGATGGAAAAAAACTTCGGCGGCTATTTCTCAGCCGACGCCAGGCCATTCAGTGTCCAGAAGTATGATCAAGTATTGCCGTTTCCCAAACGCATTGCCGTCATGATCGACGGCGCCGGCAGCACCGGGGAACAATTTCTGCTCGACGCGCGGCAAAGCCATAAGGTGACGTTGTTCGGCCAGCGTAATTCCGCGGGCGTGCTCGATTTCGCCAATGTGGTTGGCATGAACCTGCCGTCGGGCCGCTATCAGGTGGCATGGGCAACATCGCGGTCGATGCGCTTGCCTGACGATCCGGTCGATACGGGCGGGATCGCGCCCGACATCCGTATTCCCGATAGCGAGAAGGATCCGGTGAAATTCGTCGTCGATTGGCTCGACCGCCAGCGCGATTGAAATTGTCTGGGGATTGAGGATAGCGCTTTCGGCAGGAGTTAAAGCGGACTGCCTCGCGCGCCGACCCAACGCTCCCTTCGGGCGCACTTGGCTGGACTTTCGTGTCCGCTCCGCTACCCGAGCGCACCATGAACGATCCCACCACCATCCGCCGCCTCTATGGCCGTCGCCAGGGGCATAAGCTGCGTCAGGGCCAGGCGGCACTTGTCGAGGAATTGCTGCCCGACGTGTCGGTGCCCGAAGACGGCCCGCTCGACGGGGTGCGGCTGTTCGGCGATCCGCGCCCGCTTCAGCTGGAGATTGGCTTTGGCGCGGGCGAGCATCTCGCTGGTCAGGCCAGCGCCAACCCCGACACTGGCTTTATCGGCTGCGAGCCGTTCCTGAACGGCGTAGTCGGCGCGCTCGGTCATATCCGCGACGGAAACCTCGCCAATGTCCGCCTGCACATGGGCGATGCGCTGACAGTCCTTGAGCGGCTACCCGATGCCAGCCTGGAACGCGTCTATCTGCTCCATCCCGACCCCTGGCGAAAGGCGCGCCACGCCAAGCGGCGGATGATCAACAACGGCCCGCTCGACCTGATCCACGCCAAGCTGCAGCCCGGTGGTGAATTCAGGCTTGGCACCGATGACCCCACATATTGCCGCTGGTCGATGATGATTATGAACGCGCGCCGTGATTTCGCCTGGCAGGCGGGCAGCGCGGCGGATTTCCTCACCCGCCCGGCTGACTGGCCCGAAACCCGCTATGAGCGCAAAGCCCGGCGGCAAGGCCGCGAGGTGTGGTATTTCAAATATACCCGAGTGTGATTATCAAGAATGGCGCTGCCAAACCAATGTGGCAGTCAGCGACGGGTGCTGCTTGCTGGCGCGCATGAGCCGCAAATCCAGAGCAAAACCCGCCTCGCCTTTTCGCTGTTTCAACTCGTCACCTGAGGTAATCCGGCTGATGGTGCTGATGCATGTGCGGTTTTCGCTGTCGCTGCGAAATGTCGAGGACCTGCTATTCGAGCGCGGCATCGACTTGTGTCATGAAACCGTTCGGATGTGGTGGAACAGGTTTGGGCCAATGCCCGCTGGTGACATTCGGCGGCAACGGATCAGTCGGATGCGCGGGTTTCGCCATCAGCGATGGCACCTGGACGCGATGCACGTAACGCTGAACGGCGAGATGGTTTACCTCTGGAGGGGTGTTGATCACGAAGGCGAGGTCCTCGAGAGCTACGGTACGAAAAAGCACGACAAATCAGCGGCTCTCACCTTCATGAAGAAGGCGCTGAAGCGGCGCGGCCGGGCCGAGGTCATCGTTACTGACGGGCTGAAATCCTACCCCGCAGCGATGCGCGAGTTGGGCAATCCCGACCGTCGCGAGATGGGCCGATGGGACAACAACCGGGCTGAGAACAGCCATCTTCCCTTCCGACGAAGGGAGCGGGCGATGCTCCGGCTCAGGCGAATGAAGACACTGCAAAAGTTCGCCTCGGTTCACGCAAACGTCCACAATCAGTTGGCTGCGCCGCCCTTCGGGTCAATCGTGATTGCCACATCGTCGATCGCCAAACATTCAAAAAACGCCGTTCGGCCGCGCTGGCCGAGTGGCAATCGCTAGCCACCTGAACCTTCGGACCAAAGCCCGATCTGCATCGTCGAGAGACGAGTTCGCACAAGACTGACAGCACCGAATGCAGCGGTCAGCGAGGCGACGAACGTCGGGTCAGTGCTGGTCGTGCCGACGTTTTGTTCGCTGGCCGATCTTGCCGGAGTCTGGGGATAGCGTCGCACGCTATCCCCAGACTCCGGCGGAGATCAGAACATCACGCCAAACTCCAGCCGCCCGCGCACCTGCTCCCTGTTCAGGCCCGCAGGACCAAAGGCGGCGCCAGGCGTGATCCCGCTGGCACGGACATAGGAAAATTCCGGCCGGATGAAGAACCGGTTCCATGTATAGGTGGGTGTGGCGGTGAAGGTGAAGGCGTTTGAGCCCGGACCGTAAAGGAAGCTTGCTGCCGTGGCGCGCGGGCGGTTGCTGTCGATATATTCGAAGCGCACCGGCAGGCTCCAGTTATCGTCGAACTTGTACTTGGCGAGCAGGCCGAAGGCGTAATTCTCCGCCTTCGTGGTGCCCGCCAGTGGTAGGTCCGGCACCCAGGCATATTGGAAATAGGGCTGCACCAGCCACTTGCTGCCGGAATAGCTGTAGATCACGTTGAGGATGGTGCTGTTGTTCTGCACCAGTGGCGTGTTGAAGGTGGAACGATAATTCCTGCTAAGCGCGCCGCCAAGCACCACCGAGAGGGTGTGCGGCCCGTCAACATAGCTGACGACACCCGACAACCAGTTGAACCTGCCGGAGAAAAAGCCATCGGTGAAAGCAAGGCTGAAGCTCAGCTTACCGGCCGTCAGATTGGCCTGCACACCGCGGGTCATCACATTTTCCTGGCCCCACAGGATGCCACGTTCGATGTTGAGGTTCTGGAAGGTGAAGGGCGCTTCCAGCCCGATCAGCGTGGGCAGGATACCGGCCTGCACGTTGAACGTGGACGAGGGCGCGATCTTCACCCAGGCTTGGGGCACTACGCCATAGCTGTTGGTGGTGTAGTCGGTGGACTTCACAAAGGCAGCGCCCAGCGTTTCCTGATTGTAGAGGCCGGCCTGCACGAGGAATTGGAGCACGCCTTCCGGCTTCTGCACGATGACCTGCGCATTCGAAAGATCGGCAAAGCTGCTTGCCACACCCGGCGTGGTGTTGGACTGTGTGCCGAGATAACCGCTGGCAATGGCGGTGACATAGACCTTGGAGCCCGCCAGATCGAGGCTGATCGGCTCGGGGTTATAGCTCAACGGGCCGGCAAGGGCCGGGAGCAGCGCCGGGGGAGGTGCGGCCTCCGACGAAGGTGCGGCCTCCGACGAAGATGCGGCCTCCGACGAAGATGCGGCGTCCTCAGCGTGCGCGGCCGTGGCGGCGAACGCAGAAAAGGCACACAGCAATGCTTTGGTGGCGAGACGGAACTTCATGTGGAACGACCTCCCTGGGACTGATTCCTGGATTAAGGTTACGTTCCTGCCTGCGACCGCACGCGGCGTGGCCTCTCACCGTGTGGTGCCAAGTCCTGTATGGTGTCCTTCAATTACCATAAGCATCTTGCTGGTCAATTGCCGTCCGTGCTGCAGCGCAAAAAGATCGGACTGCGATACTTTTGCAACAGCGACCGGCACGCGCGCCCCAAATCCATCCCCCCTGATCGAAGTCGAAGCCAGTCCTGAGCGGCTGCTGCAAGCAGCCAGCCGAAGGGGGCCGCCCTTCCTTCTGGCGCGCCCAAGGAAAGGAAGACGGCCTTGTCAAACCAATGTGGCAGTCCTCGACTGAGACTGATAGCGGGCGCGAATGAGCCGCAAATCCAGAGCAAAACCTCCCTCCCCTTTTCGCTGTTTCAACTCGTCGCCCGAGGTGATCCGGCTGGTGGTGCTGATATATGTGCGATTTCCGCTGTCGCTCCGAAACGTCGAGGACCTGCTGTTCGGGCGCGGCATCGACATCTGCGACGAGACGGTGCGGCATTGGTGGAACAGGTTTGGCCCGATGTTCGCTGGTCATATCCGTCGCCAGCGGGTGTCGCGGATGCGCAGCTATTCCCACTGGCGCTGGAATCTGGACGAGATGTACGTGACCCGAAGGGCGGCGAAGCCAACCTGAACGGCGAAATGGTTTAGCTCTGACGGGCCGTCGATCATAAAGGCGAGGTCCTCGAGAGCTACGTTACCAAAAAGCGGCACAAATCAGTGGCGCTCCCCTTTATGAAGAAGGCGCTGAAGCGCCAGAGCCAGGCCGAGGCAATCGTGACAGACGGGTTCAAATCCTACCCCGCAGGCATGCGTGAGTTGGGAAATTCCGATCGTCGCGAAATGGGCCGATGGTCGAACAACCGGGCCGAAAACAGTCATTTTTCTTTCCGACGACGATAGCGCGCGATGCGCCGGTTCAGGCGAATGAAGACATGACAAAAGTGCGCCTCGGTCCACGCCAATGTTCACAATCACCTCAACCTTGAACGCCACATCGTCGATCGCCAAATCTTCAAAGAACGCCGCTCAGCCGCCCTGGCTGAGTGGCAGCTGGTCATGGGATAATCCATGGCGCTCGCGACCGAGCTCCAATTAGCGGAAACCGGTTCGCGTTAGACTGACAGCACCATCATGATGGGCAACGAGGATCGCCTGGACAATCGGGGAGGCGTGCTAGCGTTGCCGCATCCGCTTCGATCGGTCCGTTCCCGCGTAGCCCTCCGTTCAAGCCCGTACCCGAAATCACCAGCGATCCATCATTGGCGATGCGCAGCGTGGTCGAACAAGCCAGCGACATTGGATTCAACTCGCTGCAGGCGAGCCAAATCTGGGGGCGGCCCGCGGCGCTGACCCGCACCTTTTTGCGCACCAGATCCCAGGCAAAAACACGTCCGGCCGGATTCCCTAGCTTGCTGCCGTCACCGAAAAGGAACGCGCGATCGGCCCGGAACATCGGCGTATCGCTAGCGTCATAAGCCACCACCTTGCCCGTGTTGAAGCTGATGAGCTGATCGGGCCCACCGGCAAATTCGACGACCGTCAGCGAAAAGGCCTGGGCTATTGCCGCCGCTGGCAGCCCGATCGCCATCAGTGCCGTGCCGCCGCGAAACCACTTTGTCATGTCCTGCTCCCCTCGACGTCGCCGTTCAATATCCTTACGCCTGACACCGGGACGCAGCAAGTTTGCAGGCCAAACGGGGACGCACGATGATCGAAGATATGGCGAACCTGATGATGGACGACGATCCGCCCACCACGTCGGCGGAACGAGAGCGCGTCCGCGATACGTGGCATCGACGCATTACCATTGGCGCTGCGGGCTTTTTCCTTGCCGTCATGCTGGCCGCGATCAATGCGTTCGCTGCACTGCGTGGCTCCGTGATCGTCGTCCAGCCGCCCGAACAGGTGATCCTCTATCGCGATGGCGTTGGCGACAAGGCCGTGCTGACGATGGCGATGCGCCTGGCCACTATAAACGCCGCCGATTCCCAGCACGGCGATGTGCTGATGGGTGCGTCGATCACGCCGATCGTCGGGGGGCCCGCCTTCAAGTTTGCCGGCATCGTCAAGCCCGTCTTCACCAACGATCCGGACGCAGCCAGTAAATGCGACATCGGTGCGCGCTGCATCACGCTGCCTGGGCTGCTGGCGATCGAGCAGGGCGACGAGATTATCGACATTCCCGGTGGTGCTGTCCGCTCACCGTATCTCACCTATCCCATCACCGACTGGAATTGCGATGGCAATGACAAGGCTTGCGCGCAGTTCGGCACTTTCGACGAGGCCGTGACGGCGATTGCCAAAGGACCAAGCAGGTTTGCCGTTTCGGTAAATTTTTACAGCGATGGCAAGCGCCGTATAACCTGCGAAGGGCGCAAGATCGATTTGGCCTATGTGCGCAAGACCGGGTGGATGACTGTCAGCTGCAAGAAGACCGATGTTTCGGGTGCGCCGATCCTGTAGCCTGGCTGTCGGTGCCGCCACCGCAATGGCCTAGCGCTTACGAAACAGTGCCAGAGGGTGGAGCGTCAGGCGGAACTGAAAGCCACGGTCCTGCAGGTCGCGACTGCCGACTTGGCGCGCTTCTATCAAGGCATGGGCATAGCCGACCCGCGCAGTGAACGCGTCCGACGGAATCCACGCCAGGCTGGCACCGATGCTGGCGAGTTCGCTTGGCTGCGGCTGCGGATCGAGGGCATTGCTCAGGATAGCACCGTCGACGAAGACCGACATGCCGAATGCTGCAAGATTGACCCCGTTGGCGCTGGCACCCCGACCCGATAGCGACACAGGCTGGTAAAGTTCGACCGAGCCAACGACGCCGCGGTCGACCAGGGCAAGGGTTTCACGATATCCACGAACAGTGAATTCACCGCCGACCGCCAGTCGCTCGCCCGAATAAAGCAAGCCATCGGCCCATTGGCCGGTAACGCGTAGCCGCAGTTCGAGGCCCTTGCCAGTCAAGCGGCGCGCATGGCTGGCCTGGATCAGTGCGGCGCGGAAATCGGTCTTCGGCACCCGGCGTAACAAGTCGGCCGCGTCGGCGGCATTGGTCGGCATCACCCGCGATCCAGCGAGCCCCTGCGTCAACGTCAACGACAGCGCGGTGACCTGGGAAATGCCGCGTTCGACCCAGTCGGCGACGAGCCGCAGCGCGGTGTAATCCGACCGTCCGTTGACCGCTCCGGGCGCAAAAGAAAAGGGCTGGCCGAGCAGGAATGTCTGCGTTTCACGGTGCGCGAGCCGCCATCCCACAGAGATACTGCGTGCCGCACGCCAGCCGCCGGTCGGCCGCGGGGTCAACGGCTCGGCGACAAGCAACTGGTTCAGCCCGCCTTCGACATTCCAGTCGCGCGCGCTGATGTCGAGCGGCACCAGCGGACGGTCGACCACCGATGCCCGATTATAGCCGCCGCGCAGGATCAGCGTGGTGCGCGTGCCCAGCACCGGCAGCTGATAGCTTGCCGATGCATCGGGCTGGCCGGCGGTGATCCCGGCCTCGGCACTGGCGAGATCGCCTGCCTTGATCAGGTTGCGGATAGACCCTCCAATCGCGCCGCGCTGGCCCCCGACGGCTGGCGAGCGGCTATTGGCGAAATTGAAATACAGGTCGGTGCGCTCTGCCGGATCCACCGTCAGCGCCAGCGTCGCTTCGCCAGGGCTTGCGCCCGGCCGCAGATCGGCACGCACCGTTGCGATCGCCGGATTTTCCGACAGCAGGCGAAAAGCGCGTTCGACCGAAAAGGCATTGAGCGGCACGTCACCGGCCGGTCGCATCCGATCCGTCACATAGTCAGGCGTTAGCCCACGTGGGCCGCCCGCACCCCAGCTGACGCCGACCAAACCGCCATCGCCCGGATCTGTCAGACGACCGAAGATCAGCTCAAGGTGCAGCACGCCGCCATCGACCAGCTCGCCGCCAGTGATCCGCACGCCTGAATTGATATAGCCGTTGCGGGCGAGCGCGATATTAATGATCTGGATCAGTGCAGTAACGCGGTCGAGCGGCACCCGCGCGCCCACTAAACCGTTCTGCACGACCTGACGCTTGACCCAGGCTGCGTCGAACCCGGTTGATTCGGGACGATCAAGCGAAATCCCGGTGACAGGATCACTCGCGGGCGCCCAACTGGGCAGCGCAGGTGCCATGCCTGGCCCGCTGGTCACGATGACGTCCGAAATGATGACATCGACGTCGCTCGGGTTGGCGGCGCTGATCGGCGGTGCCTCGACCATTGGGACAATCGGCGACTGCGGGCTGGAATAAGCGGGCAGTGCCGGCGCCGATGCGTCGGGGCCGGTCCGGCCCTGCAGCGGTTCGGGGCGGTCCTGGGCGTAGCCGCAGGTGCTGCAGATCACCGTCGACGCCACCAGGATTCGGAACGGTTTCAAACCGATCACGGCGCGCACAAATTCGAGCGGACAGGCAGTTGCGCCACGTCAGTCGCGACCTCACGGCTCGCTTCGAGCAGGCCAGCATAGGGGCCCGTCGAGCGAAGGTTGAGCTGGTTAGTACCGCCGCGCCGCGCGGCAGCGCACTGGCCGCGGAGCACTGATGAGGCATCGAGGAACGACAGGTCGATCGCCTCGGCCCCGGTCGACAGATCGCCCACCTGGCTGTCGACCAGCAAGGCGCCATCGACCGAAAGGAGATTCAGCCGATCCGAAGAGCGGATGTAGAAATCGGACTGGAGCAGCACATCCGCCCCGAAAGCCTGGCCAAGGGCGAGAATCTGGCCCCCGTCCGACAGGATGAGATAGGGGCTGGCGATCGTGATCAGGCCGCCGGTACCTGGTCCCGACGATGTCGTGATCAAGCCCGACTGCGCCGCACCGCGAAGCACCAGCGTACCGGTGCGCGGCATCAGCAAGGTGATGTCGCCTGCGGCGCCTGCGATCGAATTGGTCGAGATTGCAGCACCGTCGAGCAGGTCGATGCGGTTCGCCTCGATCGAAATGCCGCCAGCCGTCCCGCCGCGCTGCGACAGATTTTCGCTGGTGATCTCCGAGCCAGTTCCTTGAGCGGCCAGCGTTCCCAACTTCAGGCTGATCGCGCCCGCCGGATCGGGGTTGAACGATGTGGTTTCAATCCGCCCGCCATTGACGATGCTAAGCATGTCGGCAGTGATATCGATCGCGCCCGCCGTGCCCGACACGGTGCCCGTCGCCGCCGAGGCGATCTCCGCACCATCGAGCACCACCGATTTCGCGGTAATGTCGATCACCCCTGCAAGGCCACGATTGGCCACGTTGGTGCTAATCGACGGTGTAGCCGCCGGGCCCAGGTAAAGCCGATTGGCATCGATCAGGATATTGCCAGCATCGCCCGTTGCACGCGCGCCAGTTTGCGCCGAGGTGATCCGCGATTCGCCGGTGATCGAAATATCGGGCGCCGTGCCCGCGCGCGGCTTGATGACAATATCGCCCGCCCTACCGGCGGCAAAGGTTTGCGAGGTGATCGCGCCACCGCTCGACATCGCAATCGATCTTGCCTCGACCTGGATGAATCCGGCCGCCCCTGATCCCAGCGTCGATGTTGTGATCTCACCGGTGTTGCGGAGATCGAGGTTGTTGGCCGTGATCCCGACGATACCGGCGGCACCCGTACCGCCTAGTGCCGCGCTGTTGATCGCGCCATCGTCGATCACCAGACTGTCCGCTGTGATAGCCACCGCACCGGCATCGCCCGATCCCTCGGTAACCGACGAAATCTCGCTGCCCGATTCGATCCGGATCGCCCGGCCGGCGATGGAGACCACCCCTGCACCGCCGCTCGTCGAGCCGATGGCATCTGACTCGATCCGCGAACCGTTCCGCAGCGTGATCATGTCGGCCGTGATGTCGACCAGTCCACCAAGGCCAGCCCCCAGATTTGAAGACGAAATGCGTGCGCCGTTGGTGAGCGCGACCGTCGATGCGCTCAGCGTAATCGTCCCGGCATCACCGGTTGCGCCTTGTTCGGCCTCGGCAGCGATCACGCCATTGTCCATCGTCAGCGATCCGGCGTTGATCGTCAGATCACCGCCATCCCCCGTGCCGAAAGTCGTCGATTCGATCAGTCCGCCCGATCCGATGGCGATGCTGTCGGCCGTGATGGCGATGTTGCCCGATCGAGAATCACCGTAAGCGGAGGAAATGATCGAAGCGCCCGTTTCGATCAGCAACGATCCGGCGCGGATACGGATATCGCCAGCATTGCCAAGCGCGCCGGGCAGCGCCTGCGAGCTGATCTGGCTGGTGTCCGACAGCGCGATCCGCAACGCGTCGATATCGACCGCTGCGGCATTGCCGAAATCGGGCGCGAAACTGCCAAGATAGGTTTGATGGGCGCCGCCGACCGCCGCGCGAAGGATCAGATCGCCGGCGAGCACGCGCAGACCCGCAGCGCCGCGGTCGTTCGAATCGGCTGCAAGAATCGAGCTGGTGAGCGTGATCCGCCCGGCATTGGCGCGCAACAGGCCGGTCTGGCTGGCGCTTGGCTCGACGCTGATGAAACTGTCGGCCAGCGACAGGGTGCCACCTGGAAACCGCGTCGCGAGCGGCGAATCGAGCGCGACATTGAGATTGGCTGCGCCGAGCGCAAGCAGATCGAGCGCGCCGGGCGAGAAGGTCGATCGATCGATCGCGATGTTGGCCGCGCTCAACGACAGGCTGGTATTCGGGCCGACAAAGCCTGTCCCGGCGCCGCGCACGGTGATGTCACCCCGCGTTCCAAGGAAACCGAACGCGCTGGGCGCCGCCATCGAAAAGGTTGAACCGCTGGGCGTCGTGACCCCGAAGACGCCGCCGTCAGCAAAACGCAGCGTGTTCGCCGTCGAGAAATAGGCAGCATTGGGCACCGCAACCGAGGCATTCGTCCCAAAGATGATTCCGGCTGGGTTGATGAAGAAGAAATTGGCGCGGTCCAGGCCTTGGGTCGCGATCGTGCCATCGATCGTCGAGATCGTGCCGCCCGTGACCCGGTTGATGACATTGGCAATGCTGCCGCCGTCGCCGCCCGATCGCACCCAGACCGCGCTGTCCCCCGTGCCCAGCGAAAAGCTGGTAAAGCTGTGGAACAAATTGTCGCCGACACGGCGACCACCGTCGATTGCGGTTATGGTGCCGGCCGTCGTTGCCGTTGTGCCCGTACCAACCCCGGGCTGGCTATCGGGGGTAATCGCCGTCTGCGCGCGCACCGGATGTGCCGCCAGCAGCGCCAAGGCCGATGCCCCGACCATGATGGCACAGCGCCTCACCGCCAACCACCCAGAAGCGTGAATGCCGCCCAGATCGACGGGTGCGACAGATCGCCCGCGCGACTGATCAATGCCAGTTGCGCCTGCCGCAGCGCGGCCGCCTTGCCGTCGCCTGCCCGGTAGCGGTCGTAAAAGCCCTTCATCAGCGCGACGGCGCCGGTATCGTTGACCGACCAGAGCGAGGCAATCGCGCTGTCAGCACCCGATTGAACGGCGGCACCGGCCAGCCCCATGCTGGCCAGATCGTCGCCAACGGCGGTCTCGCACGCGCTCAGCACCAGCAGATCGAGATCGTCGCCGCGCGCGCGCCCGTCGCCGATCAAGCCGCGCAGATCGGCCAGCGGGATCGCTTCGCCGTTGGCGACGATGAAGCTGCGGTCCGACCGCCCGTTGAACGCAGCGTGCGTCGCCAGATGCAGCACATCTACATGCCCACGCGCTAACGCGCGCCGGAGGTCGGTTGCGCGAAAATCGTCGATCACGGTGCCGCCCGGGCCAGCGGCGGCCAGGGCTTCGTCGCGCGTGCCCTCAAGCTTGGCGAAACGCCCCGCGGGCAGATCGACATCACGCTGGAGCGCCACCGCGACGACCTTCAGCGCCCGGCCGCTGCGATCACGCCCTGGCTGCGAATAAGCGAGCGCTGGCGCCAGCGAGAGCTGCGTCCGCTCAATCAGATATTTGCCATTGCCATCGATCAGTGCCGCGAACGGCAGCGCGCGTAGCGGACCATCGGGGACGATCACGAGCGTCCCACGGGGCAGCAGCCGGCCTTCGATCGGCTTGATGAGCAGATCGTAGAGCGCGTGCGCGGCGTCTTTCCAGCGTTCGTCACCGCCGCCGATCAGCGAACTCGCCATTTCGTCGACGAGCTGGACGACTGCCCTGCGGGTGATGGGCGTGCCTGTCGCAAGGCGGCTGAAGCTTGCAGTGCCGTCGCGCCCGCCCGCGACGAATAACAGCTCGACGCGATCATCGAGAAGAATCGGATAGAGCAAGACTTCGCCAGTCCGCAGCGCGGCCGGATCGACTGGGTCGCGGGCCGGTACGCAATTGGCGCCGAACGCTGACTGCAACTCCGCCTCGCGATAGGTTTCGACGATGCGTTGAACGCTGGCGATACGGGTTTGGTCCGACCCCGCCTCGGCAAGCTGCGCCGCGACCGCCGCCTCGAAAACAGGTCGCATCTGCAAGGCGAAATTAGACTCCTCCGTCAGCGGATCATTGAGCGGCAAAATCGGCCGGATCGCCTCCAGCGCGCGATAAGCCTGTAACACCAACGCCACCCGGCGATCGGGGCGCGCCTCGGCCAACAACAACAGCCAGCCGGGCAGGCGCAACGGCTGGCTACGCTGCCCTTCAAGAAACACCGCTCGTTCGAGTGCGATTACTGCGGCTTGGCGATCGCCTTTCGCAAGCGCGATCTGGCCCTCTAGTCCGGCCGCAAATGCCAATGTCGCGGCGTCGCCCCGCGCGTCTGCGTGCATCGACTTGATCGCCGATCCAATCGCATCGTCGGCGGGATTGGCTGCGGCCATTGCCTCGGCAAGCCGCCCGGTGAGCAGCGCACGTCGCAGGGGAGAGCCAATGTGCTGCGCGGCTTGGAGACCTTGACGCACTGCAATTGCGGCTTCTCCGCGCAGTGAAGCGGCACGGAACGGCGCTATGGTAATGTCCGATAGCATCAAGCGAGCTAAACGAAGTCGGGCGAGCGCCGCGCGGTCGGCATCGCCTGCCTCAAGCGCGCGTGCAGCGGAACAACCAAGAGCAGCTCGTGCCAAGATTGCGGCGGCACCGCGTATGACGGGCGCTTCGATCGCCTGACACGGATCATCCTCGCTCGGCACAGGAATATTGCTGTCGGCTGGCGCCATAATGGGCTGCGCTGTGCCGCGTGTGTTGGTGCCGACGGCGCTGTCGCCACCCAGCAGTGTCAACCCCAATCGATAGGCAGCACGCGCCTCGCCGGCGGCGTCGCCGGCTTGTCGCGCCAGATTGACAGCCGCGACCAGAAATTGCCTGGCTTCCAACTGGTTACCGCCCGGATCGACCCGCATCAGCTCCCCCGCAGCAGCACAATAACGTGCTCGGACTGCAGGCGAAATTGGGCTCATCGGTTCGTCAGCGACCGCGAGCAGGGCAATCTCGCTTGGACCGCCGCCACCGGAAAGCCGCCGTTCAATGGCGTCCTCTGCCGCGAGGCTTGCCCGCTCCAATAACGGCGCGGAAACTCCAGCTTCGGGGACAGAACCGGTCTGACAGATTGATTTCGGTGCCGCTGCTGCCGCCGGGAAGGCAAGGATGACCCCCGCCAATGCGGCAACAAACCGAGGCGTTCGCACCGAGACGAAAAATTGCCAAGCCCCCATAGAGCTGGCTTATCACGGACTAGGCAATTCGCAAAACGGCGGCGATGCGGAAAATCCAAAGCCCTTTTGCTTCTCTGATGTTTACCGAAATCATGATTAGGCTACCAATGCATACAATTTCTTTAGCGCCGGGCACGTCCGCCGCTGGCTCACCTCGAACATCTGGTCAATATGAGCCCCCGATCCTCGAAGGGCAGTAGGTCGTAAATTTTTTGCTTTGTACCTTAATGAGTTAATCGAACTGGCGTCAAAACCGCTTCACAATTCCAACATAGAGCTCGACATCGGGCGTGTCTTTGTTGATCCCGAAATTGCCCCCAAGATCAAACTGGAGTTTGTCGCTCGGCAGATAGGCCAATGACGTGCCGAGTGTTGCCTTTGTCGTGGTCTCGACGGGGTCATTGTCGCGGAGCAAACGAACATCGGTATTAAACCCGAGAGTGTTCGATAATTTGAACGCAAGCCCGCCTGCGCTGCCAAAGGAAAGATGATGCCCGCTGCCGCTGCCGTTTACGATGCTATTGATCTCCGGGGTTAGCGATAGCTCAATAGCGTCCGACAACGGTATCGATACCGGCAGAGCCGCCCCTCCCGTCCAATCGCTAGCGCCCGAAGGCGCAGCGCCGACGGGTGCCGTGACGTAGACCTTGATCGCGACAATCGGTGCATCCGCTTTCCCGAAACTGCGTTTGACTGAAAAGGTAATGTCGCCAACCCCCGACTGACGATTAGCCAGCGCCGCCAATTTGTCGCGCACGCGCTCAGTTGCGAAGGGGGTCAATCCAATTGCGATTTCGCCATGATCGGCAATACCGATCCGCAGCGTACTCTGCCCGATCGTGAATGTGTCGCTTCGGTCCTTGCTACTTTGCTGCAGCGACCAGCTGACGAGGCCGGTTTCCAGAACCACGCCACCCGGCTCGACGGTGCAGGGTGGTGTGGTCTGTCCGGGACGTTCGGCACACCGATCCCGGGCCGCCGCTGGCGTGAGCGAATTGGCTGACACGAGCACAAAGAGGGCAGAGAAAATCGAGATTTTCGGCGTGAGCATCGCAGGAGGCTATCTTGCTTTCGCTTGCGGGGTCAAATTGCGCTCTCGAGGGGGCACGAACACGCTAAACCACGCCTACTGCGCTATCGTGTCAGCAATCGGCAAGGCCGTGATCGCCTTTTCGAACGATGGCACGTCAGGCGCGATGGCGACCGTCGCTGTCGCCCGCAGCCTCGCGGCAACGTTAACCTGGCAGCCTGGCTCGATTGGCCTGAACCAATGTCGACTTACCTCAAACCGCTGCCCGAAACCTGCCAGGCCGTTTTCCAGGGTGGGTTCAACCGGTCGACGCAACGCATCATTTTCATGATGAGAAGGAGTGATGTGATGAAGCAGCGTCGTCGGATATATTACTCGGCCGCTCAGCGGGCAGAGATTTGGGATCGGTGGCAGCGCGGCGAGTCGATGAGTTCGATCGGCCGCGGCTTCGAGCGGGAGAGCTCGTCGATCTTCTCGGTGCTCTCACCGTCGGGTGGGATCCGCCCACCCGATCGGAAGCGATGCGGGCGAGCGCTCAGCTTGGCCGACCGCGAAGAGATATCCAGAGGTCTGGTCGCCGGCCGTTCGCTGCGTGCGATTGCAGTCCAGCTTGGCCGCGCGCCGTCAACGATCAGCCGAGAGGTCGGCCGTAACGGTGGCGCCGATCGGTATCGTGCCACGGTATCGGATCAAGCGGCATGGGATCGTGCGCTGCGCCCGAAGCGCTGCAAGCTCGCTTGCCACCCGGGCTTGCGACGAACAGTATCGCGCAAGCTGCGCCGCAAATGGTCGCCAGAGCAGGTTGCGGGCTGGCTCAAGCATAGCTTTCCGGACGAAGACCAGCATCGCGTGTCACACGAGACGATCTACAAGAGCCTTTATATTCAGGCGCGTGGCGTCCTCAAGAAAGAGCTGCTTGCGCATCTGCGCGCCAAGCGCACGATCCGCCGCTCGCGCCACGCCAGCTTGAAGCGCGACGGGCTCGGCCAGATCAAGGACGCGGTCTCGATCAGCGAACGACCCGCTTCGGTCGAGGACCGCGCCGTACCCGGGCACTGGGAAGGTGATCTCATCTCCGGCGCGCGCGGCAGCCATGTCGTGACGCTGGTCGAACGGCAGTCGCGTTACGTGATCCTGGCCAAGGTCCCGAACAAGGAGACTGCTAGCGTCGTCTCGGCCTTGATCAAGCAGGCGCGCAAACTGCCTCACGAACTCTATCGATCGCTGACGTGGGATCGCGGCAAGGAACTTGCCGACCATCGGCGCTTCACCCTCGCGACCGACGTCGCTGTCTACTTCTGCGATCCTTAGAGCCCATGGCAGCGCGGCACCAACGAGAACACCAACCGCCTGCTGCGCCAGTATCTGCCCCACGGCGTCGATCTGTCGACCTTCAGCCAGGCCCAACTCAGCGCCATCGCCAGACAACTCAACGAGCGGCCAAGAAAAACCTTGATGTACCAAACGCCAGCTGAGAAGTTCGCTCAGAGCGTTGCGTCGACCGGTTGAACCCACCAGCTTTTCGGACATTCGTGATCGGCCGAAATTCGCGAAAGGAAGGCTCCTTATTATTTTCGGCCCGCGCCCTGGTCGCTGACGAAGCGGGCCAGCACCTTCACCTCTCGCCATTCACTCGGAAAATGGAGCCTTGGCCGATATCAGTATCGGCTCCGAGCAGTATCGAACGGCGCGAGAGCTTATTCTCGAATTAGGGGCCGTCTCCCCACCATGGCTACAACAGCAGCGCAGACTCATTCGCGACGAAGCGACGCGGCTTATCGAGCGTATGCAGGGCAAGGGATTGGTTTCGCCTCCGGACGCCGTAGGCCGCCGCAAAGTCCTTGGTGTCGATGAAGAGGACGAATGATGAACCCGCGTATGGAATTTGGTTCGAGTTAGACTGACAGCACCCTCACACAGCTACCGGTAGATAAAGCTATTTGCTGTCGATGCTGAGACCGCGCCGGTCTCGGCGACATGGCCTTGTCGACACACCATATCTGCGGGTTCGAGAAGTAAAACTTGATCTTAAAGTAATAACCATTCGGCAATCCACTATCGATTGCCGACGGTCGAAACTGCCCCTCGACTCATTCGTTCGAACGAACTAGAGCTGAGTCGATGCCCACACCCAATCTCCCCAGCAATCAAGCGCTGCTGCGCGTCGCGATTGATGCCTTTGGGCGCTATGGGCTTGAGGGGGCGAGTACGCGCAATATCGCCGGGGCGGCCGGCAAGCCGATGTCGGCGATCACCTATCATTTCGGGGGCAAGGACGGGCTTTACCTGGCCTGTGCGCAGCATATTGCCGATACGATTGGCGCGATGGTCGCCCCGGCGCTGGACCAGGTCGCCGCCCTGTGCCGCGCCGATGGCAGCCCGGCGCAGGCGCGCGCGGGGCTAGCGATGATCTTCACCGGCTTTGTCCAGACGATGGTGAGCGAGGAAACCGCGCAATTTTCCCGCTTCATCATGCGCGAGCAGATGGAGCCGTCCGCCGCGTTCGAGATTCTGTATGGCGGGGTGATGGGGTCGATGCTCACCCATGTTACCGATCTGCTGATCGTTGTCAGCGGCGATCGACTGAGCAAGGCCGAGGCCCAAGTCCGCACTATCGCGCTGATGGGCCAGGTCATGGCCTTTCGCGTCGCGCACGCCGCCGCCATGCGCACCACCGGCTGGACCAGCATTGGCCCCGACCAGGCGGCCGCGATCAACCAAAGCATTCAGCGGCATCTGGCCGCGATTCTCGACGCGCTCGAAGCAGGAGACGGCATATGAAGTTCAGGCGACCGATCGGGATCGCGGCGCTGATCATGGTGGTGGTGGCGGCGCTTGCCACCCGCGGGTTCGGCCTATTTGCGCCTGCGGACACCGGCTTGGCGCTCTATGGCAATGTCGATGTCCGACAGGTCGAGCTCGCTTTCCGCGTGCCGGGGCGGATCGAAATGATGGCCGTGGATGAGGGTGCCAAGGTGGCGCCCGGCACCATTCTCGCTCGGCTCGATCCGCGACCATTGCGCGATTCGGTGGCGGTTGCCGATGCGCAGATCGCCCTGGCCGATGCCGAACTCGCCAAGCGCGAAGCTGGCAGCCGCGCGCAGGATATCGCCCAGGCGCAGGCGGTGCTCGCCGAACGCCAGGCCGCGCTCGACAAGGCGCAGCAGGACGATGCCCGCCGCCAGTCGCTGGTCGCCAGTGGTGCGGTCAGCCAGGCAATCGCCGACGCGACCCGGGCTGACCTAAAGGCGGCGCAGGCACGGCTAAAGGCAGCGCAACAGGCGTTGTCGTTGCAGCAAGCCGGCAGCCGCAGCGAAGATATCCGCGCCGCCCGCGCGCAACGCGCATCCGCCATGGCGAGCCGCGACCGGGCCCGCACCGATCTGGCCGATGCCACGATCATTGCGCCCGAAGGCGGCACGGTGCTGACGCGCGCGCGCGAACCCGGCGCAATCGTTCAACCCGGCGAAACGGTGTTCACCCTCACGATCGATCGCCCCTTACGCGTGCGCGCCTATATCGCCGAGCCGGATCTGGGCCGGATTTCGCCCGGCATGGCCGTGCTGGTGCGCGCTGATGGCAACCCCCGCCGCTATCACGGCACGATCGGTTTCATCTCGCCGACCGCGGAATTTACCCCCAAATCCGTACAGACCGAAAATCTCCGCACCGATCTGGTCTATCGGCTGCGGATCAACGTCAGCGATCCCGATGATGCGCTGCGCCAGGGCCAACCCGTCAGCATTGCCGTGCCGTCGGCCCGCGCCGCAGGCAAGAACTGACATGACAGCGCCCGTCGCACGGGCAGTGGGCGTTACCAAACGCTTCGTCAGTGATGGCCCCGCCGCGCTCGACTCGGTCGACCTGACGATCATGCCAGGGCAGATGACCGGGCTGGTCGGCCCGGACGGCGCCGGCAAGACCACGCTGATCCGTATTCTGGCGGGGCTGATCATGCCCGATCATGGCAGCATCGAGGTGTTCGGCGCGCCCGCTGCTCAGGCTGACCGCGCGCAGATTGGCTATATGCCGCAGCGCTTTGGGCTCTACGAAGACCTGTCGGTGATCGAGAATCTCAATCTTTATGCCGATCTGCGCGGCCTTCCCGCCAGCGAGCGCGCTGAGAATTTTGCGCGGCTGCTCGACTTTACCGATCTCAAGCGCTTTCAGGCGCGCCGTGCCGGTAAGTTATCGGGCGGCATGAAGCAGAAACTGGGGCTTGCTTGCGCCATGGTGCGCGCGCCGAAACTGTTGCTGCTCGACGAGCCTGGGGTCGGGGTCGATCCAGTATCGCGGCGAGAATTATGGGCAATGGTCCGCGCGCTGGCGGGCGACGGCGTCGGCATCTTGTGGTCAACCGCCTATCTCGACGAAGCCGAGAAATGCGACACGGTATTCCTGCTCAACGAAGGCAAAATGCTGCACGGCGGGCCGCCGGGCGAATTGCTGCGCCAGGTAGAAGGGCGCGTGGTTCGCGTCGCGGTCCCCTCCGCCGATCGCCGCCACATTTTGGAGCATGTTCTTGACCGCGATGACGTAATCGACGGCACGGTACAGGGGGACGCCGTGCGATTGTTGCTGCGCAACCGCGACGTTGTTCTTGCTGCTGCCGATTTCGGCCTGCCCGCCATCACCATCGAACCCGCCGAGCCGCGTTTTGAAGATGGTTTCATCGATATTCTGGGCGGCGGCGCGCATGGCAGCAGTGCACTGGCCAAGGCCTATCGCACCATCCCGGCCAATTCGGCGCCGGCGATTGCCGCCCATGCGCTGACCAAGATTTTTGGCGACTTCACCGCTGCGCATGATGTGAGCTTTTCGATCCCGCGCGGACAGATTTTCGGGCTGCTCGGCCCCAATGGCGCCGGTAAATCGACCACCTTCAAGATGCTGTGCGGCCTGTTGACGCCAACCCATGGCACCGGATCGGTCGCGGGCTTCGATCTGCGCACCGCCAAAGCCGATGCGCGCCAGTCGCTTGGCTATATGGCCCAGAAATTCTCGCTTTATGGCGATCTCAGCGTCCAGCAGAATCTCGACTTCTTCGCTGGCATTTATGGGTTGCAGGGGGCCGCACGGCGTGCGGCAACAGCGCGCGTCACCGAGATTTTCGGGCTGGAGCGCTACCTAAAGGTCAATAGCGCCACCTTGCCGCTTGGCTTC
Source organism: Sphingomonas sp. 28-62-20 (assembly GCF_002281505.1). Taxonomy (NCBI): domain Bacteria; kingdom Pseudomonadati; phylum Pseudomonadota; class Alphaproteobacteria; order Sphingomonadales; family Sphingomonadaceae; genus Sphingomonas; species Sphingomonas sp. 28-62-20. The sequence continues at coordinate 128,919 of NZ_NCGH01000011.1, forward strand.
AAACAACGCCTCGCGCTGGCCTGTGCAGTGATGCACGAACCGCCTGTGCTGTTCCTCGACGAACCGACATCGGGCGTCGACCCCATCGTTCGGCGTGAATTTTGGAGCCACATCAACGGACTGGTCGAAAAGGGTGTGACCGTGCTCGTGACCACCCATTTCATGGACGAGGCCGAATATTGCGACCGGATCGCACTGATCTACCGCGCCGAACAAATCGCCACCGGCACCCCTGACGAGCTGAAACGCCAGGCAGGCAAAGCCGATGCGACGATGGAGGACGCCTTCATCGCCCTGATCGAGGCTGCCGACCTGCAGCGCGAGGCAGCGGCATGAACGCGCGCTGGGATTACCGCCGATTCAGCGCGATGCTGCTGAAAGAGACACTGCAAATCTTCCGCGATCCATCGACGCTGCTGATCGCCTTTGTCCTGCCGGTGCTGCTGATCTTCCTGTTCGGCTATGGCGTCAGCCTGGACACGGCGCGCACCCGGATTGCGCTGTCGCTGCAGGACGGTGGCGGCCCCGCGCAGAGCCTTGCCGGTGCCTTTCAGCAATCACGCTGGTTCGACGTCGCCTCGACGGGCGATCTCAAAATCCTGAAGCAGGATCTGGTCGCGGGCAAGGTGCGCGCGATTGTCGTGATCCCCAGCGATTTCAGTCGGCGTGTCGAACGGCACGGCAGCGGCGATATTCAGGTGATCACTGATGGATCGTCACCCAACACCGCCAGCTTTGCCGCCGCCTATGCGCAAGGCGTGCAGGCGAGCTGGGCGGCGGCGCGAAGCGAAGATCGCGGTCGCAGCATCGCCCCGGCCATCAGCGTCGATCAGCGCTATTGGTTCAATCCAGAGCTTGCCAGCCGGTTTTTCCTGGTGCCCGGCGCCATCGCCATCGTGATGACGATGATCGGCACACTGCTCACCGCGCTCGTCATCGCCCGCGAATGGGAACGCGGGACGATGGAGGCGATCATGGCAACGCCGATTGGCATGGGCGCATTCATGGCATCCAAAGTGATCCCCTATTTCATGCTGGGGCTTGGCTCGATGACGATCTGCGCGCTGCTGGCGGTGTTCGTTTTCGGCGTGCCCTTTCGCGGATCGCCGATCGCGCTGCTGGCGATCGCATCGGCGTTTCTGGTCCCGGCACTTGGCCAGGGTCTGTTTATTTCGGCGGCCACAAAGAACCAGTTCGTCGCCAGCCAGATCGCGCTGCTGACCGCGTTTTTGCCGGGCATGTTGCTGTCGGGCTTTATCTTCGAAATCGCCTCAATGCCACGCTGGGTGCAGATCATCACTTATCTGATCCCGGCGCGCTACCTGATCCCACCGCTGCAAACCGTGTTCGTGGTCGGCGATAACTGGCGGCTGTTCCTGCCTGATATTGCAGCAATGCTCGGCTTTGGGCTGATCTTCTTCACGCTCGCCGTGCGGGCAACGAAGCGACGGATCGCATGAGCGGCGGCGGGCGAATTCTGGCGATGATCGTCAAGGAATTATGGGCGGTGCTGCGCGATCCGCGCGGGCGCATCACCCTGATCATCCCGCCACTGCTGCAGCTGGTGCTGTTCAGCGCGGCGGCGACGCTGGAGGTAAAGAATGTCACGATCGGCGTTTATGATCGCGACGGCGGCCCGGCAGCGACCGAATTCATCAATCAGCTTGCCGGCAGCCCCAATGTCCAGCGGCTGATCCGCATCGAATCGCCAGATGCATTGCGCCGCGCGATCGATGATCAACGCGCGATTGGTGTGTTGGTGTTCGATCAGCGCTTCAGCAGCGATGTTGCGGCGCATCGGCCAGCACAGGTGCAGGCCATTTTTGACGGGCGCCGATCCAATGCCGCGCAGATCACCGCCAGCTATATCGATCAGATCGCCGCCAGCGTCGGTGCGGTTGTCCGCCCGGCTGCCTCGCGAACGCCACCCCCCGGGCGGGTGCTGGTCAGCAATTGGTTCAACCCCAATCTCGATTATTTGTGGTTCATCATGCCGTCTTTGGTCGCAATCATCTGCGCCATTTCTGCGCTGTCGGTGATCGTCCAGTCGGTTGCCCGCGAACGCGAACTGGGGACGTTTGATCAGTTGATGGTCTCGCCGCTTAGGTTGCATGAAATCCTGATCGGCAAGATGACGCCGCCTTTCCTGATCGGCATGTTCAACGGCACCCTGTACCTGATCGTTATTCCGGTCTTTTTCGGCGTGCCGATGACCGGATCGATCCTGCTCTTTTATGCCGCGCTGACATTTTTTCTGCTCGCCGTGATCGGCATCGGCATGGTCGTTTCGACGATTTCGCAATCCCAGCAACAGGCGTTTCTGGGGATGTTTCTGGTGACGGTGCCGATGACCCTGCTGTCAGGCTTCACCAGCCCCTATGAGAATATGCCCCGCTGGCTGCAGATCATTGCCGAAGCAAACCCGCAAAAACATTTCCTGATCATCGCCGAGGGCCTGTTTCTGAAAGCGATGCCGCTGGCGGATGTGTTCGCCAATAGCTGGCCGCTGATGGTCATCGCCGCCGTGACGCTGACCGCGGCAACCCTGCAATTCCGATCGCGCGTGGAGTGAAGCCAATGCGATATGCCCCGCCCCTTATCCTGATACTGGCCGTGCTTGGCGGTTGCACCGTCGGACCAAGCTATCGGCAACCGCCCACCACGCTTGGCAGCGCGGCGCCATGGGTATCGCCGGACACTGCACCCGGCGATGTCGATACCAGCTGGTGGCGGGCGCTGGGCGATCCGATGCTCGACACGCTGGTAGCGCGAGCGCTGACAGGCAATCTCGATGTTCGTGAGGCACAGGCGCGGCTGCTTGATGCGCGCGCCAATCGCGACGCTGCCGCTGGCCGAACCGTGCCCGAAATCCGCGTGAGCGGTGGCGCGACGGAGACCCAGCTGAGCCAGAATGGCCAGATCCCGATTGCGCGTATTCCCGGTTTTACACGGCAGTTTTCGCTGTTCGATGCTGGCTTCGATGCTTCTTGGGAGCTTGACCTGTGGGGCGGCACCCGGCGCGCGGTGGAAGGTTCGCGGGCCCGAGCCGCCGCTGCCGAAGCGCGAATCGACGATGTCCGTTTGCAAAGCATCGCCGAGGTTGCCCGCAGCTATGCCGATCTGCGCGCCGCCCAGGCCCGGCTCGCCAATGCCCGCGCGGACAGCGATATCCGCGATGCGATCGCAACCCTGGTCACGCAACGCACCGCAGCGGGCGAATCCTCGGCCAGCGATCAGGCATCAGCACGGCAGCGTACGGACACCGCTCGCGCGGCGATCAGCGGGATTGAAGCTGATATCCGCGGCGCAATCTACCGATTGGCGTTGCTGACCGGCCAGCCGCCCGAGGCATTACTTGCCGATCTGTCCCCCACCGCACCCTTGCCGCAGGTGCCTGTCGTGGTGGCGACCGGCATCCGCTCCGATCTGCTCCGCCGCCGCGCCGACATCCGTGCTGCCGATGCCGATCTCGCCGCCGCTACCGCCGATATCGGCGTGGAGACCGCCAATCTCTATCCGCATATCTCGCTGACCGGCAGCCTGGGCCAGCAATCGCGCGCGCTTGGCGATATTGCTTCGGGGGCAAGCACGCGCTTTCAGATCGGGCCGAGCTTTAGCTGGCCGATTTTCTCCTTCGGGCGAATCCGGGCGCAGATCCGCGCCGCCGATGCGCGGGCTGATGCGGCGACCGCGCGTTATGAAAAGGCGGTATTGGGGGCGCTTGCCGACAGCGAAACCGCGGTCAATCGTCTCGCCGCGAGCAGGTCCGCGCAACAGGACCGCGCCGCTGCCCTCGCCGAAAGCAGCACGGCCACCGCGCTTGCCGAACGTCGCTTTCGCGCAGGCGAAGATGATCGGATCGCCTGGCTTGAATCGCAATCATTTCGGCTGACCATTGAACAACAGGCATTAAGCGCGCAGACCGACACGCTGAAAGCCTATATCGCACTCGCCAAGGCCCTTGGCGGCACCTGGGCGGAGACGGACAAATGACCGGACGTTTCGGCCTCACGACGCTGCTGGCGCTTGCCCTGGTTACGACCAGCGGCTGTGTTACGCTGCCCAAGCGGCTTTACAGCGAACAAGAACAGTCCATCGCGCAAATGCCCGGCATTCCCGGCGCGCGGTTCTGGGCCGATGATCCTGCCGCCTTCATGCGCGCACGACCGGAACGCTTGGCCGGCCGGGCAGAGGCAATGCTCGCCATATCGGGCGGATCGGATGACGGGGCCTATGGCGCGGGCTTTCTCAACGGCTGGAGCCAATCGGGCAAGCGCCCGGAATTCACCGTGGTCACCGGGGTTAGCACCGGTGCGCTAATTGCCCCCTTTGCCTTTCTCGGCGCGCGCTATGATGACCGGGTCAAAGCCGCTTACACAACGATCAGCCAGCGCGACATTTACAAACTCCGCCTGCCGCCAACGGCGTTACTGTCGACCAGCGTCGCCACCACCGGGCCGCTGTGGCGGCTGCTCAACACCTATGTGACCGATGCAGTGATCGACGAGGTCGCCGCCGCGCATCGCAATGGCAGGCGATTGTTCGTCGGCACCGCCAATCTCGATGCGCAGCGCGGCGTCGTGTGGAATTTGGGGGTTATCGCCGACAGCAAGGCGCCGGGCCGTTATCGGCTGTTTCGGCAGGTATTGCTGGCATCGTCTGCGGTACCCGCGCTGTTCCCGCCCGTCGTGATCGATGCGCAATCGGGCGGCAAACTGATCCGCGAAGCACATGTCGATGGCGCGACGTCGGGATCGTTGCTGGTCGTGCCGCCGGGGGTGATCACCACCAGCGGTATCGGCACCGATGTGTCCGATCTCTATCTGTTGGTGAACGGGCAATTGGGGGGCGATTTCAAGATCGTCAAAGGCGGCATCCTGGCCATTGCCAGTCGTGCCTTCACGCTGGCGACGGCGGCGGCGGTGCGCGAACAGACTGCAACCGCCTATCTTTGGTCAAAACGCTACGGCGCGCGCTACCATTTGAGCTATATCACGTCAGGCTTCGAACCCGGTCCGCCACATAAGCCGTTCGATACGGCCTATATGAACCGGCTCTATGCCTTTGGATTGAGCCAGGGTCTGGCCCAGAAATGGGCATCCGCACCGCCCTCTGGCGATCCCGTCGCGCCGTAAGACAACAAAAGCCGGGCTTGGTTAGAGTATGGTGCCTTTGGATTGGACCAAACCATACCCCGTTCGCCCTGAGCGAAGTCGAAGGGCATGCGGATCGCGTGGGCTTCGACTTCCCCCGGACCTGATCCGGGGCCGAACGGTATGAGGTTAAGGCGATCTAACGTCATCCCGCTCTAGCCGCGCGCGAGCGCTGCCAGCGCGATGGCGCCGAGCGGACCGGCATTCGCACCCAACGTCGCCATCGCGATCCGCGCGGCGGGGGCAATTGCGGTATCGGGCAGGTACCCCGCCAATCGTTCCGTCACCACGGCGCGGATCTGGGGGAGCAGATAGGGCCGCTGCTGCAGCACGCCGCCGCCCAGCGCAATCCGTTCGGGCGCGAAGCTCATCAGCATATTGGCAAAGAAATCGCCCAATTCCTGTGCGACATCCGCCCAGACCGGATGGTCAGCGGGAATATCCGCCCCGGCCAGGCCCGTCCGCGCTTCAAGCGCCGGGCCAGACACCAACCCCTCCACACAATCGCCATGAAAGCAGCACATGCCGGCAAAAGCATCGTCCGCCCGGCGCGGCACGCGCATATGGCCGATCTCTGGATGCAGGAAACCATGCACGGGCCGACCATCGACGATGATGCCGCCGCCAACGCCCGTGCCAATCGTCACATAGGCATGCACCCGACAGCCAACTGAGCCGCCCCAAAGCTGTTCCGCCAATGCCGCCCCAGCAACATCGGTATCCAGCGCAATCGGCAAATCAAAACGGGCTTGCACCGTGCCGAGCAGATCAAAGCCGCTCCAGCCTGGTTTGGTTGTCTCCAGCACATGGCCAAAACGGCTCGCGGCCGGGGCCAGCCCCAGCGGGCCAAACGCTGCGATGCCGATCGCGACAAAGCCCTGTTGCGCCCGCCAGCCCTCCAGCGTGCCAAGCACCGCCGCCAATGTTTCGGCAGGGGCGCCGGTCGGCCATGCCTGTTTGGCCAAGATCGTCTCGCCGCGCGCAAGCACCGCGATGCATTTGGTGCCGCCAAGCTCGATCCCGGCGAGCAATTCTTCTCCGCGGTTCATGACGCGTTCGGGCGGTGGTGGAGCAATTTAGTCATCCGCATGAGTAAAGCCGGTTTTCCCCCGGTGCCGCAAGAGCGCTTGATCCCGTTTCGCATCACGCTGGTCGGGGAACCCCGGCACAGTGCCGGGGTCCAGCGACCCAATGCCAGGGTTAGCGATTGTCGGGTTGTGCCCGTACCGACGCCAGCCCAAGCCGCGTCGCGCGATAGGGGCCACCGCCGCTGCTGGCGATCAACCCGCGCCGCTTGAGCCGCTGGAATAGGCTGAGCGTGCAATCGCTCAGCACATAGCCTTCACGGGTGAAGCAATCGACCGCCGCGATACGCCCGTCATCATCACGCCGGTGGACGATGCGGCCACCCTGCGCCAGCGCGTGCAGCACGCGCTGTTCAAGCTTTGAAATATTCATGGGAAATGTCAGCCCCGAGCATGGGGTTAGCGCCATCACCGCCGCAAACGCCCAAAAATGGGCGGCGACGATGCGTGATGCCGGGCCCGGGATCACGATCCCGGCCAGCAATCAGCGGGCGACAATTCCTAACATATCCACTCCAAGCGAGGCCAAGAAGTTACCGGGCGGTGCCCGCAGCCGTCAATAGCCGATCAATGCCCCTGCCCGCTCCGCGCCCAATAGCCTTTGAGCAGCGCGCCGAGCATCGCCGGCAACCCTGGCCGCACCAGCAGCCAATCCCGGATCGCCGGCCCCTTGGTCGCCCCGATCACCCTTTTATAGCCGCTATCGCCCGCCCCCCCAATCAACCCGCGTAATCCCGCGCGCCATCGCGTCTGCCAGGTTGCGATAATAGAGCAATTTGCCCGGCGAATGCTTGGCGAACGCCGGATCATAGCTGTTGGCGATCGCATATTTGAGCGGCCCCGCATCAATATCGAAGGAAAAAGCCGCTGGCGCGCCATCCACGCGCAACAGCGCGGCATGCAGCATCCCGGCGATCACCGGATCGCTGGCGACCTGGCGCCAGAAGGCGCCGTGACCGGTGGGAGTGAATTTCGCGTCGCGACCATCGGTGCGCGCGGCGATCCAGCTCTTTTCCTCGATTGCCGCCATCGCATCAAAGCCACCGTTCGACAGCGCTTTGCCATCCAGAAATTCCCATTCCAGCGCGCCGTGGTCGGCCAAGTGCTTTTCGTGGAACCGATTCTTGCGCAGCGTCGAGTTACGCGGCCAACCACCGACCGCTTCGGCAGCCATATCGAGCAGATAGCTATCAGCGATAAAGCGATCGAGCACTGCCCAGCCGCGTCCGCGCGCGGCCGTGATCAGCGCCATTGCTGCCGGATCATCATCATAAACCGGCCCGATCCTGAGCGCATTGACGCGCGCTGCCAGCGAATCAGCAAGCGCATCGAACACCGATGCATCGGCGCCTTCATACGCCGGAAAGCTGCGAAACGGCCAATAACTGCCCGGCACCGCCGCCAGCCGCGCCCATCCGGGCCCGATCGCCACCATCGGCAGCGCGACCAGCGGCACGCGATCCGCTTCGATCATGATCGTATGGGCCTGCCCGCCCTGCGCGGCGAGTGCCGCCGCGAACCAGTGATAGCGCAGAAATTGGTGGCTATGCGGGGCGACCGCCGCAACGGCATCGATCCTGCTGGACAGTCCTTCACACGCCATTGCCGTCATCGTCGCCGGCAGGCGCACGAAATCAGCGAGCAACAGCGGCTTGGTCATGCAGCAAAAATACCGCAATAATCGTTACGATATGGTTGGTAGTGGCCAGACCACCGCGATCCGTTATGAGTATTTTCGTATGCAATTCTCCCCCGCCGTCACCACGATCGCGCAGACGATCCAGCTTTCCTTGGCCCCGGTTTTCCTGCTCGCGGGGATTGGCGCAGTGCTGAACGTCATTGCTGGACGACTGGCGCGCGTCGTCGACCGCGCCCGCGCGCTCGAACGGCTTCATCCACGCAGCAGCGGCCCAGAACATGATCGGCATGTCTGGGAATTGCGGCTGCTTGATCGGCGCATGTCCGTGATCAACGCCGCGCTGTTCCTGTGCGTGACCAGCGCCGTGGCGATCTGCACCGTCGTCGCGCTGCTCTTCGTCGCCGAGCTCGCCAATCTGCACATCGGCACGATTGTCGCGCTGATTTTCATTCTGGCGATGGCGTTGCTCGTCGCGGGCCTCGTCATGTTCATGATCGAGGTCAGGATGTCCCTGCGTGCAACGCATATCCGCGCCGAGTTGCTGGAGCGCGAACGCGGTTAGCGCGTCCCGTCCATCCCCGGCCCGACATCAGCGCTTGGCAGATAGCGCGGCGCAACCCGCGCTTTGCTCGCCTGTTCATAAACATAGCCGGCACCCAGCAAGGTCGTTTCGCTATGCGCGCGGCCGATGAACGACAAGCCGACCGGTAATCCGCGTACCAGCCCCATCGGCACAGTCAGATTAGGATAGCCCGACACGGCGGGCAGGTCGCTCGACGACGGGCCATTATATTGATCGCCATAGACGTGATCGATCAGCCAGCCGGGGCCATAGCTTGGTTCCACCAATATCTGCGCGCCTGCCTTGGCGAGCATCGCGTCAATGCCTTCCTTGCCCGCCAGCCGCAGCGATTTTGCGCGCGCGCCGAGATATTCGGGATCGGTCAGGCCATTGGTCTTTTCCGCCGCCAGGAATGTTTCCTGCCCGAAATAGGGCATTTCCGTCGCCGCATTGGCTTCATTGAACGCAATCACATCAGCCAGCGTCCGCGTCTTCACGGCTGGCGGAGTGGTCGCCAGATAGCTGTTCAGATCGGCCCTCAGCTCGGTCAACAACACCGCGAATTCAGCAGCGCCAATCCCGTCAAGCTTGGGCTTTTCCACATCGACCAGCACCGCGCCCTGCGCCTTCAGCACCGCCAGCGCGGCGTCGAACGCCTTGGTAAGATCGGCATTCATCGCGGGCCGATAGACCGCCACGCGCACCCCGTTTAACGTCGCGCGGGGCAGATCGGCGGCGTAATCGCGCTTGAACAGATCGGCATCGCGCGTTGCCGGATCGGCGGGGTCGCTGGCAATCATCTGCGAAAACAGGATCGCGGCATCGGTGACGCTGCGCGCCATTGGCCCCGGCGTATCCTGGCTATGGCTGATCGGCACGACATGCGTTCGACTGACCATCCCGATCGTCGGCTTCAGCCCGACCAGCCCATTGATCGACGACGGGCAGACCACCGACCCATCGGTTTCCGTGCCGATACCAACCGCAGCAAAGCTGGCGGCGATCGCGGCACCGGTACCGCTCGACGACCCACAGGGGGTGCGGTCAAACGCATAGGGATTGCGCACTTGCCCGCCGACCGCACTCCAGCCGCTGACTGAATTGTTCGATCGGATATTGGCCCATTCGCTGAGATTGGTCTTGCCCAGGATCACCGCGCCACCCGCGCGCAGCACCGCCACCATCGGCGCGTCGCGCAAGGTGACATTGTCCTTGAGCGCGAGGCTGCCCGCCGTCGTCGCGATCGGATCCTTGGTTTCGATATTGTCCTTCACCAGCACCGGCACCCCATCGAGGGGCCCGAGCGATTTGCCCGCCTTGCGCCGCGCGTCCGCCGCCTTGGCCTGCGCCAGCGCGTCCGGATTGGTCGCAATGACCGATCGGAGCGTTGGCCCGGTGCGGTCCATCGCCGCGATCCGCGCCAGATAGGCCTGGGTGATCGCCTCGCTCGACGCCGTGCCATCAGCCATCATCGCGCGCAGATCGGCGATGGAGGCCTCTTCGATTTTGGGGGCGATTTGCGCGGTGGCGGGCACTGCCGCAGTCAAGAGGAGCAGGGCAGAAATGGCGCGCATGAAATTCCCCTTTGGCGAAACAGCCGCGACCCTATCGGTGACGGCAAACGATGCAAGGGGCCTGCCCCGAAGACCGTATCCCACGCCTGATCAGCCGCAATGAACAGGCGCAGAAATGAAAAGAGGCTGCCGGGGGGTGCCACGCACCGCCCCGGCAACCTCCTGACATGGTCAGCGGCCGGAAGCTCCAGCCCGGGAGACCATGCGAGCCGCCGTTAAAACGGCGTACCCTGCCTGGGCACGACTCCTGTTTGAATCATGTGATTCATAACAACAAGTCTTGTAATTTATTTCTTTTTGGGCGATTCAAGAGGACTGTGCTTGGGACCGGCCCGCACAGTCCCCAATAACCGCCGCAATCGCGCCATCTGCTGGCATCGCCAGCGTTGCACCGGGTGCAGAACTGCCCGTCAGCATCACGCCAATCCGCCCTTTTGCCCGCGCCAGCGCCGTGGAAATGAAGCTATCGTCGATCGGCACCGCCGCCATCACGCCCGGCGCAAAGGCGCGCGGCCGCGCGACAAAGCTGGCCGCGCCCGATCCGGTGATGATCTTCAGCATGCCCCCCGCTGCAGCAGGCACGGCGCGGACGAACAATAACCGGTGGCGAGCGGAATCGCAGCGCAGCGCAAATTGGGTCTGGCCGGCAGTATCGACAAACACCGCCGCATCGCCGGCCGGGCCAACATCATGCCGCCAATGGCCAGCGGTGATCGCCACGCCGTCCAGCTCGGGCGTCGGCAATATCCCCGACGCGATCACGCGGTCCGGCCCCGGCACGCTGATCGTGACCGAGGCATCTTCCGGCTTGGTGGGAGGCGTGTCAGCAGACGGGGCGCAACTGGCCAGCCCGATAAAGGCTGCACCCGCCAGCACCACCGTCCTACGCATCACGGACGGCAATCTTCGCTGACGCGCAAAATCTCCGGCCAGGCGGGAATGATGAGCACCGGCAAGGTCGCCTGATCGACGATGAACCGCCCCCGGCTGAACCCGATCGCATCAAGCAACGGATCACGCGGGAACAGCGCAAAGGCCATATACGCCGGGCTCGCGCCGGTTGGCTGGGTAGCAATAGTGCGCGCCATGCTGGAGGTGCGGATGGTCAGCGGCGCATTGCCGGGCGCCGCGCCGCGCCGCGACACATAGATCTGCCCGGCGCCGCGATCACACCGGATGGTCAGTTCAGCATCGGCACCCGGTCTGCCGAACAGCGCGATGCTGCCGCGACTATCCTGGCGATACACCCAGTCACCCGGCGTCACCGGCCAATCGCGCCAGTCACCGCCATAAGCGGGGGGCACTGGGCCCGGCGTTTGGGTAGTTGCAACCATTGGCGCTTGGGTCGGCACGGCAGTCGATACCACCGGCGGCGAGACTTGCCACGCGGGTGGCGGGGCAAGCCGGGCCGGGAGCGGCGCAGGGGCGCTGGCGCAGCCGGCCACCAGCATCACGACAAAAAGGGGCGATCGCAGCATCCTATCCCTATGCGCGATGCCGCCCAAAGGCTCAACCGCCGATCCGCCCCATCAACCATGAAACCGCTTCCCTTCGTCCCGTCCTTGGGCAACCAAGGGGCAATCAGGGGCCCGGCGGAGGAACTATGGACGGCAAAAGGCTGAAAGCGATCCTCGGCGGATCGGCGGGGAACCTGGTCGAATGGTATGATTGGTATGCCTATTCGGTGCTGACCATTTATTTCGCGCCAAGCTTTTTCCCGAAATCTGACCAGACCGCGCAACTGCTGAGCGCCGCCGCGATCTTTGCGGTGGGTTTCCTGATGCGGCCGATCGGCGCCTGGATCATGGGCAGCTATGGCGACCGGCATGGCCGCAAGGCGGGGCTGGCGCTGTCGGTGGGGCTGATGTGCGCCGGATCGCTGATGATCGCGATCGCGCCGACTTACGCCCAGGCCGGCGTGATCGCCCCGGCCATCCTTGTCATCGCGCGGATGTTGCAGGGGCTGTCAGTCGGCGGCGAATATGGCGCGAGTGCCACCTACCTGTCCGAAATGGCGAGCAAGAAGCGGCGCGCCTTCTGGTCGAGCTTTCAATATGTCACGCTGATCGGCGGGCAGTTGCTCGCATTGGGCGTGACGCTAGTCCTACAGGGCTTTTTGGATGAGGCGGCGATGGGCGCCTGGGGCTGGCGGATCGCCTTTGTGATCGGCGCGGCGCTGGCGCTGGCGGTCTATGTGCTCAGGCGGCGGCTTGCCGAAACCGCGCAGTTCGAGGCGCTCGCCAAGGATCGCCCGAAATCGACCGCGCTCAGCCTGTGGCGCGCTTTCCCGCGCGAATTCATGATCGTCGCCGCGATCAGCGGCGGCGGATCGTGCGCCTTTTACGCGTACACCACGTACATGCAGAAATTCCTGGTCAACACGTCGGGCTTCGGCAAACAGACCGCGACCGAGATCATGACCGCAGCACTGATCGTCTTCATGCTGTCGCAGCCGATCTTCGGCCTGCTCGCGGACCGGTTTGGGCGCAAGCCGATGTTGTTGCTGTTTGGCTTTGGTGGGATGGCGGTGTCGGTACCGGTGTTCACCGCCATTGCAGCCACAACCGACGCGGTGAGCGCCTTCGCGATGATCCTGGTGCCGCTGATGCTGCTATCGGCCTACACATCGATCAGCGGCCTGATCAAAGCCGAGCTCTTCCCGGCGCATATTCGCACGCTTGGTGTGGCGTTGCCCTATGCGCTGGGCAACACGATTTTTGGCGGCACAGCGGAATATGTCGCGCTGAAGTTCAAGGACCTGCACCTGGAGGCGGGGTTTTACTGGTACGTCACAGCGATCATCGGAATGGCGACGATCGGGTTCCTGATGCTGCCGGAAACCAAGCATGCGAGCTTGATTGTGGAGGACTAAAACAGCCTTGAGTCTGATGACTTTGGATTGGACCAACCCAAACCCCGTTCGCCCTGAGCGAAGTCGAAGGGCATGCGAAGCGCGTGGGCTTCGACTTCCCCCGGACCTGATCCGGGGCCGAACGGGTGTGAGGTTGAAGCGACCTAACGTCATCACGCTCTGAAGCGTCAGGGCTTGCCCGCCTCCGCGAACAAGCGATCCACCGATCCACCGTTGCGTTTCAGCACGGCCTCGACCCGCTTGCGGCCATCATAATAGACGAGCGCCGGGGCCGTTTCACCCCGTGCCTTCAGGGCGGCGGCCTCGGCGTCGGAAAGCGTGCCCCCACCCGCGACCAGATCGCAATATCCCTCGCGCAGCCAAATAGGGTAGCGCCAATCGGCAAGTGGCCCGAAATAGGCGCGGATCAGGCCGTGGGTGCGTTCATGCGCAATCACGCCCGACAGGCTGCGTCGCCCGGCCGTGTTGGCCCGCGTCATCACGCTATCGTTGGCGATGTCACTGCGATTGAAGACGATCGTTTCGATAAAGGGCCGGCTGATCGCGATCGTGGTTTGCGATCCCGGCGCCAATAATCGCCAGCGCCAGCCGCCGTCAGTCAAAAAAATACGGCGGCCATATCCGGGCCCGGCGATCGGGCTGGCCCGAAGCAATCGATCCGATCGCGCCAGGATATTGCGCGCTGCGCGCTCAGGGATAGGCGTATCCGAATAAAGCTGGGTGTCACCGACCTGAAGGTGATGGGGAAAGGCCAGGGCTTCTGGAACGACTGTACAAAAAACCCAGGCCACACAGACAAATGTCACCGCCATCGACAGCCATTTACGCATTGATCAGCTCCCCTCTAGACTTGACGATACACTATCCTTTTTTCGGCTTCCGAAACCGCAACGCAAACCGGTCGGTCTTGCCGCGAATGCTGGGGTCGAACACCATCTTGCTGTGATCGTCCGCCGTCACCTTCAACACATCGCTCTCGGCCTCCAGCACGAATCCTGCCTTCACGAAGTCAGCCTTGACCACGGCGGGATCGATCCGGTGCAGCTTTTCAACGGTCGCGCGGGTGTCGCCCGGCAGCGCGGCGTGATCGATCACCGCCACAATGCCGCCCGGCTTGGTCGCCTTGAACAGCGTGGCGACAAAGGCATCGGGGTCAGTGCGCGGCACCTTATACTGCGCACTTTCCCAATAGAGATCATGATAAGATAAATGCAGCATCGTGAAATCAAGGCTGTTCGGTGCTGCCGTGAATTGATCGAACGGATACGCGGTCTGCGTCACATTGGGGTTGCGCGCGACCAGCGATGTCCAGATCGCCTTGCCCTTGTCATCGGTCGGTAAGAACTGGGTGGGTTCATATGCCGTGACATGCCCCTTCGGCCCGACAACGCGCGCCATAATCTCGGTATAATAGCCTGCCCCGGCCATGACATCGGCGGCCTTCATGCCGGGTTTCAGTCCTTCAAACGCCAGGATATCGGCAGGCTTGCGGCCTTCATCGAGCGTGACCTGCTCCGCCGGGCGACCGGGTGCGGCAACCGCTGCGACGATGGGTCGCGCCACCTCTTTCGCGGCCAGTGGCGACGAAAGGGAAAGCGACGACAGGGTCAGGGCGGTGATGAACAGCAACGCAGTCGATCGCATCAGCGGCATCCATTTGTGTGTTATGTATTTAATACAGTTCATGGGCCGTTCGGTCAATCACCGCGAATGACAAATTCGGCCCGATCAACCGCCATTTGCGGCTGGTTTAGGGAGCGTTAACCCCATCGCGCTACTTGGTGCTTAAACGTCCAACATTGGTCGTGGGACTTGGGGTCCTGGGGATTAGAGTCACGGGAATTGGGGGCAGGTCGGCAATGATCGACGGGAGGATCAGCAAGCGGTTGAGCGACAAGGAAGTCGCGATGCGCGTTCGCCTGTATAATGAAGGCGGTCATTTTCAGCAGGCGTTGCGCACCGTTTGGGCGCGCGCGTCGCACGTCATCATGCCGGTGATCGAACGCGAATGGCGCATTAATTTTCAAAATCCGTTGAGCGGCGTCGCGCCCGATCGGATCGAGGAATTCGTGGTGCTGGTCCTCGAGACGACGGCGCAACGCTGGACCCTGCCGGTCGATGAAAATTGGGTCGCGCTGATTGCGCGGCGCGGTCGAGAACAGGCCGCGCTCAACCTGTCGCTGCCGATGGTGATCTATGGCCTGATGAATTACGGTACCGCGCTGACTCGCGCGATCACCAGCCATTATGCCGACGATGTCGATTTCGTCGCGCTCGCGCTCGACACGATCCACCGATTGCATTGTATCGAGGTCGACATTTGCATGACGCAGATCGGCGTCGTCCGCCGCGCCGAGACCGCGGAGGAATTGGCGGCGCGGGGCCAATCCTATCTGGCTGACCTGGGGGGGATGCTGCACGAATCGGTGGCCGATGTCGCGGCGCTGCGCGCGCATACGCAGCAGACATCGCTGGCGGCGCGCAGTACGCTCGACAAGACATCCGAAGTCGCGATCGCAGCCGAACAATCGGCAATCGCCATGCGCGACGCCGCGCAGACCGCGGGTGGCCTGATCAAGGCAATCCGCGATGCGCGCGGCGAAGTGGAGGCAGCGGCCGACATCGCCATGCGCGCCAGCAAACAGGCTGAGGAAGCGGTGGATATGTCGCGGGTGCTGTCTGATCACGCCAAATCGATCGAATCGATCCTGGGGCTAATCCGCGACATCGCCGGGCAAACCAATTTGCTGGCGCTCAACGCGACGATTGAAGCCGCACGCGCCGGCGATGCCGGGCGCGGCTTTGCCGTCGTCGCGCAGGAAGTGAAAAGCCTCGCCAACCAAACTGCGCGCGCGACCGATGACATTGCCGCGACGATCGCCGCCATTCAGGCAGCGACGCGGTCAACCGTAGACACCAACGCGTCGATCAAATCGACCATCGCCCAGCTTGCCGATGGTGCAGGGCGGATCCGCACGGCGATGAGCGACCAGGCCAACACCGTCAGCGCGATCACCGCCAGTGTCGACGAAACCGCGCACGCCGCCGACACAATGTCAGGCACGATCGCCGCGATCCGCGAAGACAGCCAGGTCGTCGCCAGCGAAGTCGACAACCTGCAGGCGCGCGTGACGACGGTGGACGCCCGGCTGACCAATATGGAAAGCGTGGCGGGCAAGTTCGTCGCCGGCATCGCAGGCGAACAGCGCGCGGCGTGAAGGGTTAGGCGGCGCGGGGGGTGATCTTGTCGAGCGCGCTGTAAGCGCAGGCGGCGAAACGGGTCGGCCGATACTGCGGTTCGGGAATGGGGAAACCCATGTCCTTGGCAACCTCAAGCCAGCCCTGCATTGCGATCTGGACTTCGGCCAGCGCTTCCTCCGGCGTATCGCCGTGCGCCGAACATGTCTTCAGATCGGGCACGTTTGCAGCCCAGCATGCGTCGTCTTCATACCAGAACAGATCGATGTGATAGCGCGGCAATTCAGTCGTCCAGTTTCAACCCCTATTGATCGCATATAGCGATAAATTATTGAATTTAATAGTTTTTCTTCTCCTTGCCGCGTGGCTGGATGTTGACGACATAGGGAATATCGGGGCGGGCAAATTGGCGATGCCTTCCCGTCGTACGGCGCGGCGCGAAGCCGAACGCAAGAACCAGCCGCTCGGCTATGATCCGGTCGGCGACCGCTAGCTCGTGACGATCGACCGCCGCGTGCTCGAAGACAGACCGAGCTGTGCCAAACATGCGCCGGAGTTCGATGAGGCGTACGCCGACCGCGTGGCGCAATGTTACGGCGTGGGACGCGGGGATCTGACGCTGGGTTAGGCGGCGTCGCGTGCGACGCTGAGCCGCAGGCCCATAGCCGACAGGACGGCGGTCAGTGTTTCGAGCGTCGGGTTCCCGTTTTCGGAAAGCGCCGCGTAAAGTGCCTGCCGCCCGACCCCGGTCTTGCGCGCGATCTCGGTCATGCCTTTCGAGCGGGCGACGATACCAAGCGCGCGCGCGATGTGCTGCGCATCGCCACCGTCCATCGACGCATCGAGAAAGGCAATAATTTCCTCCTCGGTGTCAAGATACTCTGCCGGATCAAAGATCGTTGTTTTCCGCGCCATTCTCTTCTCGCCTCGCCAGATCGATCGCCTTGGCGATGTCGCGCCGCTGGCTGCTTTTGTCACCACCTGCCAACAGTAAAATTACCGCCTGCCCGGCTCGCTTGAAATAAACCCGGTAGCCCGGGCCGAAAGGCATTCTCAGCTCGCTAACGCCGTCCCCGACCGGTTTGGTATCTCCAAAATTCCCATCGGCCACGCGCAGCAGCCGGTCGAAAATTCGGGCGCGCCCTCGCAGGTCGTGCAGCGACGTGAGCCATTCATGAAATTCGACTGTTTGTCGGACTTCGATAATTTGTCCTTTATACAGGACGAATGGGTGATTGGCAAGGTCGTCGGTCATCAGATTGCTCCAAATCTCCCTCTCCTTAAGCAAGGACAGGGCAAGTGTTGGACGGCATCTGACTATTGCCTCGTCGCGAGCCGAATACGCGACAGTCCCCAAAGACTTGACTTAACGTCTATAAGCTAATCAATCCCAAATTTCAACGCCCCTGCCTCGAACTCCCCGCCACCCCAGCACGCAACTTCTGGCTCTTCCCATAGCGCGTCTTGCGCGTCCCCGGTTTTCCCTCGTTACTCCGCCCCATCACGGGTGCCTTGCGCTCATCGACCGGCAGCCCCAGCTCCTCTGCCTCCAGCGAACGGATTTCGTCGCGTAAGCGCCCGGCTTCCTCAAACTCCAGGTCCGCCGCGGCCGCGCGCATCTTTTTCTCGAGCTCTTCAATGTACGCGCGCAGATTGTGGCCAACCATGTGCGGGCGGTCCTCATCGATCTCGACCGTCACCTGATCGCGGCTCGCCACGTCCTTGATGATATCGCCGATATTGCGGCGGATCGTTGTCGGGGTAATGTCGTGCAGCGCGTTATAGGCGAGCTGCTTTTCGCGCCGGCGACCGGTTTCATTCATCGCCCGTTCCATGCTGCCGGTGATGCGGTCGGCATACAGGATCACCCGCCCATCGACATTGCGCGCGGCGCGACCGATGGTCTGGATCAGCGAGGTTTCGCTGCGCAGAAAGCCCTCCTTGTCCGCGTCCAGAATCGCGACCAGCCCGCATTCGGGAATATCCAATCCCTCGCGCAGCAAGTTGATGCCGACCAGCACGTCATACACGCCTAGCCGCAGGTCGCGGATCAGCTCGATGCGCTCGAGCGTTTCGACATCGCTATGCATGTAACGGACTTTGATCCCCGCCTCATGCATATATTCGGTCAAATCCTCGGCCATCCGCTTGGTGAGGGTCGTCACCAATGTGCGATAGCCGGCCTCGGCGGTTTTCTTGGCTTCGACGATCAGGTCCTGCACTTGCTCCTCGACCGGCTTGATCTCAATCGGCGGATCAATCAGGCCGGTGGGGCGGATCACCTGTTCGGCAAACACCCCGCCGGTCTGCTCCATTTCCCATGATCCCGGCGTTGCCGAGACATAAGTGGTCTGCGGGCGCATCGCCTCCCACTCGTTGAAGCGTAAGGGGCGGTTATCGATCGCGCTCGGCAGCCGGAAGCCATATTCGGCCAGCGTCAGCTTACGCCGGTGATCGCCGCGCGACATGCCATTGATCTGGCCGATCGTGACATGGCTTTCATCGACGAACAGCAGCGCGTTTTCGGGGAGATATTCGAACAATGTCGGCGGCGGCTCACCCGGCATCCGGCCGGTGAGGAAGCGCGAATAATTCTCGATTCCCGCGCAAGAACCGGTCGCGGCAATCATTTCGAGATCGAAATTGGTGCGCTGCTCCAGCCGTTGCGCTTCGAGCAACTTGCCCTCGCTGACCAGCTCCTTCAGCCGCTCGGCCAGCTCGAACTTGATCGCCTCCATCGCCTGTTTCAGCGTCGGTCCGGGCGTGACGTAATGGCTGTTCGCAAAGACGCGGACATAATCCAGACTGGCCACTTTCTTGCCAGTCAGCGGATCGAACTCAACAATCTCCTCGATATCGTCGCCGAACATCGACACGCGCCAGGCGGTGTCCTCATAATGCGATGGGAAGATTTCGAGCGTATCCCCCTTCACCCGGAAATTGCCGCGCGAAAACCCCGCATCATTGCGCTTATACTGGAGCGACACCAGCTTGCGGACGATCTCGCGCTGATCGACCACTTGGCCCTTCTTCAAGTCAAAGATCATCGCCGAATAAGTCTCGACCGAGCCGATGCCATAAAGGCAGCTGACCGAAGCGACGATGATCACGTCATCGCGTTCAAGCAGCGACCGCGTCGCCGCGTGCCGCATCCGGTCGATCGATTCGTTGGTCGAGCTTTCCTTCTCGATATAGGTGTCGGACCGCGCGACATAGGCTTCGGGTTGATAATAATCATAATAGGAAACGAAATACTCGACCGCATTGTCGGGGAAGAATGACTTCATCTCGCCATAAAGTTGCGCCGCCAAGATCTTGTTGGGCGCCAGGATCAGCGCGGGACGCTGCACCGCCTCAATCACCTTGGCCATTGTGAAGGTCTTGCCCGAGCCTGTGACGCCAAGCAGCACCTGGTCGCGCTCACCCGCTTCGGTCTGCGCAACAAGCTCGGCAATCGCGGTCGGTTGGTCGCCGGCGGGGGTATAGTCGGATATGATCTTGAACGGCCTGCCACCCTCCAGCTTGGGCGGACGTTCGGGCCGGTGGGGCACGAAACTAATGCCGGTTTCCGGCTCGTCGAGGCTGGTGCGAATCTGGATGGCCATGCGGGAACATATGGGGCACGTGGCGGCGCGGCGCAATCAGACGCGACCATCGCCATTGGCCCCGTGCCGAATTCGCGATTGACCAATATTCTCTCGGAACATAAAAAGAACACAGGGGCGGACGTGAGTCGCGTCGCCCGATAAAGGGAGGATCTCGATGATCGGTTATGCAACATTGGGCACGAACAATATTGCCGCCGCCAGGGGCTTTTATGATGCCCTGCTCGGCAGCATCGGCGCGGCGCGGATCATGGAATTTGGCGATGATCTGGGCGGTTTCACGATGTGGGGCACCGGCTGGGACAAGCCCGGTCTGGCCGTGACCAATCCGTATGACAAAAACACCGCGACGATCGGCAACGGCTCGATGATTGCCCTTACCGTTGATACGCGCGCCAAGGTTGATGCGCTGCATGCCAAGGCGCTGGAGCTAGGCGGCAGCTGCGAAGGGCCTCCGGGGCTGCGTGGCGACGAAGGTCCACAGGCCTTTTACGGTGCCTATTTCCGTGACTTGGACGGCAACAAGCTGTGTGCGTTCCGGACGGGCCCGGCCTGATCCTGCGCGATTGAGGGCGGTCGGTGCATCCAACGCGATGCTTTTCGCGTAGCTGAGCACACCCCACAGGAGCACCGACATGACCCTGAATCGCCGCACCTTTTTGACTGCATCGACGATTGCCGTCGCCACCGCCGCTGTTGCCGCCTCTGGTGCTGCAGCGGCGGTGAAGCGCCGGTATGAGATCAACCTCAGCGAAGCCGAATGGAAGAAGCGGCTGACCCCGGCACAGTTTCGCACCCTGCGGCAGGAAGCGACCGATACACCGGGCGAGAGCCCCTATCTAAACGAGCACCGCGCGGGCCTCTTCACCTGCGCTGGCTGCGCGCTGCCGGTGTTTTCGTCCAAAGCCAAATATGACAGCGGCACCGGCTGGCCGAGCTTTTTCCAGGCGCTGCCCAAGGCGATTCACACCGAAACCGATACATTGCTGGGTTTTGAACGCGTCGAAGTCGAATGCCGCCGCTGTGGCGGGCATCTTGGCCATGTGTTTGATGACGGCCCGGCGCCAACGGGCAAGCGTTACTGCATGAACGGCACCGCGCTGAAATTCATCGCGGGTCGCGCCTGATCGGGCGAATCCCGCGTGCTGGCTATCGCAGCGACCGATAGGCCACCCGCCACATGACCAGGCCAATCACCGCCGCAACCGCCGCGAGAATCACGCTGGTGGCGGCGGCGCTCGCCCAGCGGAACAAGAGGGTCTGCAAATCGCTGGGCGGCGCTTCAAACAGACCAAAGCCATAGGTCTGGCTGAAGACAAAGACGACGAAGCCAGTCGCCGCGCCAACCAGCGCGGCGTGGCCAGCGGCACGTCGGCCCGTCAAATGCATGAAAATCCAGATCGGCGTGGCAACCGCCGTGATCGCCAGCGCGCAGAGCAAGGCGCCGAGGATAAAGGCGGCCGTCAGCCCCAATGGGCCGCTGGTTGATCCCATCGCCGCCAACCCCATAGCCACCGCGCCGCCCAGCAGACCGCCGACCGCAACCGCCAAGCCGGCCCGGTCGAGCGTGGTTTCATGGTGATGCATCCGCAACTCGTTCATGCCAATCCCAACCCAATCCCAAACTAGTGATCGCCCCCGATCGATGCGACTCGCGCGCGCCCCCAAGGGCAAGTCTATCGCATGGCGCGTATGCTGGGCGTATCGAGGCAGGCAAGCAACGCTGCGCGTGGCATTGGCGGCGTCCCAGCCGGGGACGCATAAGGCGCAATCGCGGTCGGCTGGCCAAAACCGACCGTATCGAACCGGCCGCCCTGACGGGTGCAGGCCATGGCGGCGGCGAGCAACCGGGGCGGCGTATCATAGGCTTCATTGCTCAGCCGAAAGGTGCCCCAATGCATGCCAATCGATCGCGATGCGCCAAGCCGACGCGCGACGTCCACCGCATCGACTGGCCCGATATGGCTCCAGTCGCCCATTTGCCCGGGTGAAAAGCGGAACGCGCCGATGGGGATCAGCGCCAGCCGCGTCGGACCATAAACCGCCGCCTCATCCGCCCAGCGCAAATCGCCAGCGCCGGTATCGCCGGTGAAGAACAGATTGCCGCCCGGCAACCGCACGACGAAGCTGGACCACAGCGCGCGATTCTGGTCGCTCAGCCAGCGCGTGCTCCAATGGTGGTTGCGATTGACGATCACCTCAATGCCGGGCTTGACGGTCAACCGCCCGCCCCAATCAAGCGTTCGCGACGGCACGCCGACCTGACCGATCACCGCATCATTGCCCAGCGATGAGACAATCAGCGGCCGATCACGGTCCCACAGCCGCTTCAGCGTCGTCAAATCCATATGATCAAAATGATTATGGCTGACCAGCACCAGATCGATCTTCGGCAGCTTGTCAAAGGCAATGCCCGGCGCGGCAACGCGTGCAGGGCCAATATCAAACGGCCCCGCGCGCGATGACCAGATCGGATCGGTCAGGATGTTCAACCCTTGGGTCTGCACCAGCACGGTTGCGTGCCCCACCCAGGTAGCGACCATGGCATTACCCATCACCCGCGCCGGCACCGGTTTGGGGACCACCCGAACCTGATCCGGCCATGCCGGGGGGGCTTCCCCGGTTTGGCCCGTCAGCCGCCGCCAGATGTAATTGCCGCGCTTGCCGCGCGGGCGAAGCCGAATTTCATCATCCCGATCAGGATTACGGAAACGTTCGCCATCATAATGGGCGCTTACCGGCCCCTGATAATAGATCGCATCCAGAAAATGCGGCACGATCGTGAGCGCGAGGCAAAGGATGATAACGGCAAAAAGCACCGTCGTTCCAATCCTGCGCGCAATCCGGCTGAGCATGCCGCCCCCTGTCATACCGCAACCTTGGCTGCAAGCCGGACGATCGTCCCCTGCCCCGGCGCAAAGCAGCGGTCGCAGCAGCCCCCAATCGGCGCGGGAGCCAATCGATTGATCCACCATCCCAAGGGGGTGAAGTAAAAGATGTCCGTTGGTTGCAGGACCGGAATCCCCCTGGCAATAATCAATAGAAATATATCACAAAAGAATCATTGCCTTATGACCAACCATCAGATGATTTTTGACATCGGTATGCATGAGGGACAGGACACTGATTTCTATCTGCGCAAGGGATTCAAGGTCGTTGCCGTAGAAGCCAACCCCGCGCTTGCCGAGAGCGCTGCACGACGATTTGCGGGTGCCATTGCATCGGCACAATTAACGATCGTCAACAAGGCGATCGCCGATGTCCCCGGGACAATCGACTTCTACATCAACGAAAAACTGTCCGTGTGGGGAACGGCCAGTCGCGACTGGATGGAACGAAACGCAAAGCTGGGCGCGCCGAGCACGATGATCCAAGTTCCAACGATGAGCATGGCCGATTTATTTAGCGTCTATGGCACGCCGTATTTCATGAAGGTCGATATCGAAGGCTATGATCAATTATGTATCAGGGCGTTGATCGATCGTGACGACCGCCCAGACTTTACATCAATCGAATCGCATGCCTGGCTTTATGATGAAACGGTCGCCGATCTGGAGCTGCTACGACAGGCCGGCTACGCCAAATTCAAGATAATCCCGCAGCATGATATCATGCTGCAGCGCCCCCCGACCAAATCTCTGGAGGGGCTGCCTATCGATTACGCCTTTGTCAGTGGGTCCAGCGGACTGTTCGGACGGGAACTGCCGGGCCGGTGGATGAGCTTTGACCAGACATGCGCACGCTATCGCCATATCTATCGCAATGTCCGCATGGTCGGCATGCATAATGGCCGATTTCGGGACGTGAAGAATCGCTATGTGAAGGCGGTGCTGAACCGCGTCTTTGCAGGCGGGACGGGCTGGTACGACACCCATGCGACCAGCTAGGCTGTTGGGCCAAGCACATCAGCGCGACCATCCATCACAAAGTCCAATTCGCCAGCACCCCGCTGCATGCCCTCCTCGCTGCGCTGCGACAGCCTTTCGGACGAGACGAGCCGATCGGATGCTGGTGTTGACATTATCGTCATTTTGTTGCTTATACACAATATATCGTCAGTTTTTAAGAATAAAGTTAACCGATGATCTACAACCGCATTGCACTGTTCAGGGCAGATCGGGGCGTTTCACGTCGCGATCTCGCTGATGCGGTTGGCGTTAACCCCCAGACGATCGGCTATCTCGAGCGCGGCGATTATTCGCCCAGCCTGGAACTGGCGATGAAGATCGCCGCCTATTTTGGCGTCGCAATCGAGATGCTGTTTTCGTTCAATCCGTTCGAATCGGTCGCGGACACGCTCCGCCGCAATGGAGAAGGTGGATGAGCTATGACCTCCGCAAATGGGTTGCGAACTCGCAGATCGCGCGCAAGCGCAGCCGCTGGACGTGCTACTATTTGGCAGCGGGGATTTTTGCGGGGATCCTATTTGCCATCGCCGACCTCTTCGACCCCGGCTTCGGGAGCAAATCATGGGCCGCCAATCCGGCGATCGCGTTCCTGCTGCTCGGGGTCGTTCCACTGTCGCCATTCGGCCGCGAAAGCTGGATGACCGAAAAAGGGCGAGCGACGTTCGACGAGTTCGAACGCAACGCGCTCTCAGCCGCCACGACGCGTGCCTATGCCACACTGATCACGGTGATGATGCTGGGCATGGTCTATCTGTGGATTGCCTCGATTGCGGCCTGGCCGGTCCCGACGGCACCGCGCCAATGGGCGGCGCTCACCTACCTCCTCGTCGGCCTCGGTCTGGCCCTGCCGGTTTTCTATGCCGAACTGCTCGTGCCGTTCCCACCAGCTGAAGGAGACGACGAATGAAATCCTCAAAAACCGTCCCGCAGCGCCTCGACGATCTAGTCGAATGGACCGGCATCCCGGCACTGCAGCGCCGTTTTGAACAAGGCGAGGGGCGGCGCTATCGGCTGCGCGTCTGGCCAATGGCGGTCATCCTTATCGGCACCGGCGGGCTGTTGCTGGGACTGATCGACCCCAATCGATATTTTCTTGGCCAAGGCCTGGTATCGGTGGCGATGTTGGGCGGCTTGTGGCTGCCGATCTTCGGCCCGGTCAAGCCATGGAACAGCCCATCACTGGTCGATGAATATGACCGTCGCGTGCGAAGCGAAGCCTATATCTTCACGCTGACTATTGTCGCATGCGGTGCGCTCATCGCCTTGTTCGGCCTTGGCCTGCGGGCAGCGCTTGCCGAATGGCCGCGTGATACGCTGGTGCGCGCGATGCAGATCACCGCATTCTATCTCCTGACCCTGCTCAGCAGCCTGCCGACACTGCATGCGAGCTGGCGCCACGCACCGATCGAGGACAACTAGGCCCCCGCCAGCAGCCCCTCCCGCGCGATCTTTTCCTTCCATACCAAGGGCGCGAGCTGGTGGACGTTGTTGCCCTCGCTATCGACCGCGACCGTCACCGGGAAATCCTGCACCTCGAATTCGTAGATCGCCTCCATGCCGAGATCAGCGAACCCGACGACCTTGCTGCCTTTGATCGCCCGCGCGACCAGATAGGCAGCACCACCGACCGCCATGAGATAAGCGCTTTTGCCCTCGGCAATTGCCTTGGTTGCATCGGGGCCGCGCTCGGCCTTGCCGACCATCGCCAGCAGGCCTTGATCCAGCATCATCCGCGTGAACTTGTCCATCCGCGTGGCGGTGGTCGGCCCGGCTGGCCCCACCACTTCCTCACCGACCGGATCGACCGGGCCGACATAATAGATCACGCGTCCGGCGAACTCGACCGGCAGCTGTTCGCCCTTGTCGAGCATGGACTTGATCCGCGCATGCGCAGCGTCGCGTCCAGTCAGCATTTTGCCGTTCAGCAGCAGCCGGTCGCCCTGTTTCCAGCTCTGCACAATATCTGGCGTCAGCGTGTCGAGATCGACGCGGATGGCCGCGCTATCGGGCTGCCAGTCGACTTTGGGCCATTCGTCCAGCCTGGGCGCCTCCAAATAGGCCGGGCCCGATCCATCAAGCGAAAAATGCGCGTGGCGGGTTGCGGCGCAATTGGGGATCATCGCCACTGGCTTGCCCGCGGCGTGGCAGGGGGCGTCCATGATCTTGACGTCGAGGATGGTCGACAGCCCGCCCAGCCCCTGCGCCCCAATGCCCAGCGCGTTGACCTTGTCGAAAATCTCGATCCGCAAGGCTTCAATATCGGTCTTCGCCCCGCGCGCTTTCAGCGGCCCCATGTCGATGGGCTCCATCAGCGCCTGTTTGGCGAGCAGCACGCAATGTTCCGCAGTGCCGCCAATGCCGATGCCCAGCATCCCTGGCGGACACCAGCCCGCGCCCATTTGCGGCAGCATTTCCAGCACCCAGTCGACGATCGAATCGCTTGGGTTCATCATCTTGAACTTGCTCTTGTTTTCGCTGCCGCCGCCCTTGGCCGCCACGTCGACCGAAACGGTTGCGCCGGGCACCATATCGACATGCAGCACGCACGGCGTATTGTCCTTGGTATTGCGCCGGGTGAAGGCGGGATCGGTCAGCACCGATGCGCGCAGCTTGTTGTCCGGGTGCAGGTACGCGCGCCGAACGCCCTCATCCACCACAGCCTGGAGCGATTGGCTGGTATCGTCCAATCGGCAATCCATGCCCCATTTGATGAAGACATTGACGATGCCGGTATCCTGGCAGATCGGCCGGTGCCCCTCAGCACACATGCGCGAATTGGTCAGGATTTGCGCGATCGCATCCTTGGCCGCAGGCCCCTGCTCTGCCTCATAAGCCGCGCCCAGCGCATGGATGTAATCCATTGGGTGGAAATAGCTGATATATTGCAGCGCGTCGGCGACGCTTTCGATCAGATCGGCGGTGCGGATGACCGTGGCCATAAATATCCTCGCAGGGTTCGGCGTTAAGCGATGAAGCGCTTGCCATATCCGCCCGCCAGCGCTGGGCCAAGCCGATAGAAGGGAATCGCGAAATTCAGATCATCGCCCGGTGCGCTAACGCAAGTTAAACGATCATGCGTGTAAGCCGCGCCGATGAAGCGCAGAGAGTTGAAGAAAAACAAGGCGTCAGGACCACAGCGCGGCCTTTGGCAGGCCCTGGCGCTCAACAGCTCCGCATCGGAAAGTGATGCCATTGATTTCGCGGCGATCGTTGCGCAGACCAGGCTGGTCTGGCCGGTCGTGTTCTTCGTCCAACTCGCCGCCGCTGCTACCGTAACCTGCTCCGTGATCCTCGCCGAGCGCGTCGATCTTATCCTGTCCGTCGGGCTGGAGGGCGCGGCGGTGCTGCTGCTCGGCCTGACCGGGCTGATCATCCTCAAATGCCCGCCGATGCGCGATTGGCGTCCGCATCTGCACGTGCGCAGCGCGGTCGGCTATGGCAGCGGGCTGGCGCTGGCGATGACGGCCTTGCTTTGGTCGGCAAGCGAGCTGGCTACCGATCGCATGCAGCTCGCCTCGTTCATCGGGATACTGGGCGCGATGGGGGTGACGGCATTGGCGCTTCACCCGATGCGCGCGGCTTTGCTTGGCTTTGCGGCGACGATTGCCGGCATGATCGCTGCGCTCACCGGGCCGGGGCCGGGCACCTATATCGCCTGTGGCTGCCTGGTCGGGCTTGGCCTGGCGATGCGGCGGCTGGCGTTGCTGGACGGGGAACAAGCGAGCCACCGCGTACGCGACCACCGCGAAGGTCTGCTTGCCGCCCGCCTGGTCCATGAATTTGAAAGCCAGGGCACCGGCTGGTTCTGGCAGACCGACCGCGAAGGCCTGCTGACCTATATTTCGCCCAAGGTCGCCGAAGCGCTCGCCGAACCCGATTTGCCGCCAATCGGCCGGCCGCTGAATAATGTGTTCAAGATGGACAATGTCAGTCCCGGCACCGAACGCACCCTGGGCTTTCACTTGTCGTCGCGGACGGGCTTTTCCGACTATCCGGTGCGTCCGGCGACGTTCAGCACGATCGATAGCTGGTGGTCGATGTCGGGCCGCCCCGTGATCGATTCGCACGGCAAGTTTCAGGGCTTTATCGGCAGCGGCAGCGATCTCACCGAAAAGCGCCGGGCCGAGGCCGAGATTACCCGATTGGCGCTGTTCGACGGCCTAACCGGTCTAGCCAATCGCCAGCGGATGCGCGTGTCGCTTGATCAGACGCTCAACCAATCGAGCCACCACCAGCGGTCAACCGCGATGTTCCTGCTCGATCTCGATCGCTTCAAAGTGGTCAACGATACGCTTGGCCACCAGACCGGCGACGCGCTGCTCGCCCAGGTGGCGCAGCGGCTATTGCGCAGCATTGGCGATGCCGGGCTGGTCGGGCGGCTTGGCGGTGACGAGTTCCAGGTGGTGCTGCCCGACGAAGACAATGTCGAAACGCTGTCCGATCTTGCGCGATCAGTGATCGCCACGCTCTCGCAACCCTATTCGATTGACGGCGCGTCGATCACGATCGGCTGCTCAATTGGTGTTGCGGTCGCGCCGCGCGACGGGCCCGACGCGGAAACGCTCGTCCGCAATGCCGATCTCGCGCTCTATGCCGCCAAGGCGGATGGCCGCGGCGTTCACCGTTTCTATCGGGAAGAATTGCTGCACGGCGCGCAAAACCGCCGCCAGCTCGAGGATGATCTGCGCCACGCGCTGATCAAGAATGAACTCCATTTGGTCTATCAGCCCGTGGTCTGCACCGAAAGCGCGCGGATCATGGGCTATGAAGCGCTGCTGCGCTGGGAGCACCCGACGCGCGGCAGCATTTCGCCCGCTGATTTCATCCCGGTCGCTGAAGATTCGGGGATGATCGAAAGCATCGGCGAATGGGTGTTGCGGACCGCCTGCCTGGAAGCGGCGCGCTGGCCGCGTCACGTGCGGGTTGGCGTTAATGTCTCGCCGATCCAGTTCGCCAATCCCGCGCTGCCCTCCATCATCACCAATGCGCTCGCCAAATCGGGAATCGCGCCGAGCCGGCTCGAACTCGAGATCACCGAAGGCGTGTTCCTTGACGAAACCGCCTCGTCGGATGCGATGTTCAAGGCGCTGAAGGGGATTGGCGTGCGGCTGGCGCTTGATGATTTCGGCACGGGCTACTCCTCGCTCGGCTATCTGAAGAGTGCGCCGTTCGACAAGATCAAGATCGATCAGAGCTTTGTCCGTGGTGCCGCGATGGCCGGCAATCGCAACGCGGCGATCATCAAGGCGATCGTCACGCTGGCGACGACAATGAACATGGAAACCACCGCCGAAGGGGTAGAGACGCAAGACGAAATCGAACTGATCCGCGAGCTTGGCTGCAGCCATATCCAGGGCTTTGTCTATGGCCGCCCGGCCCGCGCCGAAGACGTCTATCGCGTGCTGACCGAAGGCGGCGGCATGGCAACAGCAATCGGCTTTAAGGTATCGCGCAGCCAGCGCACAGCCATGATGCGGTCCGCCCGGCTGCGCGTCGGCAATGTCGAAGGCGAAGTCCGCATCCGCAACATCTCGTCTAGCGGCGCGATGATCGACGGCATCGATTTCGGTCGCAATGCAGAAGATATCGCGCTGCAGATCGAACTGGTCGACGGCCAGATGTTCCCGGCCCGCGTCATGTGGAACCGCGACGGCAAGGCGGGCATCGCCTTTGCCGAAAACTTCAACATGGAACGCCTGAACGCGCCCGTGGAAGAACGACTGGCGCGGCTGGCGGGGTAAGCGCGGCAAAGCGTCCGTCATAACAGCTGTCGGCGAATCGAATGCCTCGGCCCGGCGCGGCGACATTCTCCAAATGTTATTGCCAATTCCGGTCTTCGCCGCGCCCCTTTCAGGCCGTGGTCTGCATCGCCCTTGGGCACGCCGGCACTGCAGGACGACGAGCACCGATGCGAAGGGGATAATCTCCCGAAATTTTTCTGTTTCCCGTTCGTTCTCTTGCCTTTCGCTAACCCCGCCTAGGTCCACGCGTCGCGCCGTATCGCGGTTTGGCGGTGCCGATGAAGCGAATCAAAATAGCGACGAACCGAGTCCCTAAAATGTCATTTACCGTCTTGCGCCCCCGCGCGAATGGGCACAATCTGTTGTGGTTGAGTTCGGGGGCGGACCCAAGCACTGGTAGACAGCTATCGCGATCGAGCATCGCAGACTGATCCTGCTTGTGCCTGGCGCAGGGCGTATGGACACTTTTTGTTCTCGCTCGCCTCCGCCAGATGATAGCATGGGGGTTCGCCCCCGATTCGGACGGATCGCCTGAAAATGCGATTCGCAGCGCGGGAGAAGAGTCGGTGGATTTCAGAGACGGTCGGGAAGAGAATAACGATATGGCAACCGATATCATCGAGGCGGCAACCGCGAGTATTGCGGTGGCGGCGAAGAAGGCAAAGGCGCATGCCGCCAAGGCCGATTCAAAGTCGGTGAAGCCGCAAATCTTCCCTGTTGAGGTTGATCGCGCGCGCGACGCGCTGCTGACCGATTTCGGCAAGGAAACGCTGAACGATCGCTATCTGCTGCCGGGCGAAAGCTATCAGGACATGTTTGTCCGCGTGGCCTCTGCCTATTCGGACGATGCCGCGCATGCGCAGCGCATCTATGACTATATCTCCAAGCTGTGGTTCATGCCCGCCACCCCCGTGCTGTCGAACGGCGGCACTGGGCGGGGCCTGCCGATCAGCTGCTATCTGAATTCGGTGCCCGACAGCCTTGAGGGCATTGTCGATACCTGGAACGAGAATGTCTGGCTCGCGTCGCGCGGCGGCGGCATTGGCACCTATTGGGGCAATGTGCGCGGCATTGGTGAGCCGGTTGGCCTCAACGGCAAGACCAGCGGCATCATTCCCTTCGTTCGCGTGATGGATTCGCTGACGCTCGCGATTTCGCAAGGCTCGCTGCGGCGCGGCTCGGCGGCCTGCTATCTCGACATCAGCCATCCGGAGATCGAAGAGTTCCTCGAAATCCGTAAACCCTCGGGCGATTTCAACCGCAAGGCGCTCAATCTGCACCACGGCGTGCTGATCCCCGACGCTTTCATGGAAGCCGTGCGCGCCGGAGCCGAATGGAACCTGACCAGCCCCAAGGATGGATCGGTGCGCGGCACTGTTGACGCGCGCGCGCTGTTCCAGAAGCTGGTCGAAACCCGGCTGGCAACGGGCGAGCCGTACATCGTGTTCAGCGATCATGTGAACAAGAACATGCCCAAGCATCACCGCGATGTCGGGCTGAAGGTCTCGACCTCCAACCTGTGTTCGGAAATCACCCTGCCGACCGGCAAGGATCATCTCGGCAATGATCGCACGGCGGTGTGCTGCCTGTCGTCGCTCAACCTCGAAACCTGGGACCAGTGGAAGGGCGAGAAGCGCTTCATCGAGGATGTCATGCGTTTCCTCGACAATGTCCTGCAGGATTATATCGATCGCGCCGAACCCGGCATGGCGCGCGCTGCTTACTCCGCCGCGCGGGAGCGGTCGGTCGGGCTGGGTGTGATGGGCTTTCACAGCTTCCTGCAGGCGCGCGGGCTGGCGTTTGAAGGGGCGATGGCCAAGCAGTATAACCTGCAGATCTTTCGCCACATCAAAGGCCAGGTCGACGAAGCATCGATGCAGCTCGCGATCGAGCGCGGCGCCTGCCCCGACGCCGCCGATCAGGGCGTGATGGAGCGCTTTTCCTGCAAGATGGCGATCGCGCCGACCGCGTCGATCAGCATCATCTGCGGCGGCACCAGCGCGTGCATCGAACCGATCCCGGCCAATATCTATACCCACAAGACGCTGTCGGGCAGCTGGTCGATCAAGAACCCCTATCTCGAAAAATTGCTGATCGAGAAATCGAAGAACAGCGAGGCGGTGTGGAGCTCGATCCTCGAAAAGGGCGGCTCGGTCCAGCATCTCGATTTCCTCTCAGGCGAGGAAAAGGACTGCTACAAAACCAGCTTCGAGATCGATCAGCGCTGGCTGCTCGAACTCGCCGGCGACCGCGCGCCGTTCATCGATCAGGCACAGTCGCTCAACCTGTTCATCCCGGCGGACGTCGAGAAATGGGACCTGCTGATGCTCCATTTCCGCGCGTGGGAACTGGGCATCAAGTCGCTCTATTATCTGCGCTCCAAGTCGATCCAGCGCGCCGGTTTTGCAGGGGGCGTGGAGGCGGACAACACCGCCGAACCCAAGCAGATCGAGTTGGAAGAAAAGGATTATGACGAGTGTCTGGCGTGTCAGTGAGGTGATGAGAAGTCGTCCTCACCCCTCGCCGCTACGCGGCTTGCCCCTCTCCCGATGGGAGAGAGGATTTCCACTCCCTCTCCCATCGGGAGAGAGTTTGGGGTCGGCCATGCCCCCGGCATGGCCGACCCCAAACTGGGGCCCAAGCGGCAACGCCGCGTGGGAAGGGTGAGGGCTGCCAATGCGAACCTATGCGAGTCAGCCGATCGGCACTGTACCGCGAGCGCGCGAATTGCGCCGGAGTGCGAGTCCCATTGAGAAGCGCTTGCTGCGCGGCCTGCGCGCATCATTCCCGGCGCTCAAGTGGCGGCATCAGGTGCCGATAGGGCCGTTCTATGCGGACATATTGTGCTTCAGCGAAAGGCTGGTGATCGAGGTCGACGGCGCGGAACACGCCCTCGCCGCGACACCCGACGCACGCCGCACCGCCTTCATCGAACACGAAGGCTACCGCGTCATTCGTTTCTGGAACAACGAAGTCATGCAGAATCTTGAAGGTGTCTTAGCGCAAATCTCCCTCTCCTTCCAGGAGAGGGAAGGGGCCCGTCGCGCCAGCGATGGGAAGGGTGAGGACAGCCAGAAAGCAATTGGCAGCGCCAGCGCCGAAGTGCCCCTGCCCTCACCCTCCCATGCTTCGCATGGGCCCCTCCCTCTCCCGATGGGAGAGGGAAAGTGACATCACTTTTCTTCTTCGAACGTCACCGCGACATCGGCATTTGCGCTCAGCCGCACCTTGTCGCCCTCGACATCGGCGACAAGCGCGAGCGAGATGAAATGGTGATGGTCGCCATGCGGCCCGCTATGCGTTTTGGTCAGCTGAATGCGCTCGCCCTTGATGTGATCGACAGTGCCAACATGGACGCCGTCTGCGCCGATGACTTCCATATGGTCCTTGATCCGGTCCTTGATGGCGTGGTCGTGCGACATGCTCGTTCCTCCTCGATGATAATGCCCCCTGAACGCGCGGCTGTGCGTTTCGATGCACGTCCATCGCTGTCACCTGGGAATTGATCATGCCGCTTGCTGCCCGCACGTTTCGTCTGGCCGTCCCTGTCGCGCTCTTGCTGGCGCTCGCCGCCTGCGCGCAGCAGGCGAGCAGCGCGGTGGAACCCGGCGCACCCGGATTCTTCCTCGGCGTCTGGCACGGCTTCATCTTCCCGGTCGCCGCGATCCTTTCCTTCTTCGTGGCCGATGTCGCGGTCTATGCCGTGCCGAACAATGGCGGCTGGTATGATTTCGGCTATTTCATCGGCATTGTGTTCCTGGGCGTCGGTTCCAACCGCACCCGCAAAGTCTATGTCGATCGCGTGATCGTTCGGCGGGAACGCGCATGACCCGCGCGCTTGCCCTTTTCACGCCGCCCGTCATCATGGCGCTGGTCGCATCGGCGGCCGGCCTATTGGCGGTATTCGTCGTATCGCGGCCGGGCAGTACCGATCAGGCACGCTACGCCAAGCGGATTGCCGGCACGATGCTGGCGGCGCTTGCACTCATCTTGGGCGGTTTCGCCTGGGCACTTTGGACTTGGAGCATTTCATCTTGACCAACGCAGCAGAACTTCTCGGCATCATCATTGGCCTGAACCTCATTTTCGCCAGCATGGTAGTGTCCTTCATCCTCGGCTCGCCCAAGGGGCTGTCGGCCGGCAAGGTCGAAACAGCAAGCACTCGCCGCAGCCGCCAGTTTGTCGGCTTTTGCCTGTTCGCAGCAGGCGCGATCTTTACGGCGTTCAGCCTGCTCCCGATGCTCTGACCTTTTATCGTTTCGCTACAAAAACAGGATAGCACGCCATGTCGCTTCTCGAAGCCCGCAAGACCTACAAGCCCTTTGAATATCCATGGGCCTATGATTTCTGGAAGCGGCAGCAGCAGATCCACTGGATGCCAGAGGAGGTGCCGCTGGGTGAGGATTGCCGTGATTGGGCGCAGAAAATCTCGGATCATGAGCGCAACCTGCTGACGCAGATCTTCCGCTTCTTCACCCAGGCCGATGTCGAGGTGCAGGATTGCTATCACGAGAAATATGGCCGCGTGTTCAAGCCAACCGAGATCAAGATGATGCTCGCCGCCTTCAGCAACATGGAGACGGTGCATATCGCCGCCTACAGCCATCTGCTCGACACGATCGGCATGCCCGAAAGCGAATATGGCATGTTCCTCGAATATAGCGAGATGAAGGACAAGCACGATTATTTGCAGAAGTTCAACGTCGATACTGACGAGGATATCGCCCGCACGCTCGCCATGTTCGGCGGCTTTACCGAAGGGCTCCAGCTCTTCGCCAGCTTCGCGATGCTGATGAACTTCCCGCGCTTCAACAAGATGAAGGGCATGGGGCAGATCGTGTCGTGGTCGGTGCGCGACGAGAGCCTGCACTGCGAAGGCATCATCCGCCTCTACCATGAATTCTGCAAGGAACGCGGCTGCCTGACCAAGGCGGTGAAGGATGACATCATGGACGTCTGCCAGACGACCGTGCGGCTCGAAGACGCGTTCATTGATCTCGCCTTCGAACAGGGCCCGGTAACGGGGATGACGCCCAAGGAAATCAAGAAGTACATCCGCTACATCGCCGATTGGCGGCTCGGCCAATTGGGCCTGAAGCCGATCTACATGATCGAAGAACACCCCCTCCCCTGGCTCGCCCCGCTGCTCAACGGCGTGGAGCACGCCAACTTCTTCGAACAGCGCGCGACGGAATATTCAAAGGGCGCGACGCGGGGGAACTGGAACGAGGTGTGGGACAGCTTCGACAAACGGCAAAAGGCGAAGGCCGGGCCGGTTGATGTGGCGAATGAGGACGCGGGCGAGGGGGATATGTTCTCGCGGGCTGGTGTAGCGGCTGAGTGAGATGAGTTTGAGTGATGGCTGATTCGACAATCGCACGATTTGCAAGCAAGTCTCTCTCGCCTTGGAACGGCGAGGGACTACGCGTGCCATCACTTCAACAAGAAAGCTTCCTCAATAGGAGACTAAGCACCCGCCTCCCCGGATTCCCAATCGGAAAAGATATTGAATTTTTATGCCTCGCGGACGACGGCGCGCTCTACTATTGTAAGGGCGATAAGGATGGCCAGCCGCTGCGGGCCATAGAGTGGATATTTACAAACCTAGCAGAGCACCTCGGCCTTTCAGTCGCGGATTGTGCCGTGATCGAGGACTATGACGGCCAAACGTTTTTCGGCTCAAGGAGCCCATCTTCGGTTGCTGATCAGGTCGAGGTGAATCTTTACATCGGTTCTCCGAGCAGAGGTGAGCTTGGTCAGCCTCTCCCTTGGCTTGGTCAATATCTTTCAAGGCTTTGGGCCTATGATCTGTTTTTGGATAATCCGGATAGGTGCCTTCCAAATTTCATACTGGACACGGACGGGCAACCGCGCAGGATTCGCGCGATCGATTTTGCCTCTGCTCGCCTTATGCACTTTTCCACCGATCGGTTCCCGGTTGAATCTGAGCACACAGTGTGGGTAGGAAGGATCGTACGAAAAACGCACGGGCCGCATCTTGAATCAGCGCTAGAGATGATAGACCGGATCGCTGCCGTGCCGTTGAATGAGATTGACCGGATTGTGGGGCAAATGCCTGCAGACTGGTTGTCGGTGGACCAGAGAAAGGGGCTCAGTGGATTTTGGTCAGAAGGGCGTCGGCTTAATCGCATTGAGCGCTTGCGAGCGCTTGTAAGGCATGAGTCGCAGATTTGAATACGCGGTAATCCAGCTCGCCGACGTTAGTCGGAACGAGCGGCTAAACGCAGCTTTAGCGATTTTTTCCGACCAAGGTCTAGAGTTGCGTATTCCTCGCCGCCTGGAGAAACTTCGCGCTCTTTCATCGGCCCTCGACGTTGACGGCGTTCGCACAGCCATATCTCAGCTTGAAGATTTCGATAAGGAGCTGCTGGACCAAGGTTGCACCGACATCGGTGATCGCATTAAGGCCCTAGGGGCGTTGAGCCCCTTCAAGCTCTCGAGTCCTTCATATTTCGTGGCCCCAACGCAGGCAATCTACGAGGAATCAATTGCCCGCCTTACAAAGGCACTTATTGACCCTGAGCCAGCTCGATTAAGGCCAGTGTTC
This sequence comes from Sphingomonas sp. 28-62-20, assembly GCF_002281505.1. NCBI lineage: Bacteria > Pseudomonadati > Pseudomonadota > Alphaproteobacteria > Sphingomonadales > Sphingomonadaceae > Sphingomonas > Sphingomonas sp. 28-62-20. The sequence continues at coordinate 164,824 of NZ_NCGH01000011.1, forward strand.
AAGCGAACAAAACTTCTGACACTAATGAAGTCAGCTTTTCGATCGGAGCGGGTTCTCGCTAAGCGCGGGGAAGATATATCCGCTCACCGTCTTGTTTCAAACGTTGTCATTGCGGAAGGTTTGAACGCGGACTTCGTTCTAAAAAATGGGGCGATGCATGTAATTGAAACAGTGGACGCCTCCAGTGACGATCTTTCCGTCCGTAAGGTTGTTGCTGATATTGCGGTAGCAGCGTTGGTACTTGAACAAGCTCGTATGAAGTTTGGCGAGAATTCCACCGAGTCACGATTAGTTTATGACGCATCGGTTGAAGCTGAACGGGTTGCCATGCCGTCTCTCGAGGCGGCAGCTCATCAAGGAACTCGCCTGATAAACTGGGCAAGTGCGAACGATCGCAATACTTTAATAGATCAGCTATCTAGCCTGGCGGTACCATACGACGTTAAGAAATCTGCGAAGGTTGAAATACACGCAAGCACTCAACATCGATTTAAATTAAACTAGCTTACAACTGGGAATTACGGTGCCAGTTTACTAAATTCTCACGCCATTCACTCCGGCGGATACCGCCGCCGCGTATGCAGCACGGTCAACACATCGACCTCCGTCTCCGACGCGATCCGATAGACAATCAGATACGGCAGCCCGACCACCGAAAATTCGCGGGTGTCCGCCACCTGCCCGGCACGGCCCAGCATCGGGAACTGACCGAACATCATCGCCGTCTGCACGATCCGGGCAACAACCCGGTCAGCGGCGCGCTCATTATCCCCAGCGATCCAGTCGCGGATCGCCTCAAGGTCATCTCGCGCCTGCGGCGTGAAATTAACGTTCAAGCTTGAGATCGGCCAATAGTTGTTCAACCGGGATCATCGCAGCGCGATCCTGCGCCTGCGCCAGCCCGCGCTCGATCTTCGCCCGCTTCCACGCGTCATAACCACGCTCGACCGGACCATCGGTCTCGTCAGTCTTCAGGCGCGGATCGGCGATTGGCTTCATCCGCTGATAATACCCCCAACGTAGCGGCACGACAATGCCTTCACGCCGCCTATCAGGGCTTCGAAGCCTTCGTCGTGATCGAGACCGGGGAAATCGTCGCTGGAACTACGGTGCCAGTTTACTAAATGCACCTACTCTTCCTCGCCTCTCGCCCCATGCCGGATGCGCAGGATAATCACCCGTTCCGCCTCCACCCGATAGCGCAACACATAGGGCCACACCGTCGTCATTTCGCGCATCCCGCCACCCGCATCGCGGCCACGGTCGGGAAATTCGGACAGGCTGTCGGCAACCGCGATCAGCCGCGCACCCAGCCCCGATGCCGCCGATGGATTGAACGCCGAGATATAGGCGATGATCGCCTCGAGGTGCTCGACCGCCTCGTTGGTCCACACGATCTTGCGCAAGTCAGTCGCCGATAAGGGGTCGCGACAAAGGCTCGTCGGTTCCCCATGAGCGAACCCAGCGCTTCACGGCATCATGGCTGACCAGACGACCGGCCTCGACATCAGCCTCAGCCCGCGCATCCGCCGCAGCTTCTGCCTCCGGATCGACTGAATCGAAAAGGGTCTTGCGGGGATCCATCTTTGCCAAATTACACCGCATGATGTTGGCCGACAAGCGAGATGTACGTGCGGGCTGTTATGCGGTTGCTTCCAACACGGTCTTGGTGCCAGCTTAACCCCATGCGCCACCCCCTCGCCCTCCTCCTCGCCCTAACCGCGTCCACCCCCGCCGCCGCGCAAACCCCCGCGCCGCCCTGGGCCACGCGCCTCCTCGCTGCCTATCCCGGCCTCGTCTCGCAAGTCACCGCCAGCGAGGTCATTCTCAGCAACGGCACGCGCCTGCCGCGCACCCTCGGGCCCGCCGCCGCTACCGAGGCGGAGCGCCAGGCGCATCCCGATATCGATGCGATGTTCGTCGATCCTTATCCCGCCGGCGCGCCGCTCTCGCCTGCCCCCGCAACCGATCCCGGCCGCACCCGCTACGAACCCTTTTTCGATGCCATCTATGGCGATTGCCGCAAAGGCAACGTCCGCTTGCGCGATGTCGCGTGGCTGCCCGGGCGCGGCGGCGGCAGCATCCGCGTCACCACCACCAACCATGTCGCCGAGCAGCTCGAAGCCGTCATCCGCGATCTCGAAAAACTGCCGCCCGCGATGACGCGCTATCTCTTCCCCCATTCGGGCGGCTATAGCTGCCGCGCGATTGCCGGCACCAGCCAGCGCAGCATGCATAGCTATGGCATTGCCGTTGATCTCGCGAGCGGCCAGGCCGATTACTGGCGCTGGTCAGGCGGCGAGGGCGCGCGCTATCGCAACCGCCTGCCCGCCGCGATCGTCGCCGCGTTCGAGCGCCACGGCTTCATCTGGGGCGGCCGCTGGCGGCATTTCGATACGATGCATTTCGAATACCGGCCCGAACTGCTGCCGGTGCGTTAGCCTCATTCGTTCGGCAATATACGCAGCCGCGAGATCCCGGCCTGCCGCACCACCGCCATGGTCTGCGCGAAATCGTCATAGCGCGCGCGCTGATCGGTCTTGATCTCCAGCGCGGCGCGTGGATCATCGCGCAGCACCGCAAGCGGCCCGGCCAGTGCAGCGCGGCTCACCGCCCGTCCGTCCAGCATCACCGCGCCCCCCGCCGCGATCGTCAGCAGGTGCGGCTGCTGCTGCTCGGCGGGCGCTGGCCCTGCCTGGGGCAGCGGCACGGGGACTTCGTTGATCTGCATCGGGATAGTGATGATGAACATCACCAGCAGGACCAGCAGCACATCAATCAACGGAGTGGTGTTGATGCCGCCGATCGGCTCGGCATGGTCGGCGGGGATGGCAAAAGCAGAGGAACGCAGGCGCATGGCTCTTCTCCCGATATGGTGATGTGATACCATCACATATCCCGCCTCCGGTCAATGCGGCAGCCACCCCGCGATACCCAGCAGCTTTGCTGGGGCAGGCGCGCACGATTCCGGCAGCAACTCGCTCCTATCCAGTCCGGCGTCGGGCCGCGGCCTATTTCTTCTCTTCGGGCTTGCGATAGGTGGTGTGGCATTCGCCGCAGGTCTTGGCGAGCGCGTCGAACTGGGTCGCAAAACCCGCCGCGTCGCCGGCCTTGCCAAGATCGGCCAGTGTCCGGGCGGCAGCGCTCATCTTGGCGGCAGCGGCTTCGAAGCCGGCGCGGTCGGTCCAGACATTTGGCAGCGCGTCGCTTTCAGGCGTGTCGCTATGCGGCGGGAACATTGTCGGGATCACCGCTCCCCAGCTCGCCATCGCGGCGGCCGGCAGCGCCAGCTTCTTTACATCATCGCCGCGGGCAATACCTGCCTTGATGCCCAGGAACGCGGCGATGGTCAGGTGAAACCCCGCCTGCCGCGCCGCGACGATCATGCCATGATCCATCATGCTGTGGTCGGCCGTCATCCGGGCGTGATCGCCGTGCGACATTCCAGCCATTGGCGGCTTGGGCGGTTTGGGCGGCGTCGGCGCGGTTTGGGCGAGCGCGAGGCCACCGGCCAATATCAGGCCGGAAAGGGCGACAATCGAGGATAAGGCGCGCATCGTTGGGGGCTCCTGCAAGGGGAAAAGGGATGCTGGCACAATACTATGCCCCGTGTGGCCGAGGCACAAGCCTATGCCCCGTGCCGCCCCATGCGGCAACGGCCGTCGCCACTGGCACCCCGGTCAACGCCGCTGATTGCGTTCAGCAGGCTTCGTGTTTCCAGTGCCGTCGCTTGCCTTCATGCAACCAAATAGCCGCTTCGGCAGCGCGCTTGTCGCGGGTTTCGGGGCGCTTGGCCGCGCTGATCCAGTCGCAATATTCGCGGCGACAGCTCGGCGCAAAACCAGCGAAATGGTTGGCCGCGACCGGATCGGCTGCGAGCACCGCCGCAAGTTCAGGCGGCACCACTGGCGCGGGCTTGGGCGGGCGCGCCGGTCGCACCGGCTCGCCCGCGCCGTCATCGACCAGCGCGACCGCCGCCGCCACTGTCGCGGCAAAGCTGGCTGGATCGGGCAAGTCGGCCAGCGCGGTCAGCTTGCCAAACTGGCCCATCGCTTCGCCCTCTTTCCCCGTTGGCTGGTCCGGGCGCTGCCAAAAGCCGAAGCTCGCATGCGCCTTGAAGGCGGCCATATTGGCGAACGGCCGACCATGACGGACGAAAAACGGCATGCCCCATTTGATCGTCTCTTCCAGGCCGGGAACCGCCGCATGAAGGCGCGCGCGCAGCTCGATCAGGATCGGACGCGCGAAATCCGCTTGTTTGGCGATATAGGCATCAACCCGGCTGTCGATCGACATGGCGGCTTCCTTCCCCAGCCGCCAATGCTGCGACCGCAGCGCGGGGTCGTCAAGCCGGGTCCGTCAGGAGTCGCGATCGGCATCGTCGGGGATGGCCTCGTCCTCGTCCTCGTCCTCGTCATCGTCCTCGTCATCGTCGTCGTCGTCGTCGTCGTCGCTGTCATCATCGCCGTCATCGGCAACCGGGCGACCTTCGCCGCCCTTGGGTGTGTCGAATTCATGCCGATCAAGATTGTCGACATCCTCATCGCCGCCCAGATCGGGGATCAGATCGGTCATGATCGTGCCGTCGCTGGTGCCGCCGCCGCTGGCCTCAAGGATTTCGGCCCGCTGGCTTTCGTCATAGCCATCTTCATCATAGCCATCGTCGCCGGTGCCGTTGCCGGGGATTTGCTCGCCACCGCTTGCCATTCGCTGCTCTCCGAAAAGGCTGCGGGGTGCAGCCGTTCGGAATGGCCAACGGCAAGCGGCGCTGCTTGTTCCACCCGCTGGTCGCGAGCAGGCTCAGCTCGGCCGGAAAAGCCGCCCGCGTTCGACAATCGCGACGATCGCCAGCGCGACCAGGCCGGCGACCAGAAAGCCGATGTACAGCGGCACCGTGGTGCCATCGAACGACTGGCCAATGGCCGCGCCAGCCAGCGCGCCCCCCGTGACGCTGATAAAGCCCTGCACGCTCGAGGCCGTGCCCGCGATATGCCCCATATTCTCCATCGCCATCGACGAGAAATTGGCCGTTGCCAGACCAAAACAGGCCATCGCCAGCGCTTGCAGGATCGCAAAGCTATAGATTGTTTCAGCCCCCAGCCGAGCGATCACCAGATGCACCGTCGACAGCAGGACCAGCCCGACCAGCGCACTATGCGATATCCGGCGCGTGCCGAGCCGCATCACGATCCGCGAATTGAGCAAATTGGCCAGGGCCATCATACTCGCCACCCCAATAAATACCGGCACCAGCAGGCGATTATCGCCCGTCAGCGCGCCGACAATCTGCTGCACGGAATTGATGAAGCCATAGAGCCCGCCCATCAACGCCGTCGCCGCGAGCGTATAGCCAATCGAAAAGCGATCGGTCAGCGCCTGCCGCCAGCCGTCCCACAGCCGCTCGATCGACAAGGGCTGACGATCCGCGATCCGCTGCGTCTCGGGCATCCGGATCACGAACCAGATGAGGATGACGCCAGAGATGGCGGCGATCATCACGAAGATCAGCCGCCAGGATCCGAACAGCAGGATCAACTCGCCGACGCTTGGCGCCAGAACGGGCGCGGCCATGAACACCATGAAGGCCAGGCTCATCACCCGCGCCATGGCCCGCCCCGAATAGCAATCGCGCACCAGCGCCACCGTCACCACGCGCGACGCCGCGATCGCCATGCCCGCCGCAAAGCGCGCCACCAGCAACAACATGAAGCTGGCCGAAAAGGCGGCAATCAGATTGGCAATCACATAAGCCGACAGCGACGCGACGAGCACCGGCCGCCGTCCATAGCGATCGGCAAGCGGCCCGTGCACCAACTGGGCCAAGCCAAAGCCCAACAGAAACACGCCGATCACCAGCTGGCGATCATTCGCCACACCAACGTTCAGCGCGGTGGCGATTGCTGGCAGCGCTGGCAGCATCGCATCAATGCCAAGCGCCGTCAGCGCCATGAGGGAGGCGACCAGCGCCACAAATTCGACAAAACCGATCGGCGGCTGCGCTGGGGCGCGGATGGTTTGCTGAACGGTCATGTCGGCTGCCATGCCCGAAGCGGGGCGCTCGGTCGAGCCTATAGGGCACAAAATCAGGTCTGGCTTGACGGTCGTCGGCTGTCATGTGTATTATAACATCAATACACTGTGGGAGACGACCGATGCGCCGTTCATTGTTGCTGCTGGGGATATTCGTCCTGCCCCTCGCCGGCTGTGGCGACGACGGCAAGGAAGGGACCACGATTTCACTCAATTCCATGACCGAGGATGGCAATGTCACGGCCGGTGTCGATGGAAAAACTGGTGAGGTGGCGATCAATGCGCCCGGCTTCTCAGGCAAGATCACGCTGCCCAAGCTGAAGCTCGATAGCAGCGATTTCGAGATGAATGGCGTCCATCTTTATCCAGGATCAACGATCAGCGGGATGAATATTGTCGCCAATGACGGCAAGGATGGCGACGACAAAGCCAATGTCCGGGTCACCTTTGACAGCCCGGCGGAACCCGCCGTGGTGCGCGACTGGTTTTTTGATCGGCTGGGCAAGGCAGATTTCAAGATCACCAAAAGCGGCACCGGGCTGAAGGGCACCGATGAAGAGGACAAGCCATTTGCGCTTGAACTGACGCCTGCTGCCAATGGCCATTCAACCGGCGTGATTGTCGCGGGCGGCTGAAGTCAGGGTGGGAAGTACGGTTTTGTCCTGAATCGGTGCCTAATTATAGCAACGCTTGACCGAACACCCCTGCCTCGCCTCTGAGGGTAGGAGGAAACCTAGCGTGGAGGCTGGCATGACGCGATCATTCTCTCTTGGCGTTGCGACATTGGCAGCCATGGCGATCACGCTGGTTGGTTGCGCAGCGCCAGCACCCACATCGGCTGTGGCAATGGCGGGCAATAATGCAATGGACATGCCGATGCCCGATGGCAGCGCCGTCGATATGGCCGCGCTGCCGCTTTATCCGGGGTCAAAAATGGTCGACATGAAGATCATGCCGCATGAGGTGGATGACATGATCGATATGGCGTTCGACAGCCCGGCTGATCCGGCAACCGTTCGCGCCTGGTATGTCGATACGCTGGGCAAACAGGGCTTTACCCTGAAAGAAGACGGCACCGCGCTCGCCGGCACTGACGCCGATGGCAAGCCGATCCGGATCGACGTCCAGCCCGCCCCGGGCGGCCACAGCACCGGTACCGTTAGCAAAGGATAACGGCGGCCCGGCAGACCCCCCGTTCGAACTGAGGGTCGAACCCCTGTTCGAACCCGGCGCGGCGTCCTATGTTGCGGCCTTCATTGCCTAACGGACGACCATCGATGCTCGAAACGCCGCCTGCCGAAGTGCCCACCTTGTCGCTGTTGCAGAACCGCGATGATCCTGACGGGTTCGCAAGCGCGCTGGGTGCGTCTTTTGAACGGTTCGGCTTTGCCGTTGTGGCCGATCATGGCATCGATCAAACGCTGATTGATGACGCCTGGCGCTATACGCAGGAATTTTTTGCGCTGCCGGAAGCCGAAAAGCGGGGCTATTTTACCGAAGCAGGTGGCGGGCAGCGCGGCTATACCCCCTTCAAGACCGAAATCGCCAAGGGCGCCAGCCTGGTCGATCTCAAGGAATTTTGGCATGTCGGCCGCGATCTGCCCGCTGGCCATGCCTATGCCGACGTCATGCCCCCCAATATCTGGCCGACCCGACCCGAGATGTTTCAGCCAACGCTGACCACGCTATTCACTGCCTTTGATCGCGCCGGGGATACGATCCTGTCGGCAATTGCCCGCCATCTTGGCCTGACCGCGACTTGGTTTGATCCAGCGGTGAAGGACGGTAATTCGATCCTCCGCCTGCTCCACTATCCGCCAATCCCCGCCGATGCAGAGGGCGTACGGGCAGGCGCGCATGAGGATATCAATCTCATCACCCTGTTGCTGGGGGCAGAGGAAGCCGGGCTTGAATTGCTCGACCGGGACGGTCACTGGCTGGCGATCAAGCCGCCCGCTGATGCGATGGTCGTCAATGTGGGGGACATGCTGCAGCGGCTGACCAATCATGTCCTGCCCTCCACCACGCACCGCGTCGTCAATCCGCCGCCGGAACGCCGCGCGTTGCCGCGCTATTCGATGCCCTTCTTCCTCCACCCCGCGCCCGATTTCCTGATCGAAACGCTGCCGGGCTGCGTCAGCGACACGAACCCCAATCGCTACCCAACGCCGATCACCGCGCATGACTATCTGCACGAGCGGCTAGTCGAGATTGGGCTAGTGAAGAAATAGGCCAAGAGTCGCGCTTGGCACTTGCTCTTCGCCCTGGGCTTGTTCCTGGGTCCACTGTCCCGCTAGAGCGCCGGCAGCGATTATTGCCATCCGGTAGATGCCGGGACATTTTCGGCATGACAGACTGGAACGACCAATGACCAAACCCCTGCGCATCGCGCTCGCCGGACTCGGCACCGTTGGCGGTGGCGTCATTCGCTTGCTTGATGCCAATCGCGATCTGATTGCCCGACGCGCCGGTCGTCCGATCGAGATCGTTGCGGTTTCCGCGCGTGATCGTGCCAAGGATCGCGGCGTCGATATCACCCGCTTTGCCTGGGTCGATGATAGCACAGCACTTGCCCAGCAAGCCGATGTCGATGTGGTGGTGGAGCTTGTCGGCGGATCGGACGGCCCCGCGCTCACCCTCGCCCGCGCAACTCTCTCCGCTGGCAAAGGGTTCGTCACCGCCAACAAGGCGATGATCGCGCATCACGGGCTGGAACTCGCCCACGCCGCTGAAGCCGCGCGCGCGCCGCTCAAATTCGAAGCCGCCGTGGCGGGCGGCATCCCGGTCATCAAGGGCCTGCGCGAAGGGGCTGCCGCCAACGAGATTGCGCGCGTCTATGGCATCCTGAACGGCACCTGCAATTTCATCCTGAGCAAGATGGAAGCAGAGGGCCGCGATTTTGCCGATGTCCTGGCAGAGGCTCAGGCGCTTGGCTTTGCCGAGTCCGATCCCAGCTTCGATATCGACGGCATCGACGCCGCGCATAAATTGTCGATTCTCTCCAGCATTGCCTTTGGCACCCAACCCGCTTTTGGCGACGTCCAGGCTTGCGGCATTCGCGCCGTCCTCGCCGCCGATATCGCTGAGGCAGCCGCACTGGGCTATCGCATCCGCCTGCTTGGCATTGCCGAATCGACTGATGCTGGCCTGTTCCAGCGCGTCCACCCGCATCTGGTGCCGACCAGCCACCCGCTCGCCCATGTCACCGGTGCCACCAATGCGGTGGTGGCAGAGGGCAATTTCGTCGGGCGCTTGCTGTTCCAGGGGGCAGGTGCAGGCGACGGGCCGACCGCATCGGCGGTGGTTGCCGATCTGATTGATATTGCGCGCGGCGAATATGGACCGCCCTATGCCATGCCCGCCGAATCGCTCGCCGCGCAGGACGCCGCCGATACGGGCAACCGGCTCGGTCGCGCCTATGTGCGGCTGACCGTGGCCGACAAGGTTGGCGTGCTGGCCGAAATTGCCGCGGCGATGCGCGATGCCGGGGTGTCGATTGAAAGCCTGATGCAACGTGGCCATGCCAGCGATGGCAGCGTGCTGGTCGCGATTGTGACGCATGAAGGCCCGGAGCGTGCGGTTGCGCAGGCACTGGAGAAATTGCGCGGTTCGCCCAGCCTGATCGGCGCGCCGTTATGGATGCATATCCTGGCCTAAGGCGCGGGCGGCCTCAATCCGCCGACACGGGTGCCGCGACCACCAACGGTGACCCCAACCCCGACCATGCCGCAACCGACCAGATAGGGGCCCATATCCTGGCATGGCGTCGTTTTGTGCTGCAACCGCTCGGCTTGTTCGAACACGCCTTCGCGGCGCGGATTGCCGATATCATAAGCGATAAATGGCAAGCGATAGCGATCGGCATTGCGGGCACCACACACCAGAATCTCGTCACGATCGACACTTTGCTCGCAGCGAATTTCCGCTCGCGTCAGGTCGCGATAGGTCTTGAGCAAATCGGCGACATCCGTGCCCGCCATCATCATCATTGCCACAAGCATGATCACCACACCCTCAAGCCTATGGCATTGTGATCAAAAGAGGCGTCGCCTGCAATCCCTCCGCGGTCAGCCGATTGGGGCGATGCCCAGCCGCCTGAGCTCGATCGCCGGGCAGCGATCCATCACGACCGCCAAGCCCGCTGCTTCGGCGCGCGCTGCGGCGGCTTCATCAATAACGCCTAACTGCATCCAGACTGCTTTTGCACCGACAGCAATCGCCTGATCAACCACCGCACCGGCAGCGGCAGAATTGCGAAAGATATCGACCATATCGATCGGATCGCCGAGCACGGCCATATCGCCGAACACGAATTCGCCGTGGATGTGCTCGCCAGCGATCTGCGGGTTGATCGGGATCACGCGGTAGCCATGGCGCTGCAACGTGGCCATCACCTCATTTGAAGGGCGATCGGGCCGATCCGACGCACCGACCAGCGCGATCGTGCGCACGCGTTCAAGCAACGCCTTGATGTCGTCATCCGAAGTCAGCGGCATGGTTGCCTCCTCGATCAAGCCAATCGCGCACGATCGTGGCGATCTCCATGAACGCGGCGCGTTCCGGCCCGTTCCCGGTGACCGGCGGGTGACCACCATCTGAGCCGGTACGAATCGCGATATCGAGCGGGATGCGCCCCAGAAACGGCAGCGTGAGCAGATCAGCGGCAAGTTCCGTCCCGCCACTGCCAAACGGATCGGAAATCACGCCGCAGGACGGGCAGGCATAGCCCGCCATGTTTTCGACCAGGCCAATCACCGGGATGCCCGCCTTGACGAACAGGTCGATCGCCCGCCGTGCATCGATCAACGCCAGATCCTGCGGGGTGGACACAATGACGACGCCCGCCGGCCGGTGCTTTTGGATCATCGTCAGCTGCACATCGCCCGTGCCCGGTGGCATATCGACGACGATCGTATCCGCATCCCCCCAATCGGCATCGACCAATTGCCCAAGGGCGCCGGCAGCCATAGGCCCGCGCCAGGCAATCGCCTGATCGGGTTCAACCAATTGCCCCATCGACAGCAACGGCACGCCATAAGGCGTTTCGACCGGCAACAGTTTCTTGTCCGGCGCGGTGGGGCGGCTGCCCTCGACGCCCATCAGCTTGGGTTGCGAGGGGCCATAGATATCAGCATCAACCAGCCCGACTTTGCGCCCCAATTGGTGCAGCGCAATCGCAAGATTGGCAGACACGGTTGACTTGCCGACCCCGCCCTTACCGCTGGCCACCGCGATCAGCTGGCGCTGGCTGCGCTGGCTGGTCATCGCGACGCGCACCTCGTCGATGCCGGCGAGCGCCGACACTTCAGCGCGAACCGACGCCGCCAGCATGTCGCGCGCCGTCGGCTCAAGGCCGCTGACGTCGAGGATGATCGAAGCGCGGCCCTGTTCGAGCCGGGCAGTAGCACGCGGGCCGGCAATGGCGGTGAGCGTGGCGGTGAGGAGATCAATATCAGTCATGTCTACGGCATTAGGGCGGTCTTGATCGGTTGCCACTGTTTTTCCCGTCCAAGACACCTATAAAGGGCCAATGATCACTCGTCCGGCCTGGCTGCAGCGCCTCTCCACCCTGATGACCGAAAAGCCAAAAAGCCCCTGGGGCAATTCTGGCGATGACAATGAGGGGCCTCGCAACCCCTGGTCGGTCCCCCCTGGCGGCAATCGCTCGCGCGGGCCAAAGCCCACCGCGCTCGATGAATTTATTCGCCGTGCACGCGGCTCGGGCGGCGGCGGCGGCGGCGGCGGCAGCTTTACCGGCTTCCCCAGTGGCGGCGGCGGGCGCGCGATTTGGCTGATCGGTTCGGCATTGATTGTCGCTTTGTGGGTCATCTTCACCAGCGTGCATCAAATTGCGCCGCAGCAGCGCGGCGTCGTCGCCTTTTTCGGTCGTTATGAACAAACGCTCGATCCCGGCATCCGGCTGACCTGGCCTGCCCCAGTCGCCACGGTCACCAAGGTTGATGTCCAGGCGATTCGGACCGAGGATTTCCCCGAAGGTGGCGGCGGCGAAAATCTGATGCTGACCGGTGACCAGAACATCATCGATCTGGCCTATTCGGTTCGGTGGGACATCGCCAACCCGCAGGATTATATCTATCAGATCCGCAACCCCAAGGACACGGTTCGCGCGGTGGCGGAAAGCGCGATGCGCGCCACCGTTGCGACGGTGACGCTGGACGAAGCGATCGGCAGCGGTCGCGACCGGATTGGCGTGCGGGCACAGGATCTGATGCAATCGATCCTCAACGAATATAATGCCGGTATCCGCATCCAGGGCATCGCCATCAAGCAAGCCGATCCACCGACCAAGGTGATCGACGAGTTCAAAAAAGTGAGCGCGGCGCAGCAGGAAGCCGAATCGAACCTGAACGAAGCCCGCACCTATGCGCAGCAGATTACCGCACGCGCGCAGGCAGAGGCGACCCAGTTCGATCTGGCCTATGCCCAGTATAAGCTGGCCCCCACGGTGACCCGCCGCCGCATGTATTATGAAACCATGGAGGCCGTGCTGGCCAAGACCAACAAGACGATCGTCGAAACGGGTGGTGTAGTGCCCTATCTGCCGCTGCCCGGGGTTCGCGGCCGTGTTGCAGAGCCGGCCATGCCGCTAGCCAATCCAGCGCCGGGAGCCAGCCAGTGAACGCCACCCTGTTCCGCAATCCTGTCGCGCTTGGCATTGGCGCGCTGGTCGCTTTGATCCTTGCAGTCAGCAGCTTCGTGATCGTGCCCGAAACCGAACAGGCCGTCGTGCTGCGGTTTGAACAACCGGTCTATACCGTCAATGTCTGGCAACCCAACGAGCCGTTTGGTCGCACCGGCGCCGGGCTGCTGGCCAAATTCCCGTTCATCGACAAGGTCGTCTGGGTCGATAAGCGCGTGCTCGATGTCGATCTCGACAATCAGCAAGTGCTCTCGACTGATCAGTTGCGGCTTGAAGTTGATGCATTCGCGCGGTTTCGCATCGTCAATCCCCTGAAAGCGGTGGTGTCCACCGGCAGCAGCGCAGCAACCGAGGACAGAATCGCCGAACAGCTACGCCCGCTGCTCGGTTCGGCATTGCGCAACGAACTTGGCAAGCGCCCCTTTGCCGCCTTGCTCAGCCCGGAGCGTGGCCAGGTGATGGATAATATCCAGAACGGCCTGCAAAAACTGGCGTCGCAATATGGCGTCCAGATCGTCGATGTCCGCATCAAGCACGCTGACCTGCCCGATGGCAGCCCGCTCGACAGCGCGCTCAACCGGATGCGCACCGCGCGCCAGCAACAGGCGGCGACGATCCGTGCGCAAGGGCAAAAATCAGCGCAGATCATCCGCGCCGAAGCCGATGCCAATGCCTCACGCATTTATGCCGAAAGCTTCAACAAGGATGCGGAATTCTATGATTTCTACCGGGCGATGCAGTCCTATCGGCAGACCTTTGGGGCCGATGGCAGCACGCCGCAGGGCGAGACGTCGATCGTCCTTTCGCCCAATAACGAATATCTGAAGCAATTCACTGGGCGTCCCCGCTGACAATCGGTTCATATTCAATCGCCGTTAAGGCGCGGACCGGCAAAGCGTGCCGTGTTGCGACGGACAAGAGAGGAATAATCTAACGTGCGTTATGCCTATGCCATTACCGGAGCCCTTTTGCTGGGCGGCGCTGCTGCCGCTGTAACGCTCCAGCCACCTGCCGCCGCGCAGACAGCGCAGAATGAACCGGCGGCGATGGCCGCCATCGCGCCCCGCGCAGGCGCCCCGGTCAGCTTTGCCGATCTAGTCGCCAAGTTGCAGCCGGCGGTGGTCAACATTTCGACCAAACAGAGCATCAAGGTACAGCAGGCACCGGCCAATCCCTTTGCCGGCACACCCTTTGCTGAATTGTTCGGCGGCCAGGGTCAGGGCCAAGGCGCGCCGCAGCCCCAGACCCGCGAAGCACAGTCTCTCGGTTCGGGCTTCCTGATTTCGGATGACGGCTATGTCGTGACCAATAATCACGTGGTTGCCCCGGGAGCCAAGGGCGCGTCGGTCGATTCGATCACCGTCACGCTCACCAACCGCAAGGAATATGTCGCCAAGCTGGTCGGTCGCGATCCTATCTCTGATCTTGCGCTGCTCAAGATCGATGCCAAGGACCTGCCCTTCGTTCGCTTTGGCGATTCGACTCGCACCCGCGTTGGTGACTGGGTCATCGCGATCGGCAACCCGTTCGGCATCGGCAGCACGGTTACGGCCGGGATCGTCTCGGCGCTTCACCGCGTAACGGGTGCGGGCGCTTATGATCGCTTCATCCAGACCGATGCCGCGATCAACCAGGGCAATTCCGGCGGCCCGATGTTTGACCTGAACGGCAATGTCATCGGCATCAATTCGCAGATCTTTGCCGGCCAGTCGGGCGGCAATATCGGCATTGGTTTTGCCATCCCGGCCGAAGACGCCAAGCCTGTTATCGACAAGCTGATGAAGGGCACCACGATTGCCCGCGGCTATCTGGGTGTCGGGCTGCAATCACTTGATGATGACAGCGCCGCCGCACTCGGCCTGCCCAAGAATAGCGGTGAAATCATCCGGAGCATTGCGCCGGGCGAGCCCGCTGACAAGGCAGGCATCAAGGTCGGCGACGTTGTCGTCGGCGTGAATGGCAAAACAGTGACGCAGGACGCCTCGCTCAGCTATCTGGTGGCGAATGAAACGCCGGGATCGCGCATCCCCATCGAGCTGATCCGCGCCGGCAAGAAGATGACCGTTTCGGTTGTTGTCGGCACGCGGCCATCCGAAGATGTGCTGCAGGCTTCAGCGGGTGGTGAAGACGGGGATGGCATGAGCCAACCCGACACCGAGGGCCCCGCGTCGCCTGTTGCCAATAAGCTTGGTCTCGCCGTCGTCCCGCTCACCCCGCAAATCGCCCGCAATATTGGTGTCGATTCGACCGTGACCGGGGTCGTCATCAGCGGCACAGATCCATCGAGCGATGCCGGGCAAAAGCTGAAGCGCGGCGACGTGGTCGTCTCGGCCAATGGGACCCCGGTTGCCACGCCCGATGCGCTTGCGGCGATTGTTGCACAAGCGGTCCGTGACGGCCGCCCGACGGTGCTGCTCTATGTCCAGCGCCAGCGGTTGCCGGGTGCCTTTGTGCCGATCAAGCTGAAAAAATAAGCCATTTGCCGATGGTTTATCGATGCCGCCCGGTCAGCATTGACCGGGCGGCATTTTCATATCTTGCCGTCGTCCCCGCAAACGCGCGATAGCGAAGCAAGAGCGCGGGGAGAGTGATATGGCAGACGGCAGCATCTTCATTGGTACGGGCGGCGGGAAGCCGCAGGCGCTCGAACTTAAGCGCGCCAACCGCCACGGCCTGATCGCTGGCGCGACCGGCACCGGCAAGACGGTGACGGTGCAGGGCATTATTGAAGGCTTCTCCGCCGTTGGCGTCCCCTGCTTCGTCGCCGATGTGAAGGGCGATCTCGCCGGCCTCGCCATGGCCGGGTCGCCAACCGCCAAGATGCACGAGATCTTCGCCGCCCGCGCCAAGGAGATTGGCTATGAGGGCTGGGCCTATAGCGACACCCCCGTGCAATTTTGGGATTTGTTCGGCGAAAAAGGCCACCCCGTGCGCACCACGGTCAGCGAGATGGGACCGTTGCTGCTCGCGCGACTGATGGACCTGAATGAGGTGCAGGAAGGCGTGCTGACCATTGCCTTCACCGTTGCCGACAAGGAAGGGCTGTTGCTGCTCGATCTCGATGATCTGCAGGCGATGCTCGCGCACTGCGCCACCCGCGCCGATGAACTGACGACAACCTATGGCAATATGTCCAAGGCGAGCATCGGCACGATTCAGCGTTCGCTGCTGCAATTGCGCGCTCAGGGCGGCGAGCATTTCTTCGGTGAGCCCGCGCTGGCAATGGCCGATTTCATTGGCTGTGATGATCGGGGTCGGGGCATCGTCAACATCCTCGCCGCCGACAAATTGATGCAAAGCCCCAAGCTCTATTCCACCTTTCTGCTGTGGTTGCTGAGCGAGCTGTTCGAGCACCTTCCCGAGGTTGGCGATCCCGATAAGCCAGTGCTGTGCTTCTTCTTCGATGAAGCGCATTTGCTGTTCAACGATGCGCCCAAGGCACTGCTCCAGAAGATCGAACAGGTCGTCCGATTGATCCGTTCAAAGGGCGTGGGCGTTTACTTCATCACCCAGAACCCGATCGACATCCCCGATACGGTCGCGGGCCAGCTCGGCAACCGCGTCCAGCATGCGCTGCGCGCCTTCACCCCGCGCGATCAGGCAGCGGTCAAATCGGCCGCCACCACCTTCCGCGCCAATCCCGGCGTCGATGTCGAGACCGTCATCACGGAACTGAAGGTCGGCGAGGCGTTGGTCTCTCTGCTGCAACCCGATGGCGCGCCATCGCCGGTTGAACGCACCCTCATCAAACCGCCCGCGACCCGCGTCGGCCCGCTCGACGCCAAGGAGCGCGGCGTGATGATCGCGACCGACGCCATCGGCGAGAAATATGACACGCTGATCGATGCAGACTCCGCCGAGGAATTACTCGCGACAAAGGCCGAAGAAGCCTCTGCCGCCGCCGCTGAAGCCAAGGCCGCAACGGCGGCAGAAAAGGCCGCCGCGCTCCAGGCCAAGGTCGATGCCCGCGCCGCCAAAGACGCTGAACGCGCCCGCATCGCTGCCGAAAAGGAATCCGCCCGCCAGGCGCGCGAAGCCGAACGCGCCGCCGCCAATAACCCCTGGAACAAGATCGCCACCGCCGCGACACGGACCGCGACCACCACCATCACCCGCACCGTCGCCAATGAAGTCGCCAAGCAAGTGTTCGGGACAAGCAGCAAGCGTGGTTCGAGCAGCGGCGGGTTGATCGGCGGGCTGGTGCGCGGCGTGCTGGGCGGGCTGTTCAAAGGGCGGTGATCGGCTGGGCACCTGTTGGACGCACCCAACAATCGGAGAGCAGGAGCGATGGCGGACGTGCAATATGACCGGATCGGGATCGACTATGCAGCGCTACGCAAGCCAGATCCCCGAATCGCCAGCGCCATATATGCAGCGCTTGGGTCGGCAGAGACGATCATCAATGTCGGTGCCGGAACGGGGTCTTATGAGCCAAACGATCGGCAGGTAACCGCAATCGAACCGTCTTCGGCGATGATTCACCAGCGCGCGCGGTCATCTGCCCCCGTCATCCAGGGATATGCCGAGCAGTTGCCGTTCGATGACAACAGCTTTGACGCGGCGATGGCAATCCTGACTGTCCATCACTGGGCAGACAAGGCGGCTGGCTTGCACGAATTGCGTCGCGTGACGCGCGGCCCCATCGTCCTGCTCACCTTTGATCCCGCCCAGCGGCCCTGGTTGACCGACTATCTGCCAGCCCTCGCGACGTTGGACGACGTGCGCATGCCCGCCATGGCCGATTATCAGCATTGGCTGGGGCCAGTGACAGTCACCACAGTGCCGGTGCCGCATGATTGCACCGACGGCTTCCTCTATGCCTATTGGCGACGCCCCACGGCCTATCTGGACCCGGCGCTGCGCGCGGGCAGTTCGTCGTTCTGGGCGATTGAGGACGCAGAAGAACGGTTGGGCCTGCTAGCGCAGGATCTGGAAAGCGGTGAATGGGCGCGCCGTTACGCCGATCTTCTGACACTCGATGCCTATGACGCGGGTTATAGGCTGGTCGTGAGCGGCTAATCGGTTAGCGGTGGCAGATAGATCGGGGCACCGCTCCCCATAGAAGCGGTGCCCCGGTCAGCCGCTTAGCGGCAGCGAACCTGCTGGTTATTTTGGTCAATGGCCTGGCCGGCAACCGCACCCAGCACACCGCCGAGAATCGTGCCGACCGCGCGCGAACGGCCGCCGTCGATGACATTGCCGAGCACACCGCCACCAATTGCACCGATAATCAGGCCAGTGGTCCCGTCATTGCGGCGACAATAATAGCGACCGTCGTTGCCGCGATAGACGCGGTCATCGGCCGAGAGCACGCGCTCCTGATAATTGGGCCCATCACGATAATAGCGGGCCGGATCATAGCCATTTTCATCACGATCGGCGAAGCGCGGATCTACATTGCGCTGACTATTGTACCGCGGATCATTGTAGCGCGGATCGTCGAAGCGTGGATCGTTGGCGCGCGGATCGCGAAAGTTCGATCGGTTGTTGCGCGCCGCCTGATAGCGATCAAATTCGGTGCGAAAAATCTGCATTTCGTTCTGGAAACGCTGCTGCGCGGTGGAAAATCGCTGCTCCTCCTGCGCGGTCTGGGCGAGCGCCGGCGTGGAAAGCGCCATGCAAGACGTGGCGATCAGGGCGGCTAGACGGGTGAAACAGGGCATCTCGGTCTCCTTGGATTGTTGAAGCCCAACTACCGAAGCTGGCGAAACGTTGCATGAACGAAATTACCTGCTGCCGTTCATCGGACCGATCAATCGCAATCCGCATCCATCGCACCGTTCTGGACCCTTGGGCTGATCGTCTACGCTGACACCCGGGATCAACCCTATTTTACTGGCGAGGCATCCGGCCCTGTCCAGGTCCAGGCGACGATCTTCCAGCCACTGTCCAGCTTCTTGAGCGCAAAGGTCATTTGCGCGGATTCGGCCATCGCGACCCCTTTCAGCGTAAAGCTGTAGGTCGAGGGCACCACGACATAGGCACGATCGCCCGTGACGATCTCACGCGTCACAGCGCCCAGTACCACCTTGGGGTTGGTCAACCTCTTGGCTGTGGCGTCCTTGGCATAATCATCGGCCCAGCGCTTCACGACGTCATGACCGCCCCAGAAATAGGGAGCTAGCTCATCGGTGATATGCGCATCGCCGGCATGGGTTGCGGCGGCGGCAGCGATGTCGCCCTTGTTGAAAGCATCGACGAACTGATAGATTGGCGCTTCAACAGCGGCATCCTTGGCCAGCGCTGGCATGCCCCAGAACATCATTACACCGGCGGCTGCAATCATGGCGCTTTTCATCATATCCCCCTAAAAATCATGCGGTGCAGCGATAGCACTCGGGCGCTCCTCTGCGAAACGAAACACGGCTACATATGGCTGAGCAGCACCTTGATCGGGATGAACGCAAAGGCGATCGAGCTATCGGCAACGCCGTAGGGCAGGAACAGCGATTCGCCGTGCCGCATCGCCCCGCAGCTATAGACGACATTGGGGACATAGCCCTCACGATCCTGATCGGCAGCGGCGAGGATCGGCTCGCGGGTGCGCCCGATCACCTTTGATGGATCGGCCTTGTCGAGCAAGACGGCGCCAATCGAGTATTTGCGCATCGCGCCAACGCCGTGCGTCAGCAGCAACCAGCCCTCATCAAGCTCGATCGGCGAGCCGCAATTGCCGATCTGCACCAATTCCCAGGGGTAAGCCGGCGTCATCAGCAGCTGCCCCTCATTCCAGTGGGTCAGATGATCAGAGCGCAGCAAAAACAGATTCTCGCCATCCTGCCGGCCGATCATCATATAACAGCCGTCGACCATGCGCGGGAACAGCGCCATGCCCTTGTTGCGCGCGGCACTGCCCGTCATCGGCACCAAATCAAACGCCCGGAAATCGCGCGTCCGCATCAGCTCGGACTGGATTATCGAGCCGTTATACGCGGTATAGGTACCAAGCCACTCAATGCTGCCATCTTCATGGCAAAACTGGACCAGGCGCAGGTCTTCCAGCCCCTTTGACTGGGCCTGGGTGATCGGAAAGATGACGGTGCCCGAAAGCGTGCTGTCGCGGTGGCGGTGCACCGTTACCGGGCCAGTCGGCATCACCATTTCCTCGCGGTCGGTGGTATCGGTGGCGGTTGCAAAAGGCGGTTCGGGCGCGAGTTTCAGTTCATTCTTGTTGGTGATGATCCCTTCGCGAAAGGCAATCGACGAGATATGCCCCTCACCCACTGCGCGCATCGACATCAGCAGCCGTTGCGATCCAGGCGGCATGCCGCTCTGGTCGAAATGCGGCACGACACTGGGATTCATGAGCGCGGCGGCGGCATAGCTATATTCATGGCAAAAATAGGCACCGATCAGCTGGCGTCGCTCGTCATCAATCTGGCTGCCGTCAAGATCAAGCAACGCTTCGATCTGGGCATAGCGCGTCATGAACACGCGCCGTGTTTGCCAGTGGCGGGCCTCAAAATCCTTGAGCACGATTTCCAGCTCGGCGCGGGTCTGGGCGCGGCTCATCGCCAAAACTTCCTGCACCAATCGCGCCGTGCGGCTGGGGGCACTGCCATTGGCCTGCCAGGCAAGGTGGAACGGGCGGACGACGACGCGCGAGGGATCGGCATGAAGCCGCAAACGGTGGTTGAAAACGTCTAACACTGGCTGGCGCGGCCCCTGAAACGATCCGGTCAACCCGATCGGTTAAATTGATCCCATCAAAGCGCTGCCCAACATGATGGCTATGCAACGGCCCTGGTGGGTCCTGCCACGGATTCGGCCAAGGTTGATAGCGACGAAATCGTGCACGACGCCAATTGCAGCGCCAAAATCGATTCCGCTCCCTGGTTGCGATTGATGCCGGTTGGCGTCAGCCCATCAAAACAGCCCCCGTCCTGCACCGTCGCCAGCGCCAGATCGAGATCGTTCAGCCCCAGGAACCAATGATAAGCCCGGTGCGCTTCGTCGATCCAGCGGCGTTCGCCCGTCGCTTCAAATGCTGCGGCACAGGCATCTGCTGTTGCCTGTGCTTCCAGCGGCTGCTGATCGAACAACAGGGGCGGGGCAAAGGGTCGGCCAAAACTTTCGGTGCCCACCGCCCGGAAACGCCCCTCGGGCGATGTTTGCCGCGCCATGATCCAGTCCAGCGTGTTGACGCCAGTCTCAACCAGATCAGCCCGGCCGAGCGCCAGGCCAGCGCGGATCATCGCTTCGGGCAGCCGGGCATTATCATAGGCAAGGACGATTTCGAACCATTCCCATACCGGCCGCCGCGCCGCATTGAGCAAGGCGAGATGATCGGCGCTGAATCGCTCCAGGATGGTCCGTGCCAGCGCATGACCGGGGTGGCAGTCAAGCATTTCTGCAGCGCCCAGCATCGCAAAGGCCTGCGCCCTGGGGCTACCCAGTTCGAGTGCCATCGACGCTGTTTGATCGAACAGCGCCGCGGCCCAATCGCGGTGCTTCAATTGCCGCGCATAGCGAACCGTCGTGCCAAGCGCCCATAGCGTGCGGCCGTTCGAATCCTCCGATCCAGCCTCTTCGCACCAGCTCCGATCGAAATTCATAAAATTGCGAAAGCGCTGCGCTTCGGGGTTCCAGGCGTGCTGAATGAACGAGGCATAGATCGTCGTCCATTTATCGCGCGCCACGTCATCAAGCACATCCATCCGCCCGACTAACATCAGCGCGCGGGCATTATCGTCGATGCAATAGCCATGGTGACGATCGGGAATTGAATAGATTGAATGCTGCAACATGCCGGTCGAATCGCTCATCCGCTCAACGGCGGCGAAATCAGGGTCGAGCGGGGTCAGCGGGGCGACGGGGCTTGGCAAGCGGCACGGCTTTGCCGCGATCATCGTTGCAATCTCGCGCAGCGCGGCTTCGGCGAGCTGAGACCACAGCATCGTCCTTCCCCGCGCATAAGTGCGCGCGGCCAATCGCTCGCGATTGCCATCATTGCCGAGCAGCGCGACGATCTCACGCGCAAAGCCCGCAGAATCGCCGAAATCCACCAGCACGCCATGGCCATCGGCCAGGATTTCGGTGGCATGCACATAAGGAGTTGAGACCACTGCCTTGCCGACACCGACGGCATAGGAAAGCGTGCCCGAGGTAATCTGTGCCGGATTGATATAGGGCGTGGCATAGATATCTGCGGCTTGCAGATAATCGATCAGATGTTCGTGCTCGACAAAGGCGTCAATGAATTGGACGTGATCGGTCACGCCGCGTGCCGCCGCCTGTGCCTTTAGCCGCTCACGATAGGCTTCGCCTTCATGCGCGACGAGATTGGGGTGAGTTGCGCCCAGCACAATATAGAGCGTGTCAGGCTGCGCAGCGACGATCGCCGGCAGGGCATCGATCATCGTCTCAATGCCCTTGCTTGGGGCCAGCAAGCCAAAGGTCAGCACGGTCCTGCGGCCTTCCCAGCCGAAACGGGGCTTGAAAACCGCGGGATCAGCCATCGGGCGATCCGGCACCCCGTGCGGGATCATCACCACGGCCTTGCCGCCGACACCGTGAATACGCTGCAAGATATCCCGGCCCTTTTCGGCCATGACGATCACGCGGGAGGCGCGACGCAGCAACCCCTCCAGCACGCGCCGCTGATCGGCATTGGGTCGTTCAAGAATGGTGTGCAATGTGACGATAACGGGCAGCGAGAGCCGATCGAGCAGGCCCAGAATGAAATCGCCGGCAACGCCGCCAAAAATCCCATATTCGTGCTGCAGCCACACCGCTTGGGCACCGCTTGCCTCGATCGATCGGGCCGCAGCCAGATAGCTCGACCGGTCATTCTGGGCGATCGAAGCGGTGACGGCGGCGGGGTAATCATATCGACCGGGATAATCGTCCATGGCATAAACATCGACGATCAGATCGGCGGCGGCGGCTTTCAGCGCTTCGAAAACATCCGTCGTGTAGGTGGCAATCCCGCATTGGCGGGGCAGGAAGTTACCGATCAGGGCCAGCTGCTTGATATGCGAAATCCTGTCGATTGCCTCGGTCATGCGCGCGCCCTTCAGAGAGCGCAACGATCGCGGGTGCACTTACCCTTCGTTGCAAACCCTCGAGTCGACCTAACGGGTTAACGGCAATATGGTTGCACCTATGATGCAGCGCAGCATGAAACTGCGGTGATGCGTTGCCCAATCACGGTCCAGTCGCGGCCCAAACGCAAACGAGGTCATGAACCCATAAACGATCGCTTTCGGCACGCGGGCTAAATGATCGAAACTGGCGGGTTTCGGCCTGGCCGGTTTTGGGCTGCACCAGCGACAACTAGACATTGAACCGTCGAAGTTCGAGTTAAGGCCCGAACAACTTGGCGCTGTCAGACCATAGCTTGGCTGCCACTGCATCGTCGCGAGCAAGCATGGACCGGTCGGGCCAAGTAGGCTTGCCACGACGAAGCGCCATATACACACGCGTGTTATTAATCGATCCGCCTGCTATCCCAGCAAGCGTAAACCGGCAGCGGCTCGACATCGATTTCATCTGAAGATTTCGCAAAAGAGGCGAGCGAACAAGCTTTTGCGGCGTTTCACCTGCCGTAAGCGACGTTCCGGGTCTTGTCGATCCGCTCAGCAATTCTGAGCACCTGTCGCGTGTCATATGGGCTGCGGGTCACGGTCTGGTCGTCCTGTCCCGATCAAGGGCCGAAGCGCTACCGGAGTCGATTGAAGTTTATGCCGACGCGGTATTTTACGGACTTCTGCGTAGAAACTGAGTCCGCTTTTGAGGCCCAGAACGCGGCAGCCACAATAAAGGTCGAAAAGGTTGGCAAAAGTCGCTTCAGCTCCGGACATAAACTGTCGGGCTACACGCGCCCGAACCGGGCAGAAGCTTCCATGTGATGCCCGTCAGCGGGCCTCCGTGATCGAAAGAGAGCGGTTCTGTGCCGCAATCGAGGGCGATGGCGTAGACATCGGAGCCGCGCGTGGTGAAGCGAACATTTCTTCCGTCTTCGGCTCGTGCCGCTGCAACGATCCAGGGTCGGGTTCCATAGATCGCGTCGCCATTGATCTTCAGCCATGCGCCGACCGCCTGTAGTCGTTCAACTTGCATGGGGCACAAAGTTCCATCGCCGCGCGGGCCGACATTGAGAAGAAGATTGCCGCCATGCGCGACGCAATCGACCAGCTGACGCAGGATTGCATCTGCACTCATCAGGTCCGTGTCGGCTTCCTGCCGATTGTAGCCAAAGCTCGACCCGATACCGCGGGTCGCTTCCCATTTCTTCTCGAACGATGTCGCCGCTGGCGCGTATTCAGGCGTGATCACGTCGTAATGCGCGGGCGGCGGAACACGGTGCTGCTTGAGATACCCGAACATCGCCCTCATTCGTGCGGTGCGGTCAGCATCGCTGCCATCGAGCAGGTCGCGTGCCGCCAACCAGCGGTCATTCACCAGACCATCTGCGTTCGCATTATAATGCGCCGCGCAGACCTCAAGCATCGAGGCTTCGGTCGGAAATCCGATGTCATTCCAAAGATAATCGGGCTGGTAGTTCGCGATCAGCTCTAGGTAATGATCGCGGCAATAGTCGTCATAGCCATCATCGTGCGGCATCGATGCGAACATCGCGGCAAGATTATCGACGCGATCCGGGTTGAACGTCCAGTCGAGCCCACCGGAGTAATAGGTGCCGAACCGCAACCCTGCAGCGCGAACCGCCGAAGCGACCTTGGAAACGACATCGGTCGGGCTTTGCCAGCCGCTCCGAAATGGGTTCGGATGCCGGCTTGGCCAGAGCAGATAACCGTCATGATGCTTGGTGACGAGCGTGACATAGCGCGCGCCACTGTCACGAAAGGCATCCGCCCAATCAGCCACCGGTAGCGCGGCCGCAGCGGCTTCGAACGGTTTCGCAAAGTCGCTATAGGGGGCGTCACCGTAATGGGTTCGGTGGAACGAAGCAGTGTTTGAGTCGTCAAATTTAAGGGTGTTCTCATACCATTCGGCGTAGCGGTTTGAGCGCATCATATCGGGCGCCATCGGGTCCGGATGCGCACCAAGCGGTGCAAAAGCCGGGATCGAATACAGCCCCCAATGGATGAAGATGCCAAACTTTGCGTCGTCGAACCAAGATGGCAGCGGGTGTCCCGAAAGGCTCTTGATCGTCGGACCGTAAATCAGGCTCATGCCTATGCCATAGCAATCCGCAAGTGCGCAGGCCAGTGGTGAGTGGGCATTGTGTCCACTCGATCGCAGCCACTTAAGAAGCTAAACCCGCCAGCCCTCTAAGTTGCGAATGGAGGACAGCTTTCAGGGCTGCAAATTAGTGTCGCAGATGACCGCCTCTGGGCGAAATCGGCCAATCCTTTCCTACAATAGCGAGTCCTGCTACACGTCCCTCGCTCTTTCACACCGTCGACCGTCTTCACTTCGCCATTGGGAAGCACTGCCTGCCGCGCCAAAGGGCTGCACCCTGACGACGATCTGGCGAAACCATCGCATCAGTGCGAACATTCGTGAACATTCGCATCCGGGCCCAGCCCGAACCCCAACCTCAATAAACGTCCGCCCGCAGACCAGTCATCGGATCATTTGAATGGCGCAGTGTGCGGCGCTTGCCGACAGGCCGTTTCTTATAAGTCTACCGCCTAGCCGCGCCCGCGATATCCGGGCACGTCCTGCGCGGGGATCCACACCCCAGCTGGTGGCGCGCCGCTCTGCCAGAAGACATCAATGGGAATGCCGCCGCGCGGATACCAATAGCCGCCGATTCGCAGCCAAAGCGGCTGCATCTCGCGATAAAGCCGCTCGCCGATGCCAACGGTGCAATCTTCGTGAAAGGCCTGATGATTGCGAAAGGCGCCGAGAAACAGCTTGAGCGATTTCGATTCGACGATCGTTGCCGCCGGCACATAATCAATCACCAGATGCGCAAAATCGGGCTGCCCCGTTACCGGGCAGAGCGAGGTGAATTCGGGCACGGCAAACCGCACCATATAGGTGCTGTCGCATCGCGGATTGGGTACATAATCGAGCACTGCCGTCTCGGGCGATGCTGGCAATGCACTCGTCTGGCCAAGGAATTTGGGTGTCATCACCATGCACTTATCGCGGGAAAACCCGAAAGGAAATGATGCTGCTGCCGATCATGCCCTTGCCATCGGACAGACTGATCACCAGTGAATGTTCTTGCATCTCAGGCCCTAGATCGTCTCGACGACGGGCATAGTGACCGCTAGGGAGTGCCCAACAGGATTCCGGGAGAAGATAATGGACGCGTTGGTAACGACCGAATGGCTGGCAGGCGAGTTGAATGCGACTGATCTGCGGATCGTCGATGCGAGCTATTTCCTGGCGGATAGTGGCCGCAATGCTGCTGCAGAATATGAAGCCGCGCATATTCCCGGCGCCGTTTTCATGGATCTGGCAGAGATTGCCGATACATCGAGCACGCTGCCGATGATGCTGCCCTCGCCCGAAAAATTCGCCAGCCGCATGCAGTCGCTTGGACTGGGCGATGGCAGCCGCATCGTCCTTTACGACGATTCGCCGCTGCATACCGCTGCCCGCGCCTGGTGGATGCTGCGGACCTTTGGCGCGCATGATGTCGCCATTCTCGACGGCGGCATCGCCAAATGGAAGGCGGAAGGACGCGAAACGAAGAGCGGCAAGGAAAGCCTGCGCCACCGCCACTTCACGGTGTGGGCGGACGACAAGGGCCTGCGGACGCTGACCCAGATGAAGGCCAATGTCGACACCAGCGCCGAACAGGTAATGGACGCGCGGTCAGCGGCGCGCTTCACGGGCCAGGAGCCCGACCCACGCCCCGCCACGATGCCCGGCCATATCCCTGGTTCAAAGAACATCCCTTATGGCCAGATTTTCAATGCTGATGGCACATGGAAGCAAGGCGATGCCCTGAAAGCCGTTTATACCGATGCCGGCATTGACCTCTCACGGCCGCTGGTCGGCACCTGCGGATCGGGCATCACGGCCGCCGTGCTGGTGTTCGGCGCGCATCTGCTGGGCAATGAAGCCGCGCTATATGACGGCAGCTGGTCTGAATGGGGTGCCGATCTCTCAACGCCAAAGGCCATGGGCCCGGCATGACCGAAACGGACGACGACCGGCACGGTGACGCGACCCGCGTCGTCAATGCCGGGCGGCGGCCGGAATGGACGAGCGGTATCGTCAGCCCACCGGTGTGGCGCGCATCGACCATTCTGTATGAGTCGGTTGCCGATCTGCGCGCGGCCACGCGCGACACGCATCACAAGCTGTTCTACGGGCGGCGCGGTACCCCGACCCAATGGTCGCTGGCCGATGCGCTGACCTCGCTCGAGCCCGGGGCGGAGGGAACGTTTCTCTATTGTTCGGGCGTCGCGGCGATTGCCGGGGCACTGCTTTCGGTATTGGCACCCGGCGATGAAGTGCTGATGATCGACAATGCCTATGATCCCAGCCGATCAATGGCGACCGGCCTGCTCAAGCGCTTCGGGATCAGCACGCGCTTCTATGATCCCATGATCGGGGCAGGCATTGCCGCGCTGATCGGCGACAAGACGCGGGCCATCCTGATTGAAGCGCCTGGCAGCCTGACATTCGAGGTGCCCGATCTGCCCGCCATCATCGCCGCCGCCAAAGCGCGCGGCGTGACGACCTTGCTCGACAATACCTGGGCGACGCCGCTTTTCTTGCCGGCAATTGCGATGGGAATCGACTTGTCGATCCTGGCCTGCACCAAATACATTGTCGGCCATTCCGATGCGATGCTGGGATCGGTAACCGCCGGTCCCGGCCATTTTGCTGCCTTGCGCGACACCGCCCACCAGCTTGGCCATATCGCCAGCCCCGATGATTGCTGGCTGGGGTCGCGGGGCCTGCGGACGATGGCGGTGCGCCTGGCGCATCACCAGCAAAGCGCGCTCAAGATCGCGCATTGGCTGAAATCCCGCCCGGAGGTGGCGCGGGTTTTCCACCCAGCGCTGCCCGATTGCCCGGGCCAAGCGCATTTCCTGCGCGACTTTAAGGGGTCGTCGGGCTTGTTCTCGTTCGAACTGCGTGGCGGCGATGAGGAGGCCCGTGCCGCCTTGATTGACGGGCTGGCGCTGTTCGGCATTGGCTATAGCTGGGGCGGCTTTGAAAGCCTGGCGCTGCCGGTTGATCCCCAGCGTTACCGCACCGCGACGACGCCCGACTTTAACGGGCCATTAGTGCGGCTAAGCATCGGGCTGGAGGACCCAGCCGACCTGATCGCCGATCTGGCCGCCGGGCTGGAGCGCTTTCGCGCGGCGTAGCTCGCCAAGTGTCCCGCGCGCGTCGTTCAATTGCTTCGCTGCGCGCGGGGTGACGATCAACAGGTCACGGGCGATCGCTTAGAGTCTGATGACTTTGGATTGGACCAACCCAAACCCCGTTCGCCCTGAGCGAAGTCGAAGGGCATGCGGATCGCGTGGGCTTCGACTTCCCCCGGACCTGATCCGGGGCCGAACGGGTATGAGGTTGAAGCGACCTAACGTCATCACGCTCTAGCCGCGACCGCCGAATCATTTTGGCGTGCTGGTCGTTGCGTTCTGGCCATCGCCCTCTGGCGCGGCGACGATGTCGCGGGTGGTTGACCCTTTGTCGACGACATTGGTCTGCGGATCGCCAACCTCTGAGCGAATACCCTCGCCCGCCGAATCGCTCCCCGCCTGAGCCAGCACCGAACGCTCAGCCGCACTGCGCGCTGCCGGACCGCCGAATAACGCTTCAAGCGCCAAGGCCTGGGGGCCAGTATCCTGCGGGCGGGCCGCGCCGGGCTTTGGCGGGGTCAAGGAAAAATCGGGCGGAATCACCAGCGGCGCCTGGCGCGCAACCGCGAATTCATCGGGCCGCGCGCGGTTCAGGCCGGTGCCACCGCCACACGCGCTCAGGAAAACGGTCAGGCCTAGGCCCATGACGAGCCCGCTATATTTACGCATTCCCATTCTCCACTGAAACAGTCGGCACCGGCTTGTCGCGCACCAGGATCGCGCGCACCAGCAACACTAATACACCTATCGTAATCGCCGAATCCGCCAGATTGAAGACCAAAAAAGGGCTCCATTCGCCAAAGTGCAGATCGGCATAATCGACCACATAGCCCAAGCGGATGCGATCGAGAATATTGCCAAGCGCGCCGCCAAGCACCAGCCCCAGCGCAAACTGGTCCTGCCGGTTCCGCTCGCGCACCATCCAGACCAAGACGCCCGCCGCAATAACCCCGGTCAGCGCCACCAGCCCCCAGCGCCCGGCATCGCTTGACGCATTGAGCAGCCCCAACGACACGCCGATATTGGCGACGAAGCGCAGCCGGAAAATCGGCATGATTTCAATCGTTGGTCCCGCAAGCGACGAGAGCCCCAGCGGCCCGGTGACGATGAATTTGATCAGCTGATCAATCGCAAACACGATCGCCGCCGCCATCAACCCAATAATCGGCAACCGCTTCATGCCACCACCTCACTGCACCGATCACACAGCGCACCATCTTCTACCACATCGGGCAACAGCCGCCAGCAGCGGCCACATTTGGCGTAATCGGTGCGCGTCACCGCCACGCTATCGCCCTTGGTCACTTTCGCCACGATGAATATTTCAGCCAGCGCCTCTGCCGACAGCGGCAGTGCGGGCACGGTCACCTCAGCCTCCAGGCTCGACCGGACGATCTTGTCGCGGCGCAGCGGCTCGATCGCTTCGGTGACCTGCACCCGAAGCGCACGGACATCGGCCCAGTTGGTGCCGATCGGTCGATCGCCCGGCATTCTTGGCAGTTTCGGCCATTCGAGCAAGTGGACCGATCCATCCTCGCTCGGGAAGCGGTTCTGCCAGACTTCCTCGGCGGTGAAGACCAGCACCGGGGCCAAATATCGCACCAGCGCGTGGAACAAGATGTCCATGACCGTCCGGCACGACCGCCGCTTGATGCTGTCCGGCGCATCGCAATAAAGGCAATCCTTGCGGATATCGAAATAGAATGCCGACAGATCCTCGTTCGCGAAATTGGTCAGCAAGCGGACATAGCTGTTGAAGTCGAAATCATCGATCGCGGCCTTTAGCTGGACGTCCATCGTGCCGAGCAGCTCGAGCATGTAGAGTTCGAGCTCGGGCATGTGGTCCACATCAACGCGTTCGGCCTCGTCGAACCCGTCCAGCGCGCCGAGCATGTAGCGGAAGGTGTTGCGCAGCTTGCGATACTGGTCGGACACCCCATTCAGGATTTCCTTGCCGATCCGGTGATCCTCAGTGAAATCGACCGTCAGCGCCCAGAGCCGCAGGATGTCGGCGCCCGATTCCTTCATCAGTTCGAGCGGATTGATCGTGTTGCCGAGGCTCTTGGACATTTTCATGCCCTTGGCATCCATCGTGAAGCCATGGGTGAGCACCGCCTTGTACGGCGCATGCCCGCGCGTGCCGCAGCTTTCGAGCAGCGACGACTGGAACCAGCCGCGATGTTGATCGGAGCCTTCTAGATAGAGATCGGCAGCCGGGCCTTTATATCCCTTAGGCCGCAGGAGATCGGGCCAGCGTCCCGATTCGAGCACAAAGGCGTGGGTGCAGCCGCTGTCGAACCACACGTCGAGAATGTCGGTGACGCGTTCGTAATCGGCGGCGGCATAGTCGTTGCCGAGCAGGTCCTGTGCCGCTTCGTCGGTCCAGGCGTCGACGCCGTTTTCCCGCACCGCTGCGATGATCCGGGCGTTGACCGCCGGGTCGCAGAGATAGTGCCCGGTCTTGCGATCGACAAAGAGCGTGATCGGTACGCCCCAGGCACGCTGGCGGCTGAGCACCCAATCGGGGCGGCCCGCGACCATCGACGTGATGCGGTTCTGGCCCTTGGCGGGCAGCCAGCGCGTGGCCTCGATCGCGGCGAGGGCGCGATTGCGGAGGGTATCGCCTTCTTCCCCCCTCCCGCTTGCGGGAGGGGTCGGGGGTGGGCCTTCTGCGGCAAACGCGGCATTTGCGGACAGGCCCACCCCTAGCCCCTCCCGCATGCGGGAGGGGGATACGGACAGATCTTTATCCATCGGCACAAACCATTGCGGCGTGCAGCGGAAGATCACCTTGGCCTTTGACCGCCAGCTATGCGGGTAGCTGTGCTTGAAATCATCGCTCGCCGCGAGCAGCCCGCCGCTGGCGCGCAGGTCCGAACAGATCGGGCCATCGGCGCCGACGAACTTCTTGTTGATGACCGAGCCCTGCCCGCCGAGCCACGCCCAATCCTCCCGGTACATCCCCGCCGCATCGACCGCGAAAACGGGCTCGATGCCATGCGCCTTGCACAGCAGGAAATCATCCTCGCCGTGATCGGGGGCCATGTGGACAAGGCCCGTACCCGCATCGGTGGTGACGAAATCGCCGGGCAGGAAGGGCCGCAAGCGGTCAAAAAACCCGCCTTCCGGTTCAAATGCGCCAGCCATCGGGTGGTAGGCCTTGGCGCCCGCGAGTTGCGAGCCCTTACCGCGCCATTCAATTTCGATATCCACAATTTCGTGAACATGGTCGGGATCGGACCACGCATTATCGAGGTACTTCTTCATCCGAGCCACTAACGCGTCGCGCAATTCGGCAGCGACCAAGAAAGTATTACCCGAACAATATTCGCCGACGGACGAT
Organism: Sphingomonas sp. 28-62-20; assembly: GCF_002281505.1. Lineage (NCBI taxonomy): Bacteria > Pseudomonadati > Pseudomonadota > Alphaproteobacteria > Sphingomonadales > Sphingomonadaceae > Sphingomonas > Sphingomonas sp. 28-62-20. The sequence continues at coordinate 196,103 of NZ_NCGH01000011.1, forward strand.
CCAACCGGTCCGCTCTGGGTGTTTGCGTCCGTTTTCGGTCGAACTTCCGTGACGAGAGAGAAGGCCTCATAGTCGGCGTCAGGGTTATAGGCGATCCCTTGATTCACCGGGATCGTCCACGGCGTTGTCGTCCAGATCACCGCACTCTTATATTTGAGCTCGGGAGCATTGGGGGCTTCGACAATTTTGAACGCAACGTCGATTTGCGTCGACACGACGTCCTCATACTCGACCTCCGCCTCGGCGAGCGCGGTCTTTTCCACCGGCGACCACATCACCGGCTTCGCGCCGCGATAGAGCTGCCCGGATTCCGCGAACTTCATCAGCTCGGTGACGATCGTCGCCTCGGCCTGAAAATCCATCGTCAGATAGGGATGGTCCCAATCGCCATTGATGCCGAGCCGCTTCAACTGCTCGCGCTGCGTGTTCACCCAGTGCTGCGCGTACGCCCGGCACTCCGCGCGGAATTCCGCCGCGGGTACCTCATCCTTGTTGAGCTTCTTGGCGCGATATTGCTCCTCGACCTTCCACTCGATCGGCAGGCCGTGGCAATCCCAGCCGGGGACATAGGGCGCATCCTTGCCCAGCAAATTCTGCGTGCGGCAGACCATGTCCTTCAGGATGTGGTTGAGCGCATGGCCGATATGCATATCGCCATTGGCGTAGGGCGGGCCGTCGTGGAAGATGAACTTCTCCCGCCCCCGGCGCGCATCGCGCAGCTTGTCGTAGAGGCCAATCGACTGCCAGTGCGCCAAAATGCCCGGTTCCTTCTGCGGAAGGCCGGCTTTCATGGGGAACTCGGTCTTCGGGAGGAAGACGGTGTCCTTATAGTCTGGTGCGGTGCTGTCGGTCATAAGGTTGCGGGCAATAGCGTAGCGGTGCGCTTGTTACAAAGCCGAAGATTGGGTTCGCGCGGAGACGCGGAGACGCGGAGGGGGTGCGCATGCGCTAAGGTCCCTCGGCGCAGCCGACCCAATGCTCGACGTGGCCACGCAAGATGAGGGTCTCGCTGAAGCGAGACAGAGCCACGAACGAAACTCCTCCGCGCCTCCGCGCGAACCACCCTTCTTCTTCGCTTGAGCAACGCGCTAAAAAATATGATCCGCTTGTCCTGCCTAGCCGCCTCGACTGCCCAGCGGAATAGGCACTGAGGCCAGGCAAAAAGCTAATCATTGGATCAAAGAACGGCCTGTCGCGTGGCGCATTCGCCATTCATCACGAAACGCAGCAACATTTGGCAATTTGACTTTATCGCCATCTGGGCTAACCGCCGCGCGATTTTTCGCGATAGGGGATTGAGAAGGTGTCGAACTTGATTGCAGCGCTGCATATGGCCACCGCCGCCATAGCCGCACCGTCCGACACAGCCATTGCCAGCGATGTGGCGATCATCACCGCCCAACCTGCTGCTGATCTTGCCGCTGCTGATGAAGGCGACCAAGCATCGGCACCGGCGGCATCGCCCCCGGCAACGACCTTCCGCCCGATCGCCTTCGGGCCTTATCCCGCCGGGTGGCAAATCGATGTGGGGCCGGGCGTGCTCGCCGTACCGCGCTTTCCGGGCAGCGACGGCCTGCGCATTCTGCCGATCCCGCAGCTCGACATCCGGTACAAGAACCAGTTCTTCGCCTCGGTGCAAAGCGGTATCGGCTATAATGTGCTGAATACCCGGAAATGGCGTGCCGGGCCGATCCTGCGGCCTGAATTCGGCCGGACGCAACGCGATATTGCCGTTTTTCCGGGGCTTAATCGCATCACCTTCGCGCCTGAAATCGGCGGTTTCCTTACCTATCAGCCATCGCTCTTCACCTCGGTGCAACTGGAGGTTCGCCGGGCTGCGGGCGGACATAATGGCTTGCTCGCCGATCTCACCCTGCGGCGCATCAAGCTGATCGGCAAATGGACGCTGGGCTATGGCGGCAGGGTGCGCTTTGCCAATGCCACTTATCTGCGCGCCTATCACGGGGTGACGCCGGCCCAATCGGTGACGAGCGGTCTTGCGGTCTATCGGCCTGATGCAAGCGTCAACGACGTTGCGGTTTCCGCCTTCGCGTCGCGCCGGATTGGCGGCAACTGGAGCATCAATGCCTTTGGCAGCTATGCGCGGCTGGTGGGTGACGCCGCCGATTCGCCCATTTCCCGCAGCCCGTTCGGCAGCCGCAACCAGATCACGCTCGGCACGTCGATCAGCTATCGTTTCCGGTTCAACTAGCCGCCAGCACCACGCGCGCTGCCGCGCAATCGGCGTCCATCTGCGCCACCAGCGCGTCGAGCCCATCGAATTTCGCTTCGGGCCGCAGATAGGCGATCAATTGAACCTCGATCACCTGGCCGTATAAATCCTCGGCGAAATCGAACAGGAACACTTCGAGCAATTCCTTGGGCGGATCAAAGGTGGGGCGAATGCCTATGTTGGCGGCTCCATCGACCACCCGTCCATCTGCCAGCCGCGCCCGCACCGCATAGATGCCATAGGCGGGGCGCAGATAGCTACCCATATCGATATTGGCAGTCGGATAGCCGATGGTGCGGCCAACCTTGTCGCCATGCTGCACCTTGCCTTGAATGGCGAAGGGCCGGGTGAGCAGCCGCGCCGCGCCCGCCGGATCGCCACCTTTTAGCAAATCGCGGATGCGGCTGGAGGAAACGGCATCATCGCCCGCCGTGACGGCGCTGACGGTTTCGCACGCAAAGCCATTCGCCTGCCCCAGCGCCGCCAGCACCGCGACATTGCCGCCACGCGCCTTGCCAAAGGTGAAATCCGCGCCCGTCACCACGCCGCCCACGCCCAGATTGCCGATCAGCCGTTCATCGACAAATGCCTGCGCGGTGAGCCCGGCGAGCGCTGCATCAAAGCCGAATACCACCATCGCATCGGCCCCGGCGGCAGCAAACAGGCGCGCGCGCTGATCGAGTGTCGTCAGGCGAAAGGGGGGCAGATCGGGTTTGAAATAGCGCACCGGGTGCGGATCAAAAGTCGCAACCAGCGCCGGCACCCCGCGCGCGCGGGCAAGCGCGACCGCGCGGCCAATCACCGCCTGGTGCCCCAGATGAAATCCATCGAAATTGCCCAGCGCGACAATGCCACCGCGATAGCGCTCAGGCACTGGCGCACCCCCGTCGAGACGCTCCATGTGCCGGGCTATAGGGGGCAGGTGCGCGGGGCGCTAGGGGCGCGCGAGCGTGACATAGCTATAGCCGGGCACGGCACCCTCGGGCGGAAAATCGGTCCGCGCCATTTCGCGCCAGCCGGTAAACGGTGGCACTACCGCATCACCGGCGGGCGACAGATGCACTTCAGTCAATTCAATCAGGGTCGCCTGATCGATCAACAGGGCGAAGATATCGACCCCACCGATCACCGCCGCATCGTCCCCTGCGCGCGCGCGCGCCTGAGTCACGTCATGCACCACCTCGGCGCCCGTCGCCTGCCAAAGGGGGTCGCGCGTCAGGACGATATGGCGCCTGCCCGGCAAGGGGCTGGGGAAGCTTTCAAAGGTCTTGCGGCCCATGATCATCGGCCGACCCATCGTCATCGCCTTGAACCGGCGTTGCTCACCGGGGATATGCCAGGGTATCGTGCCGCCCGCGCCGATCACGCCATTATCGGCGCGGGCAAGGTGCAGCGAAATCACACCGCCACCGGCGCGGCGATATGCGGCTGCGCGACATAATCGTGCAGCTTGAAATCTTCATACGCATACCCGTCAATGCCATCCGGCTTGCGCAGGATTTCCAGCCGGGGTGGCGGACCGGGGGTGCGCGTCAGTTGGAGCCGCGCCTGCTCAAGGTGGTTCGAATAGAGGTGGCAATCGCCGCCGGTCCAGACGAACTCGCCGACCTCAAGCCCGCATTGCTGCGCCAGCATATGGGTCAGCAGTGCATAGCTGGCGATGTTGAACGGCACGCCCAGAAACACATCGGCGGAACGCTGATAAAGCTGCAAACTCAGCTTGCCATTGGCGACATGCGTCTGGAATAGGCAATGGCACGGGGCCAGCGCCATCGCGTGGAGATCGCCCGGATTCCAGGCGCTGACGATCTGGCGACGCGACGTTGGATTGGTCTTGATCTGCGCGATTAGGTCAGCAATCTGGTCGATATGGCGGCCATCGCTCGCTGCCCAGTCGCGCCATTGCTTGCCATAAATCGGGCCGAGATCGCCGTCTTCGCGCGCCCATTCATCCCAGATGGCGACTTTGCGGTCCTGCAACCAGCGGACATTGGTATCGCCGCGCAGAAACCAGAGCAGTTCGACGATGATCGAGCGAAGATGCAGCTTCTTGGTGGTCAGCGCCGGAAACCCTTGCGCGAGATCAAACCGCATCTGGTGGCCGAAAACCGATAAGGTGCCGACGCCGGTGCGGTCTGCCGTCTCCACGCCATCGTCCAGGATGCGTTGCATCAAATCGAGATAGGCCCGCATCGGTTCAACTCACCTTGCAGGGTTTGATAGCATAAGGATCAGGGCGCGCGCCCTGCGCCCGGAACGCCGCCAGATAGCCGCCAGCCGACGGCATGTCCTCAGTATAAACCTGGGTATAGCCGACCGCGGCAAATTCGCATTTGAGCAAGGCTGGCGGGGTGCCGTGATTTTGCGTCGGCCGATTGGCGTCGACAACGATCACCAGCCCATCGGGCATCAAGGCCGGGCGCATCCGCCACAGAAATTCATAAGGCTGCTCAATCTCATGATACATATGCACCATCAGCACGCGATCGAAGCTGTTTTCAGGCAGCTTGGGATCGGCCGGCTTGCCCAGCCGAACGCTCACGCTCTGCAATCGTTCGCGCACGACCCGTTCAGCCAGCATGTCCCGCACATCGGGCAGGATATCCTCCGCCAGCACGCGCCCTTCCTTGCCGACGCGTTCGGCCAGCCGGATGGTGTAATAGCCTTCGCCAGCGCCGATATCGGCCACGGTCATGCCGGGCTTGATCCCGGCCTTGTCCATCACCTCGCCCGCTTCATTCTTGCGGTCGCGCGCTTCCTCGGTCGACCAGCGTGACGAGACGATATGCGCAACCGGGCGATCCGCCGCCGGGAATCCGTCTGCATTGCGCGCGCTGCCCGATCGCGAGCCAAGCCCGGCATCGCAAGCTGCAAGCAAGCCGACTCCGGCCAGCCCAACCAGCAACACACGGGCGCGCCGCCTAGTCGACATCGTCAACCTCGACCGTCTCGCCCGTTACCCGCTGCGACAGCGCCGCCGCCATGAACGGATCGAGCGCGCCGTCGAGCACGTCGCCGGGTGCTGTCGAAACCACGCCGGTGCGCAGATCCTTCACCATCTGATAGGGTTGCAAGACATAGGACCGGATCTGGTGGCCCCAGCCAATGTCGGTCTTGCTGTCATTCTCGGCATTGGCCGCCGCTTCCCGAATCGCGAGTTCGCGCTCGTACAGCCGCGCGCGCAGCTGGTTATACGCCTCCGCCTTGTTCTTGTGCTGGCTGCGCTGGTTCTGGCACTGGACGACGATGCCGGTCGGGATATGCGTGATGCGCACCGCCGAATCGGTGGTGTTGATGTGCATCCGCAGATCGCTCTCGTTATATTCAACCTCGATATTGTCGTCGATCACGGGATAGACCCAGACGCTGGCGAAGCTGGTGTGCCGCCGCGCCGCGCTGTCATAGGGGCTGATCCGCACCAGCCGGTGGACGCCGCTTTCGGTCTTGGCGTAGCCGTAAGCGTTTTCGCCCTTCAGCAGCAGCGTGGCTGACTTGATCCCCGCCTGCTCGCCTGAATGCTGATCGATCAGTTCGACCTTCATACCGCGCCGTTCGGCCCAGCGGGTATACATGCGGCTGAGCATTCCCGCCCAATCCTGGCTCTCGGTGCCGCCCGCGCCCGCGTTGACCTCAATATAGGTGTCATTGGCATCGGCCTCGCCCGCCAGCAGCGCCTTGATCTTGTCCTCATTGGCACGGAGCGACAGCGCGGCTAGCCCGGCCACGCCATCATCGACCATGCCGGTGTCGCCCTCGGCCTCGGCCATGTCCATCAGCTCAACGGTATCGGCGAGTTCGGTTTCGATTGCGCGCGTCGCGGTGATCGCCTCGTCAAGACGGCGGCGTTCGCGCATCACCTCCTGCGCGGCCTTGGGATCATTCCACAGCGCCTGGTCTTCCACGCGCGCATTCAGCTCATCGAGCCGACGCAGCGCACGGTCCCAATCGAGGAACCGGCGGAGCAACGCCAGCGCCTCGTTGATGCTGTCGACATGGGCTTGCGCCTCAGCGCGCATTGAATGAACCTTTTCCTGATGCATCCTGCCAATGACTGCAGGTGTCATCCGTGTTTGTGGAAGACCCCGATTTTCACCGGCATGACACTAATCTGATGACGCGTGACGCTTGGCGCTAGTAGATTCCGCCCTGTCTTTGCAAGAAATCGCTGTCACTTTGGGTTGCCGCGCGGCGGGCAGGCTTGGCTTCGCGCTGCAACCCGGCATCATCCGCCCGCGCCACATTGCGGCGCGGTTCGCTTTCCGGCTTGAACGCTTCCCAAATCACCGACGCCTTGGGATCATCGCTGGGCCAAGCACCATAGACCTGCTTGCCCGACGCGCGATCAACCCGCACCAGCCGCACGCCCGGCGGGGCCCGGAACGGAATGGGCGGCAAGCCGGCATAGGCCTTTTCGGCAAATTGCTTGAAAATTGGCGCGGCAATCGTGCCGCCCTGGGCATAGCCCCCCAAGCTCACGGGCTTATCATAACCGATATAAAGACCCGCCATGATCTGCGGCGTGCCGCCGATGAACCACACATTGGTGGGTCCAGTCGATGTCCCCGTCTTGCCCATCATCGGCCGGTTGAGATCGCGCAACACCGTGGCCGTGCCACGCTGGATGACGCCTTCGGTAATATGGACCATTTGATAGGCCGTGATCGGATCAATCACCTGGCGCGCGCGGATCACCGGACGCGGCATTGCCTTACCGTTCCAGTCAGGCGTGTTGCAGCGATTGCAAGGACGCCAATTATCCGGCCAGATCACCTTGCCATGCCGATCCTGCACGAAATCGATCAGTGTTGACGGGTGGCCGCGCCCCTGATTGGCGATGATCGAAAAGGCGTTGACCATGCGCTGCACCGTCGTTTCGCCCGCGCCGAGCGCGATCGACAGGAAGGGCGGATATTTGCCCACGCCCATCCGATCGATCGTATCGACCACGCGCTCCATACCGGTCTGCGACGCTGCCTTCACCGTCATCAAGTTGCGCGACTGCTCAATACCCCAACGCATCGTATGCGGGCCAGACCCCCGCCCGCCGCCAAAGTTGGTGAAGCATTTCTGCCCGAGCCGTGCGCCCTGATATACGCAGAACGGCCCGTCAACGATGATTGAACTGGGCGTCATGCCGTTTTCAAGCGCGGCCGAATAGACGATGGGCTTGATCGTCGATCCCGGCTGCCGCATCGCTTGGGTTGCGCGGTTGAACGAGCCGAGCCGCGAATCAAACCCGCCCTGCATCGCCAGCACGCGCCCGGTCTGGGGTTGTTCGACGACGATACCGCCCGACACGCGCGGTACGGAGCGGAGCGTATAAACGCCAGCCTCCGGTGCCACCGCAATGATATCGCCGACCATGATCGCACCAAAGGCGTTCCCGCCCTTGTTCCGCACCGGCATTTGCGCGCCCCATTTGGGGAGCGTGCTGGTCGTTCCATCGGCAAAGCCGATCGAGAATGAATCACCCGTCCGCGCAATCACAATTGCCGAGCGCCAATTAGCATAATCAAAGCCGATATTGGTGTTCGCCAGCGCCTGCGCCCAATTCTGACTGGCCTTGGCGACGGGCTCTTCGTCCTCGGACGCTGATGTCGGTGCGCCCTCTAAATCGACATGGCCAAGCGGCCCGTTCCAGCCGCGACCGCGATCATAGCGCAGTAACCCATCCCGCAGCGCGGTTTGGGCATATTGCTGCAGCCGCGTATCGAACGACGTCCGCACCCACAGCCCGCCCGAATAGACGCTGAAGGGACCGGCCTTTTCATTTTCGCCAAATTTGTCGATCAGCTGGCGGCGCACTTCTTCGACGAAATATCCGCCGACACGCTCAAATTTGGGGGTCTGGCGGACGACCGCGCCAATCGGCTCCGCCGATGCCTGATCAAACTGCGCCTGATCGATGAATCGGTTGCGCAACATTTCGCTCAGCACGAAATTGCGCCGCTTCAGCGCCCGTTCGGTGTTGCGGAACGGGTCATAATTGGCTGGCCCCTTGGGGAGAATCGCCAAATAGGCCAGCTGGCCGAGCGTCAGCTCGTTCAGTTCCTTGTCGAAATAGGCATGCGAGGCAGCCTCTACCCCAAAGGCGTTCCGGCCCAGCGGGATCTGATTGAGATACAGCTCAAGGATTTGTTCCTTGGTCAGCGAATCCTCGATCCGGTACGCCAGGATGGCCTCGCGCGCCTTGCGCACATAGCTGACTTCGTTGCCGACAAGCAGATTCTTGGCGACCTGCTGCGTGATGGTCGACGCCCCAACCGGCCGACCGCTGCTTTTCAGATTATTGAGAAAAGCCGCAACAATGCCCGGATAGTCGATGCCGTGATGCTCGAAAAAGGTCCGATCTTCAGCGGCGAGAAACGCACTGACGAGCAGTTTGGGATATTCGTCATACGCCAGCTCCACGCGCCGCTCGCGCGCATAGCTGTGGATCGGCAGGCCTTGGATCGAGCGCACATTGGTTGGCAAAGGCGGTTCATACGCCCGCAACCCATCGACTGAGGGCAGGTTTCGCGCGAACAACAGCCACAGCAGCGCATAGCCGATCAGGCCGATCCCGCCGAGCACCACCAGGGTCTTCACCCACCAGCGCTGCCACGCACGCTCGATATGACCTTGCAGCCCGCTGACCTCGCGGCGGATGCGAAAATTCACAGAGGAGGAGGACTGGGCCATACAGACTGGAGCCCCTAGCCAAGTTTACGTCGGCTTGCCACCCTCTGCGGGCACCCGCTTAACGCGCTGCCATCCGCCGCGCGAAGTGAATGTCGATGGCGCGCCTAATGCTCTCGGCAATCGCGGCACGCCCGTCCCGCGAGTCGATAAATGCGGCATCGGCTGGATTGGAGATATAGCCGGTTTCGAACAGGATCGACGGCATGTCGGGCGCTTTCAGGACCACCAGCGAGGCCATACGATGGAAATTCGGCTTGATCGGCATCAGCGGCTTAGCCTCCCGACCGAGCAGCCGGGCAAAATTGGCCGAGCTGTTCATCGTTTCACGCTGGGTGAGATCGATCAAAATCGACGAGATATCGGCCGAGGTTGACGCGAGATTGACGCCCTGGATGATGTCCGCCTTGTTTTCGCGGGCGGCCAATCGCGCTGATTCCTTGTCAGAGGCGACTTCGGACAAAGTGTATACCGTCGCGCCACTCGCCGATCCGCCGCCCACGCTGTCGCAATGAATCGAAATAAACAGATCAGCCTTGAGCTTCCGCGCGATGCCATAGCGTTCCTGCAGGATCAGATATTTGTCATCCTCGCGCGTCAGGGCCACGCGGACCCGGCCGGAAGCAATCAGCTCGTCACGGATTGCGTGCGCGATCTTCAGGGTCACCTCCTTTTCGCGCAGCCCGCTATCGGGTGAGATCGCGCCGGGATCGACCCCGCCATGGCCAGCATCAATCACCACCAACGGTCGGCTGTCGTCATCGCCATAGACGCGCGGCAGGGCGAGTTTGCGGCTTGATGGCGGCACCGCCGTTGAAACGCGGTAGCTGGCAGGGGTAACGCCGGATCCATAATTGAAGGGCGGCAGAAAACGCATACGCCCCTCTGCCGCTGCACGCGCGAAGCGGGCATCGTCAACCGTCCGCAACATCAAGGTAAGGACCTGGCCGTCGCTGCCAAACCTGCCTTCGGCGATGATCGCCGGCGCGGCGAGATCGAACACGATCCGTGCACCATCACTGCCGCGCGCCGCCTGGCGGACCGAGTCCACCACGCCCTCCGCCTCGACATTCCCGCCGGGGGTTGCGCCGTCTACGTCAAGTGCGATCCGGCGTGGCCCATCCAGTGCAAAGCTCGACGCCTGCGCGACGGCACCGTCAAAGCGGATGACGATCCGATCGGGGCGCACGTCGATTCGCTCGACCGTCGCCGCCCAGCCGGGTGTGCCGGAAAGCCAGCAGGCGAGCAGGGCGATCAAAAAACTCACAGAGCGACAATGCCGCGCGAAGGGTCGCGCGGTCCAGTAAAAAGGCATGAGGGGATTGCTCCCTTTGGGGTAAACTGACCACCCATGCCTAAAGCGCGCCGCCTCAAGTCGCGGTGAAACGATGCGGTTAACTTGCCGTTCGGCATTTTTTTGCCGGTAACCGGCAATGCGCTGCCGGTTGCTGTCGCGCAAAGGTGGTGCTACGCCACTAATTGTCCCGATCATGCGCATTCCGCGCGGGGTTGGGCGAACGTCCGCGCGATGCCGTCCGGCCCGTGCGCGGTTCTTCAGGTTGACGCTCGCATGACGCATTTCTCCTCCCCCACAAACCGCCCGGCTCGTTCCGGCGCGACTGTGGGCGTGTGGGGTGTCGCGGACCAAGGGTCCCGGCGTGCACTGCGGGCAGAGGCAGTATCTACCTTCACTCGATCGATCGAAGTCAGCGGCGCTGCCGCTCCTTCATTGACGCCACACAATCGCGCGCGGCCCGGCCTGAACGGCCCCGGCACGCGCGCGCGGAGATTTATTTATGACAATGCGTATGCTGATCGACGCGCGGCACCGGGAGGAAACCCGGGTTGCCGTCGTCAAGGGAACTCGAATCGAGGAATTTGATTTCGAATCCGCTGAGCGCAAGCAGCTCAAAGGCAATATCTATCTCGCCAAGGTAACCCGAGTCGAACCATCGCTGCAGGCAGCGTTTGTCGATTATGGCGGCAATCGCCACGGCTTCCTGGCGTTCAGCGAAATTCACCCCGATTATTACCAGATCCCCAAGGAAGACCGCGACGCCCTGCTGCGCGAAGAGGCCGAGCACGCCGCCGAGGAAGCAGCGCTGCGTGCTGAGGCTGATGCCGAGGACGATGCCCGTGGTGACGACGAGGATGACGGTGAAGCCTTTGAAGAGGAGGCGCACAACGACGATGACGGCGAGAGCGGTGATGCCGATGCGCCGCCACGCCCGCGATCACGCGGGGGCAGCGATGATGCGGTAGAGGCACTCCGCCAGCGCCGGATGAACCTGCGCCGCCGGTACAAGATTCAGGATGTGATCCGCCGCCGCCAGGTGCTGCTGGTGCAGGTCGTGAAGGAAGAGCGCGGCAATAAGGGCGCCGCGCTGACGACCTATCTGTCGCTCGCTGGGCGCTACTGCGTGCTGATGCCCAACACCTCGCATGGCGGCGGGATCAGCCGCAAGATTTCAAACGCAGGCGATCGCAAGCGGCTGAAATCGATCATGGCGGACATGAAGCTGCCGCCGTCGATGGGCTGCATCGTCCGCACCGCCGGGCTGCAGCGCACCAAGGTGGAGATCAAGCGCGATTTCGATTATCTCGCCCGGCTGTGGGACGGGATTCGCGAAACGACGCTGAAATCCGACGCGCCCGCGCTGGTCTATGGCGATAGCGACCTGATCAAACGCGCGATCCGCGACATCTATAATCGCGAGATCGACGAAGTCGTGGTTGAGGGCGAAGACGGCTATCGCCAGGCCAAGGAATTCATGAAGCTGCTGATGCCGAGCCACGCAAGGCGGGTGAAGCATTATTCCGATCCGGTGCCGCTGTTCCAGCGCAACCATGTCGAGGATCAGCTTGGCGCGATGTACCACCCGGTCGTCCAGCTGAAATCGGGCGGTTATCTGGTGATCAACCCGACGGAAGCCTTGGTGTCGATCGACATCAACTCCGGCCGATCGACCCGCGAACATAATATCGAGCAGACCGCGACCGCGACCAATTTGGAAGCCGCGCAGGAAATCGCGCGCCAGCTGCGGCTGCGCGACATGGCCGGGCTGGTTGTGATCGATTTCATCGACATGGATAACCCGTCGAACAACCGCAAGGTTGAAAAGGCGATGAAGGAAGCGCTGAAGAACGATCGCGCCCGCATCCAGGTCGGTCGTATCTCCAGCTTCGGCCTGATGGAAATGAGCCGCCAGCGGCTCCGCACCGGTGTGCTGGAAGCATCCACCCGTCCCTGCCCGCACTGCGAAGGATCGGGCTTTGTCCGCACCGCATCTTCAGCGGGGCTGAGCGCGCTACGGATGATCGAGGATGAAGCAGCGCGTGGTCGCGGGTCGCAGCTGTTGCTGCGCGCCAGCCAGGAAGCTGCCTTCTATCTGCTCAACCGCAAGCGCGCCGAACTCGCCGAGATCGAAGAGCGGTATGGCGTGATGATCGAGGTTGCGCCCGACGGCGAGCAGGAAGGCGCGCGCATGTCGGTTGAGGCGAGCGGTCCGCCGCCCGCCTATACGCCACGCTTCGAACAGCCAATCGCCGAGATCGACGAAGACGAAGAGATCGAAGAGATCGAGGACGAGGAAGAAACCGAAGAAGAGCGCGAGGCCGAAGCGCGCGAAGATGCGCCACGCCAGGGCGAATCGGAAGGCGAGCGCGAAGCCCGTCGCAACAAGCGCCGTCGCCGTCGTGGTCGGCGCGGTCGCGGTCGTCCCGAGGGCGAAGGCGGCGAGCGTGACGCTGGCAGCCAGGCGCGTCCCGAAGCCGGCGACGGTGATGGCAGCGAAAGCGACGACGAGGCTGGCGAGGATGACGGCGCTGGCGCCCCACGCGACGCCGAAACCGCGCGCCCTACGGATGAGAATGGCGAACCGCGCCGTCGGCGTGGGCGTCGGGGCCGTCGGGGCGGGCGTCGGGGTGAAAACCGCACCGAAGGCGATCGTGGCGATCAGGCAACGGTAACCGCTGAAGCCGCTGACGCCGCCGCTGGCGATACCGCAGAGGCGGGTACGCCTGCGGACGCTGGCGCACCGGCAAGTGACGAAGGCGAGGCACCCAAGCGCGCGCGCCGTCGTCCGCGTGCCAAGGCCCCAGCCCTGCCCGATATGAGCGAAGCACCGACAGCGGCCAGCGACAGCGTCGAGGCCACCGCGCCAGATGCAGAAGCAGAGGCAGAGGCAGAGGCAGAGGCACCCGCCAAGCCGAAGCGCACGCGTCGCAGCAAGGCCGCGACCAGTGATGCGCCTGCCGAGACTGGTGCTGATACGGGGCCAGCTGATGCGATTGTCGCCGACGCTGACGCCGATGCACCAGCCAAGCCGAAGCGTCGGGCGGCTGCAAAGGATGCGCCCAAGGCCAAGGCCAAGACTGAGACGGCAGCCAAGGCAGCGCCAAAGAGCAGGGCCAAAGCCAAGGCACCGGTAGATGCCGACAGCCCGGCAGAAGCGGTAGCGGCGCCGGCAGCAGATCAGGCGGCAGCAGATCAGGCGGCGGCCGCACCGGCCGTGGCAGCAGAATCCGCGCCCACGCTTGAAGCGGCCAATGGCGGCGAACAAGCGACCGAAGGGCCCGCACGTCGCGGCTGGTGGCAGCGCACGTTCGGGGCCTAACCGATCCATCCACCGCGTGAACGCTTTCGAGCGTTCACGCGGCGGCCTGGCACGGTGTTACCGTTGAATAATCGGCAAAACTGGCAGATACCGGGCAGATGAGAAAAATCATCGCTGCGCTTGCGCTTTCGCTGCTGATTATGGCGCAGCCTGCCCGTGCGCAATCGATCCTGCGCGATGCCGAAACCGAGGCGCTGTTCGCCGACATGTCCAAACCGCTGATCGAAGCGGCCGGCCTGAGCCCCAAGGATGTTCGCGTCATTCTGATCAAGGATGATTCGATCAATGCCTTCGTCGTCGGCGGGCAGACCGTCTATATCCATTCCGGCCTGATCAGCGAGGCGGACAACGCCAATCAGGTGCAGGGCGTGATTGCCCATGAATTGGGCCATATCGCCGATGGCCATGTCGTGCTGCAATCCGAGGGGATTCGCCCCGCCATTGGCATTTATGTGCTCAGCCTGTTGCTTGGCGCCGCGGCGATTGCCGCCGGTTCACCGGAGGGTGGCGCGGGAATTCTGGCAGCGGGCCAACAAGCAGCGCAAAGCGCCTTTCTGGCCTTTACCCGGGTGCAGGAAGCAACCGCCGATGCCACGGCAGCGAAATTCCTGCAGGATGCCGGGATCAGCGGGCGCGGTTTCCTGCAATTCTTCAAAAAGCTGCAAAGCGCCGAATTCCGCGCCGGTTATACCAATATCGATCCCTATGCCCAAAGCCATCCGTTGAGCGGTGAGCGGGTCGCCACGCTGACGCATACGCTGGAGCAATCGCCCGCCTGGAACACCCCGTCCAGCCAGGCACTTGATGCGCGGTTCCTGCGGGTAAAGGCGAAGCTGAAGGGCTTTGTCGATGAACCAAAGCGGACGCTGAATGCCTATCCGACCAGCAATCAGAGCATCTATGCGCATTACGCGCGCGCCTATGCCTATCACAAGGCTGGCTATCCCGACAAAGCCAATGCCGAAGCCGATGCCCTGATCGCGGCCGCCCCGCATGATCCCTATTTCCTGGAGATTAAGGGCCAGATCTTGCTTGAATCAGGGGAGCCGGCCGCGGCGCTGGTCCCCCTGCGTGAGGCGACCGAGATCACCAATTATCAACCGCTGATCGCCACCACCTTTGGCCATGCGCTGATCGCCACGGAAGACAAAACCAATATTGCCGAGGCAGAAAAGGTGCTGCGCCAGGCCGTGGCGCGCGATTACGAAAACCCCTTTGCCTGGTTTCAGCTCGGCACGGTTTATGAGCTGAAAGGCGATCGTGCCCGATCATTGCTCGCCACCGCCGAACGCGCCAGCTTGACGGGGGACCCCCGCACCGCCGCCTTTAGCGCGCGGGCGGCGATGATTGGCCTGACCCAAAACAGCGTCGACTGGATCCGCGCGCAGGATATTGCCCTGGCCGCGCAAAATGAGCTTGATGATTCGCGCAAAGGGGGCCGCCGATAGTGACCCAGTTCAATATGATTTCTGGCAATCGCTGGCTGTTGCTTGGCGTGGCGGCGATATCCGCCGTGATCGGTGCCGGGGCGGTTGCCGGAGTGAACCACTTGTCGGGCAGTACGCTGGCCACGCCGCAGCGCGCGGCGATGGAGCGCGTGGTGCATGATTATGTGCTCGCCCATCCGGAGATTATTCCCGAAGCGATGGGGCTGATGCGCGACCGCGAAACGGGCCGCGGAATCGCCGCCAATCGCGATGCGATCCTCACTCCGTTTGGCAATGCCTGGGTCGGCAATCCCAACGGCGATGTCACGCTGGTGGAATATTTCGATTATAATTGCGGCTATTGCCGATCGAGCTTGCCCACCATCACCAAGCTGGTGGCGAGCGACCCCAATGTGCGGATCATCTTTCGCGAATTGCCAATCCTGTCGGCCGAAAGCCGCAGCGCTGCGCGGCTGAGTCTGGTCGCCGCCGAGCGTGGCCGGTTCAAGCAATTTCATGAAGCACTCTACGCTGGCGGGCCCATCTCCGACACGTCGATGGCCCGCGCGATGCAAGCAGCGGGGCTCGATCCGCAAATGGTGCAACAGGCGGTGAACAATCCCCGCATTGATGCCGAGATTGACAGTAACCTGCGGGTCGCCCAGCAGCTGGGGATGACGGGCACGCCATCCTGGGTGATTGGCGACCATGTCGTTTCCGCAGCGCTGCCGATCGAGGAACTGCAACGGCTGATCGCCAAGCAGCGCGCCAAGAGCTGATTGCGTGGATCATGGTCCATTGCGAACCGTTTGCCCTGCGTAGCGGCTGAGCCTTTGTCGAAGACGCGTATCGAAGGGTCCGTGCCTCAAACCCTGTCCTTCGATACGCCACTTCGACAAGAGCTCAGTGGCTACTCAGGACAAACGGGTTTATTGTGATCGCCCCCTAAGCCCAGGCGATTGCAGTCGCCCCCTGCCGTGCCTACCTGCACGATCAGGAAGCATAGGGGCAATCATGACCGCAATTCTGGCCGTTTCAGGCCTGACCAAGACCTATGCGTCGGGGCTGACCGCGCTGGACCATGTCGATCTGACGATCGCCAAGGGCGAAATCTTCGCGCTGCTCGGCCCCAATGGCGCGGGCAAGACGACGCTGATCAGCATCATTTGCGGGCTGGTCACCCCGAGCGGTGGCAGCGTGACGGTGGCGGGGCACGACATCCAGAAAGAGTATCGCGCGGCGCGCTACCGGATCGGGCTGGTGCCGCAGGAGCTGTCGACCGATGCATTCGAAACGGTGCTGGCCACCGTCAGCTTCTCGCGCGGGCTGTTTGGGCGACCGCGCGACCCCGCTGTGATCGAACGCATCCTGCGCGACCTGTCTCTATGGGAGAAGCGCAACAACAAGATCATGGAGCTTTCCGGCGGGATGAAACGCCGCGTGCTGATCGCCAAGGCGCTCAGCCATGAACCCGACATTTTGTTCCTCGACGAGCCGACCGCCGGCGTCGATGTCGAGCTGCGCCGCGATATGTGGGCGCTGGTCCGGCGCCTGCGCGAGCGTGGCACCACGATCATCCTGACCACGCATTATATCGAGGAGGCCGAGGAGATGGCCGACCGCGTCGGCGTGATCCTGAAGGGCAAGCTGATCCTGGTCGAGGACAAGACCACGCTGATGCAAAAGCTCGGCAAAAAGACGCTGACGATCAATCTCGCCGAACCGCTCGGCGCGGTGCCCCCCGAGCTGGCGCAATGGAACCCGACACTGAAGGCTGAGGGCAATGAGCTGGAATATGTGTTCGAGGCGAATAGCGAACGTACCGGCATCCCCTCGCTGCTGCGCGCGATGGGCGATCTCGGCATCGGCTTCAAAGATTTGAACACTGCGCAAAGCTCGCTTGAGGATATTTTCGTCGGGCTGGTACATGAAGGGGGAGCGGCACAATGACCGGCATGAACTGGCACGGCATCGCCGCCATTTATCGTTTCGAACTCGCGCGCTTTGGCCGCACCATCGCGACCAGCCTGTTGACGCCCGTCATCACCACCGCGCTCTATTTCATCGTGTTCGGCTCGGCGATCGGATCGAAGATCACGACGGTGGACGGCGTGCCGTACGGCGCGTTCATCGTCCCCGGCCTCATCATGCTATCGATGCTGACCGAGGGGATCGGCAATGCGAGCTTTGGGATCTATATGCCCAAATGGTCGGGCACGATCTATGAACTGCTCTCCGCGCCGATCTCGCCGTTTGAAACCGTGCTCGCTTATGTTGGCGCGGCGGCGACCAAATCGATGATCCTGGGGCTGGTGATCTTCGCGACCGCGCATCTCTTCGTGGCGCTGCCGATCGCGCATCCGGTGGCGATGATCGGCTTCATGCTGCTGACCGCAATCACCTTTTGCCTGTTTGGCTTTGTGCTCGGCATCTGGGCGAAGAGCTTTGAGCAGTTGCAGATCGTGCCGCTGCTGGTGGTGACGCCGCTGACCTTCCTGGGCGGCACCTTTTATTCGATCAAGATGCTGCCCGAGGCGTGGCAGACGGTAACCTTGTTCAACCCGATCGTGTATCTGATCAGCGGCTTTCGCTGGACGTTCTTCGGGCAGGGGGACGTAGCGATTGGGTGGAGTTTGGTCGCGATTGGCGGGTTTCTGGCCGTGTCGCTGGCGACGATCGCGTGGATTTTCCGGACGGGGTATCGGTTGAAGAGTTGAGGGTGGGTAAGCTTACAGCTGCTCAATGACCACCGCGCCGACTTCGCTCCGCCGGAACATCGGCAGGACTAGCGCTGCAATCCTGGCCGGAGCGGCGGAGTGAAATCGGCTTGCCGCCATCTTGGCTGGGCAGGCTCCTCCGGGTTCGGCAGTGCAAAGCTGACATAGCCGAAAAATGTCGCGATGAGCCGCTCGCGCGCATCAAGAATCGTCGTACGCCCATGCATGAAGCGCGTATTATCAAGCATCAGGACGTCGCCAGCTTCCCAAACGACGGGGACGGTCAGCGAATCCCCTACCGCCTTGATCGTCTGCAGCCATGTCTCCGGCACTGGCGAACCATCATCAAGGACGGGAAAATTGGGCAGGTTCTTGCTAAAACGCGCGAAGAGCAGGAAATTACCAAACGCTGGTTCGTCGATAAACATCGGCTTATGCAACACCGGCCGCGTGAACATCCGCACGACTTGCTCGCCGGACCGCCTGAAAAAATACGGGCAGGTCGAGGGCGGCGCCGCGAGCAGGGCATCGCTCGGCTTCGGATCACCAAGCCAAAATTCAAGCAGTTCCGGCCAGCACTCCATCTTGTAGAGCAGTCGCCGCGGTGCCAGCGCGCTTCGCAGTGCCTCTGGAAGCGCGCGAACCAGCGCGACACCATCGCAGATCGTCGTCGCCCCACCACGCGACGGCGGAGAAAAGCACGCGAAAAGAGCCGCGTCGGGCTTCCACGGCTCGCGTGACAATTCGGGGTGGAGCGAGAAGGCTAGGGTGCCGCAATTGACGGTCTGGATTTTCGCTGCCGCATCGATCGGGCGTCGTCCCAGGCTATTGTTGATCACCGAGGTCGGGCAGAAGCGCCTAGCGAAGGCAGGAAACTGCGCAATATCCGCCCCGAAACCGCGCAATAAAAGCGCGCCGTGCTGCTTGTACAGATCAATGATCTGCGTCGGATCAAGGTCTAGCAACCCGCGTTCGCGGTCAGCTTGCATCAGAACCTGCGGGCGATTCGCTTCGGGTAAATGAATGATAGGCATTGTCTTGTGAGTATAGCCGAAAGGTAAGTAATAGGCCATATTCGATCGCTATGATGCCGACACGCAACGACCTTTTCCACTCGCCAGATCACTATTTTTATGCCTTCGACGGTGATACGGCGGTGCTTGTGTCGATGGATCGTGCAGCTTATCATCGCTCGATCTTCCTCGATAACCGCATTTCGCAGGCAGCGAGCGGAACGCTGCGCGTTCCGATCGCGATGTTGGCCGATGCCCTGCATGCCCCTGCACCAACTGGCTGGATCTTCCATATCGCCCATTGTGGGTCCACCTTGCTGGCGCGCGCTTTGGACGATTTCTCGGGCAATCTTATTTTGCGCGAGCCGTTGACGCTTCGTCAGGCAGCGCTAGCACAAGCACCAGAGCAGCTTGCGGTGGCCAAGGCGATGGTCTCGAAACGCTACCGTCAGGATGCCCCGACAATCATCAAGGCCAATGTCCCGGTAAATTTCGCACTTCCCACGCTCGCAGCTCTCGATCCTGAAGCCCGCGCGATCCTGCTGTATCTGCCGCTGCGCGACTATTGCCTAGCAATTCTGCGCAGCAAGGGTCTCCGCACATGGATACGGAGTGTGACCACCGCGCTCGCACCGTGGCTCGGTGATCTCTCGCAAACGACAGATGCAGAACGCGCCGCCGCGTTGTGGCTGGCGCAAATGCGGCTGTTTTCGGCAACCGCAGCGCTGATGCCGCATGCGCGTAGCCTAGATGCCGAGCTGTTCTACGCACAACCGGTACAGGCCATAATGTCGGTAGCCGAGCATCTCGGCGTCACCTTTACTCGACCGTTCGTCGAGGCGATCGTCGCCGGACCGCTGTTTTCAACCCATTCGAAAGATCCCAGCGTGCGGTTCAACAATGATCAGCGGCTGAAACGCCGCGCTTTGATGGCAATCAGCCTCGCCGATGAGATCGGTGCTGCGGAGCGCTGGGTCGAACGCCGCGCGGCGCATGCCGATCAAGCGCTCGCAGCGCTTGCCGCGATTAGGCTAATCGACTGAGCGCGCAGGGCAGCGGGACCCCGGGTCAAGCCCCGGGTGACGGGGATTGTTGGCTTTACTTTACCACCGGCAACACCACCGCCGACCCCGCACACACCTTCTGCTCCGCCTTCACATACTCCTCCGGCTTCGCGCGCGAGATGTTGGGGACGAAGGTCTGCGGGTTGCGGTCGATGACGGGGAACCAGCTCGACTGGATTTGCACCATGATCCGGTGGCCCTTTTTGAAGACATGGTCGTGATCGCGAAGCGGCACGTCCCATTTCGTCACTTGCCCCGGCACCAGCGGCTTTGGATCGGTCTCGCTCGTCAGGAACTTGCCGCGGCGGACCTCCATTGCGATTGGCCATTGATAGCCGTTGAGCTGGCGCGGATAGGCGCCGAGCGGTTTCGTCCCGTCGAATTTCTCGTAATCATTGGGCAGCACGTCGATGAGCTTCACCACGAAATCGCTGTCGGTGCCGCTGGTCGAGGCCATCAGCTCGGCGGCGATTTTTCCAGTCACGGTCAGGTCGGCGTCCAACGGCGCTGAGACATAGCTCAGCACATCGGGCCGGTGATCGACGAAGCGCTGGTCGGCGGCTTCCCACCAGCGCCATTCGGCACGCGGGTAGGTGGACGAGATCGGACGCTCGCGGAAAGGCACCGGGTTGGCGGGGTCGGAAACATAGCTGCGACACGCCTCCCCCGCGGCAGGCTTGTCGAAGCGCAGGCTGCCATCGGCGTGGAGATACAGGCTGGTCTCGGTCGCCATCTTGGGCGGCCAGCTTGCATATGTTTTCCAGACATTCGATCCCGATTGCAGAATGCGCGCCTCATAAGCGGGCTTCTCGCCCACGCCGTGGAGCCAATAGCGGAAGAACGGGTCCTCAATCTGTTCGCGGAATTCCACGCCCGTATCGCGGCCAAGCGGAATGTTGCCAAGCATATCCATCTTGCCATGCCAGCTGCCATGCGCCCAGGGGCCCGCGACCATCACGTTCAGGTGATCGGGGTCGTTCTCCTCCTGCTTGGCATAGATCTGCCAGCTCCCCCATGGATCTTCCTGATCCCAGAAACCGGCGACGTTGAGTGTCGGCACCGTCGTCTTGCCGAGCGCCTTGTGCCAGTTCTGGTCGGTGTAAAAGCTGTCATGATTGGGGTGGTCAAACAGCGACGTCGCCATCGGCACCTTGCCAGCCCAAATCTTGTCGAGATTGGCCGCCGCGCCAAGCTTCAGGAAATAATCATAGGTATCGACGCCGCCATAATCGAAATCGGGGCCATCATCCTTGGTCAGCTGGAGCGAGGATACCCAGTCGGCGACATAGCTCAGCCTGAGCGCGCCATTGCGGTGGAGATCGTCATTGGTCCAATAATCGATCCACGCCGCTTGCGGGGATACCGCCTTCAGCGCCGGATGCGGATGGACCAGCGCAATCGCCGCCGCAAACCCCGGATAGGACACGCCCCACATGCCCACCTTGCCATTGTTGGGCTTTACGTTCTTCACCAGCCAGGCGATCGAATCATAGGCATCGGTCGCTTCATCAACGATTTTGGGCTGGCCGGGGTGCACAGCGGTGGACAGCGTGAACTTCCCGTCCGAGCCGAACCGCCCGCGCATCGACTGGAACACAAAGATATAGCCGTCCTTGACCAGTCCCTTCCAGCTGCCCGGCACCTGGCGCGGTGCAGCTTGCGGGATACCATAGGGGGTGCGCTGGAACAGAATCGGCAGCGGACCCTTTGCCCCGGTGGGGCGCAGAATCACCGTCTCCATCTTCGCGCCGTCGCGCATCGGCACCATCAGCTTTTCAAAGGTGAAGGGGGCTGCCGCCTCCACCGGTGCTTGCGCAGGCGCTGCCGGCGGGCGCGCAGCGATCATCACGGGCATGGTTGTGGCCGCAAGCAGCATGACAAGGTGGCGAGCACGCATCCATCAATCTCCCATTCACGCCGTCCAGCCTAACCCGCCGATTGCCAATCGAGAAGCGCCGATCACCCCGCTCAGCCACCAAACCGCATGAACGATGACATCCTGTTGGCACTGCAGCGGAAAAGCAGGTAACGGCGGCTGCGAGGGTCAAGGATTCTGAATGACGAATGACGATGCCGACCGGGTAGAGGCAATGATGGAATCGGCTGATCTGGCAACTGCGCTGGGCAGTGACCGGTTCAAACAGTTCCTGGATCATGTGCCCGTTGCGGTGGCTGTATCGGAACTTTATCCATCCGAAATCGTCACCTATGCCAATCTGGAATTTGCCCGCCTCACCGGGCAGGACGTTGCCGATATCGTTGGGAAAAGCTGGCGGCATTTGCCTGGCCTGGCCGCTGCCGCCGATGATGATCGCCTGTTGCGCGACGCGGTGAAGGATGATTCCGAATATATCGGCGAATTCCGGATCGAACGCGAGGCCGGGGTGATCAATGTCGATGTCTGGTCAAACACGATTGAGGGTGACAGCGGCACGCCGATCTACCGGCTGGTCGCGCTGGGCCACACTGCCGCCGACGAAGATGATGCATTGGCGGCATTGCGCAAGAAGGACGCGGCGCTCCGCGAATTGCAGCACCGGGTAAAAAACAACCTGCAAATGATCACGGCGCTGATCCGGTTGGAGGCGCGCAACGTGCCCGATGGCGACACGGGCGAACGGTTTGATCGGCTTGCCGGTCGCATCCATGCGCTGGCAACGCTGTACGACACATTGTCCAAGGACGCCGCCGACGACATGATCGACCTGGGCACCTATCTGGCCCAAATCGCTGGCGCGGTGATGCAGGCCCATGCCGTTGAGGGCATTCGACTGGATATGAAGGTAGATACCTGGCCTGTATCAATCGATGTCGCGATGCCCGCCGGGCTGGTTGTCAACGAGGTCCTCACCAATGCCCTGAAACACGCTTTTGCCGATCGGGAGAGCGGCACCATCACGATGCACAGCCTGATCGATGATAGCGGCTGCCATATCACGCTTGCGGATGACGGGGTGGGGCTGCCCGATCAGGTCGTCTGGCCCGAACGCGGCAAGCTGAGCGCGATAATCGTGCAATCCTTGCGTCAGAACGCCAAGGCCAAGATCACGGTCGATTCCGCGCCGGGCAAGGGCGTGAAGGTCGTGATTTCATTCGCCCGCTCCGCGGCAGCGGAGACAGCTGCTGACGACGCCCACTAGAGCGGGATAACGTTAGGTCGCCTTAACCTCATACCCGTTCGGGCTGAGCGAAGTCGAAGCCCACGCGCTTCGCATGCCCTTCGACTTCGCTCAGGGCGAACGGGGTTTGGGTTGGTCCAATCCAAAGTCATCACCACGCTATCGGTGGTCATCTTGCCCTTCATGCGCTTCACGCCCGCGAGCAGCGATCCGTCAGTCACGCCGGTTGCGGCAAAAATGCAATCGCCCTTGGCCAGCTCTTTCAAATCATATTGCTTGTCGAGATCCTTGATGCCCCATTTGGCGGCGCGGGCGCGTTCATCATCGTTGCGGAACACCAGCCGGCCCTTGAACTGCCCGCCGACGCAGCGCAGCGCGGCTGCTGCCAGCACGCCCTCCGGCGCGCCGCCCTGGCCGATATAGATATCAATCTGGGTATCGGGATTAGTCGTCGCGATCACGCCGGCGACATCGCCATCGGGAATCAGCATGATGCCGCAACCGATCTTGCGCAGTTCGGCGATCAGTTTTTCGTGGCGGGGCCGATCGAGCACGCAGGCGACGATGTCGCGCGGCTTGACGCCCTTGGCCTTGGCGACTGCCTTCACATTTTCGGTCGGCGTCTTGTCGAGATCAATGATGTCCTTCGGGTAACCGGGGCCGACCGCGATCTTGTCCATATAGACATCGGGCGCATTGAGCAGGCAGCCCTCTTCGGCAATGGCCAGCACCGCAAGCGAATTGGGGCCCGCCTTGGCGGTGATCGTCGTGCCTTCGAGCGGATCGAGCGCAATGTCGATCTTTGGCCCCTTGCCAATCGCCGAGCCGACCTTTTCACCGATATAGAGCATCGGCGCTTCGTCGCGCTCGCCTTCACCGATCACCACGGTGCCGTCCATGTAGAGTTCGTTCAGTGCGGCGCGCATCGCTTCGACAGCTGCGGCATCGGCGGCTTTTTCATCGCCGCGACCGACCAGCTTGGCGGCGGCGACGGCGGCGGCTTCGGTAACGCGCACCATTTCCAGCACAAGAACGCGGTCCAGGACTTTGCTTGCCTTTGGCATCAGTCATTCCTTGCTTAGGTTATGGGCCTTGTTGAGGTTACGGGCCTTGTTGAGGTTATGGGCCTTGATTGGGTTATGGAGTGGCGGATAGGCTGCGGGTGGGGGATTGTCGAGCGCGCGTCGCGCTGGATCAGGGCTTGGCCGGTGCGGATTTGGGCGGGGTGATTTCGAATAGCACCGGCCATAACTTGCCAGTAACGAACAGCCGACGATGATCGGCATCCCAGGCAATGCCATTGGGGACGGCATTGGAGTCTGTCGGGTTGACCGATTGGGTGAGCGCCGACAGATCAATCGCCGCGATCACCTTGCCGCTGACCGGATCGATCCGGACGATATAATTGGTCTGCCAGATATTGGCCAGAATCTCGCCCTCGACATATTCGATCTCGTTGATCTTGGCGAGCGGGCGACCGTTGAGCGTGACGCGGAGCCGACGTTGCTCCTTCAGCGTCACCGGATCGAGAAAGCGCAGTTCCGGCGTGCCATCCGACATGATGATCGCCTTGCCATCGCTCGTCAGCGCCCAACCTTCACCGGGATAGGCAAATTTGCCGATTTTCCGAAAGCCATCCAGCGTCCAGCGAAAGCCGGTCTGGTGCTGCCAGGTCAGGCTGATGATCTGTTTGCCCCAGGCGATAATCCCTTCGCCAAAATAGGGGGCGGGCACGATGACTTCGCGGACGACTTTGCCTGTCTCAAGCGTGACTTTGCGGATCGACGAATGGCCAACCTGGCCAGTGCTTTCGTAGAGATGCCCGTCCTGGAAGAACAACCCCTCGGTAAAGGCGCTGCTGTCATGCGGATAGACGCGGACAATTTGCGCTGCGTCCGCTGGCACGCGCTGTTGCTGATCGTCCGCGCCGATCAGCAACAGCGCCGCCAAACCGGCCAGCCCTGCCAAGGCCAGCCCCGAAAAGGCCAGCCGGGCCGTCAATCGCGCAGCAATTCGTTGATGCTGGTCTTTGACCGCGTTTGCGCATCGACCTGCTTGACGATCACCGCGCAATAGAGCGCGGGCTTGCCGTCTCCGCCGCCGATGCTGCCCGGCACGACGACGGCATAGGGCGGCACAACGCCGCGATGCACTTCGCCCGTCGCGCGATCGATGATCTTGGTCGATGCGCCAAGATAAACGCCCATCGACAGCACCGCGCCTTCACCCACCCGGACGCCTTCAGCGACTTCAGCGCGCGCGCCGATAAAGGCGCCATCGCCGATGATCACCGGATCAGCCTGAAGCGGTTCGAGCACGCCGCCAATCCCGGCGCCGCCCGACAAATGGACATTCTTGCCGATCTGCGCACAGCTGCCAACGGTGGCCCAGGTATCAACCATCGTCCCTTCACCGACATGAGCACCGATATTGACGAAGCTGGGCATCAGCACCGCGCCCTTGGCGATAAAAGCACCGCGCCGCACGATCGCGCCCGGCACAACGCGAAAGCCGCCGGTGCGGAATTCCTGTTCGGTCCAGCGATCAAATTTCAGCGGCACCTTGTCCCACCAGGTGCCCAGACTCGGGCCATTGCCGGTGAAGTCCGAATCGGCCTTGACCAGCATATTGTCGTTCAATCGGAACGACAGCAGCACAGCTTTTTTCAGCCATTGGTTAACGCGCCAACCGTCGCCCACGGGTTCAGCGACGCGGGCCTGACCGGAATCAAGCAACTGGAGCGCGGCATCCACGGCATCACGCACCGCGCCCTTGGTGGCGGTGCTGATCTGATCGCGCTTTTCCCATGCGCCCTCAATCAGGCCCTGCAGCTCTTCGCTCATGCGTCCTCCATTATCTCGTGTAACCAGGTGGTGATGTCAGCAATCGTGAAATCGATGAAGCCGCGATCCTGATCGGCATGCTGTTCCGACCCATTGTCGATCCACACCGTCGTCATGCCAATTGCCTTGGCCGGTTTCAAATTGCGGGCCATGTCTTCAAAGAAGATGCTGTGCGCAGGATCGATATCATAGGCCGCGCATAACCCAGCATAAACAGCCGGTTCGGGCTTTGGGACATAGTTGGTCGCGTGGATATCATGGATCGCTTCGAAGCTTTCGGACAGACCAATCCGGTCTAGCACTTTGCGCGCATAGGGCGCATCGCCATTGGTGAAAACGAGCTTGCGCCCGGGCAATCGCGCAATCGCCGCCACCAGCGGGGCGTTATGGTCGAGCACGTCCATTTCGATATCATGGACGTAATCCAGATATTCATGCGGATCAGTGCCATGTTCATCGATCAGGCCGGCCAGCGTGGTGCCGCGCGCGTGAAAATACTCCTTTTGCTTGATGCGGGCGGCGACCGGATCAAGCCCGAAACGATCGGCGATATAGTCGGTAATGCGCTGATCGACCTGCGTAAAAAGGTTAATATTCGCCGGATAGAGCGTATTATCCAGATCGAAAATCCAGTTGCGGATATGGCCAAGACGCGCGAGCATGGTGGCGACCTCTAAGCAGGTGCGCGGGAGGGAGCAAGGCGCGGTTCTGCAGCGCTGCAGATCTAACCGGGAAAAAGGAACCTGTTCGTCATGGCCCGGATTTTTACGCAAAGTTTGCTCAGTACGGCAGCCGTGATCATGATCGCCACCACATCGGCATGTTCGTCAGGGGGCGGGAACGGCATTCCAACGCCGCCGGCACCGGCCCCCGCACCGGCGCCAACACCAACACCAACACCAACGCCAACGCCGACTCCCACACCAACGCCAGCACCAACGCCAGCACCTGCGCCCTCGCCCACACCCACGCCCACACCAACCCCTCCCGCAAGTAGCTTCGACACTGCTGAATACCGCGCCACAGCGGGTGCGGTATCGGCCAATGCGCTTGCCGCCTATCAGCGCGGCGCGCTGGGGACTGGAATCAAGGTTGGCGTGATTGACAGCGGCATCGATCTGCAAAGCGCCGAATTTGGCAGCCGTGTTGACCCGGCATCGACGAGCACGGCGGGCAATGCCACGATCGACGATGAATCCGGCCATGGGACCGCTGTTGCCTTCACCCTGGCCGGGCGGCGGAATAACACCGGCACCCATGGCATCGCCTTTGATGCAACATTGCTGATATTCCGCACCGATAACCCGGGGTCATGCACAGTCAGCACAGGCGACAATAGCGGCTGCAAGCATGATGATCGCAGCATCGCCACCGCGCTGGATCTCGCGCGGACCAATAATGCACGCGTCGTCAACGTATCGCTCGGCGGATCGCCCGCATCGCCGGTGCTGGTCCAGGCCATTGACCGGGCGACGCGGGCGGGCATCGTTATTGTCATTTCGGCCGGCAATGATGGAACCGCCAATCCCGACAGCTTTGCCGCCATCGCGACCAACGCCGCCGTGTCGCGCGGGCTGGTGATCATCGCCGGATCGGTTGGCACCAATGATGTGATTTCCAGTTTCAGCAACAATGCCGGCACCGGTGCCAATTTCTTTCTGTCTGCCGTTGGCGAGCAAGTGCGCGCGCCGAACCAGGAGAATGTGCCGTTTCTGTGGAGCGGCACGTCTTTTTCGGCGCCGCAAATCAGCGGTGCGCTTGCGCTGCTTGCGCAGGCCTTCCCGACGCTGACCGGAACGCAGCTGGTCGAAATTCTGTATAGCAGCGCGCGCGACGCCGGGGCTGCCGGGATCGATGCGGTCTATGGGCGCGGGATCCTTGATCTCACCCGCGCCTTTGCGCCAATCGGGCAGACATCGCTCGCTGGCAGCGCTGTGCCGGTATCGCTGACCAGCAACGGCGTGTTGTCATCGGCAATGGGCGATGCGCGCCAAACCGGCTTGGGCACGGTCATCCTGGACAGCTTCAGCCGCGCCTATACGCTTGATCTGGCGAGAACGATCGGGACAGCCCGCCAACAACCCGCATTGGTGGGCGCGTTGACCGGTCGCCTGCGCCACTTCAGCGCCGCCGTCGGCTCGACGGCCATTGCGGTCACGATCGCCCCCGGCCGGGATCAGGCATCGGTCGAACGGCTGCGATTGTCGCCCGGCGACGCCGAACAGGCGCGCACCATCGCCGCCACAATCACCAGCCGGCTGGGAAGCCGCGCGGCTTTTGCGTTCGGCTTCTCACAGAGCGCGGCCGCCATGGGTGCACAACTGGCCGGTCGCAGTGACCCGGCCTTTCTGATCGCCCAGACCCCCGAACAGGCGCTGGGCTTTGCCAGCAACCCAATGACCGCGATGGCGCTCCGGCGCGATATGGGTGGGTTCGGGCTGACGCTGGCGACCGAACAGGGCGCGGTGCTGGCGCCCGTAAGCAATCCCTTGCTTGCCCAACGATCGGGCTGGCAGCGATTGGGCTATGATCGTGTCGCCATTGCGCTTGATCGACGGTTCTCGGGGCTCAGCACCGTGCTGACCGCCACCCATTTGCGCGAACAGGACAGCCTGCTCGGCGCGCATTTTGGTGCAGGGCTGGGCGCGGTTCAGGCGGCAAGCTGGTTCGTTGATGCAGCGGCGCGGCTGGAGGCTGGCGGCGGCTGGTCAATCGGTGCCGCCTATCGCCGCGGATGGACCTTTGCGCATACCCGCACGGGCTTTTCGGGATCGGGGCTGGTCGGCAGCGAAGCCTTTGCCGCCGATATCGGCAAGAACGGCATTTTTTCGGGCCATGACAGTTTTGGCGTGCGGATCGCGCAGCCCTTGCGCGTGACGAGCGGCAGCGGGCTCGATCTACAGCTGCCCAGCTATTTCGATTACTCGACCGGCGCCGTCAGCCGCTATGACAGCCAGCGGCTGAACCTTGCGCCAACCGGGCGCGAGCTTGATCTTGAAATGCGCTATGCCGTGCCGTTCCAGGGCGGGATGATCCAGACCAATTTGTACATGCGGCGCGATCCCGGCAATGTCGCCACGCTTGCCGATGATTACGGTCTCGCGCTGCGCTATTCGCTTGGCTTTTGACCAGAGTGGCTGATCGGGCTGGCCAAATCGGCCCCGCCGCCCCATCTTGGTGGGCATGACTGCTTATTCTCTGCTGGACCTGATCCCCGTCGTCGAAGGCGGCACGCTGCCCCAGGCTTTTGCCAATGCCGCCGATCTGGCGCGCCATGCCGAATCGCTTGGCTTCACCCGCTATTGGGTGGCCGAACATCACGGCATGGCGGGCATCGCTGGCGGCGCGACGTCGGTGGTGATCGGCCATGTCGCCGCAGCAACTCAGCATATCCGGGTGGGGGCTGGCGGCATCATGCTCCCCAACCACGCGCCGTTGGTGATCGCCGAGCAATTCGGCACGCTCGACGCCTTGTTCCCCGGACGAATCGATCTGGGACTGGGGCGCGCACCTGGGTCCGACATGAAAGTGGCCCGCGCGCTGCGAAGGACGCTGGAGAGCGACCCCAATGCGTTCCCGCAGGACGTGATGGAGCTGCAAAGCTATTTCGCCGATGACGGACAAACGGGCATCCGCGCGACGCCCGGTTCGGGCGCCCAGGTTAACATCTGGATTCTGGGATCAAGCACCTATGGCGCGCAGCTCGCCGCCGCGCTTGGCCTGCCTTATGCCTTTGCTTCGCATTTCGCCCCCGATGCGCTGGACGAGGCGGCAGCGCTGTATCGCCGCTATTTCCGCCCATCTTCAGTGCTGGCCAAGCCGCATTTCATGGCTGGGTTCAATGTGTTTGGCGCGGATAGCGATGCGGAAGCCGAGTATCTCGCCACGTCACAACAACAGGCTTTTGTCGCCCTGCGCACCGGCCAGCCGCGCCAGCTGCCGCCACCCGTGACCGGTTATCGCGAAACACTGGGGCCGCAGGGCGGCGCGATACTGGACCATGTCCTGCAATGTTCAGCCATTGGCGCGCCCGCCAAGATCGCGCGCGAGATGCGCGCCTTTATCGCCCGGACCGGGGCCGATGAGCTAATGCTGACCAGCTCAATCTATGACCATCAGGCGCGCAAACACAGCCTGACCATTGCCGCCGAAGCGATGCGGGAGCTGAAGGCGGCGGCGTAACCCAATCGGGACCCAATCGGCGACAAACCAAACCGGCAGCGCTATTCAGCGACCACCGCGCACAGCGCCTGGCGCTCGCAGTCGACACAAGCGTCGGTCCGGCCATGGTCGCAGGCAGCACAGACATCAGCATAATGCTGCTGAAGCGCATCATGGACGAGCGCCGCTTCAATACAGGCGGCGCCGGCCGCCATCGCCCCTTCCTTCTCGATGCGCTTTTTCAAATAGGATCGCTGGTCGCTGCCTGGCATCGTCATCGCTCCCCAAAAAACCGGACTTGGAGAAATAAATATACACCAATCGTTAGGTTTCGAGAAATGATATTACCGGGCAAGCTTTGCTCAACTCCAAGCGAAGCCACCGATCGCGGCATGGACGGTCGAATGCGTGTCATCACCATCGCTGGAAATCGCCAACTGCACCGCCTGCGGCGGCGGCTCACCAAAAATGCGCCGATAATCAGCGGCGACGTCAACGCTTTCGGTATGCCAAATGCCTGCGGGTTCGCCAGCAGAGCGCAGCACGACAAAGCGGTGCGCATCGGTTTTCTGCGGACGAATAACAGTGCCGCGGGTCAGGCCGCTGCCCCACACATAATGCAGGCTCCGCCCCGGTGCATCGTGCCCGAGCAGGAACCGCATCGCCCGGTGCTGGCTCCGTTCGATCGCGCTCGCTGTGGCTGGGTCGAACGGAAAGCCAATGATCACCGCCAGCGCACGATCATCCTTGCCGCGCACCGCCAGATCTGTGGCTGGCGGCCCGTTATCCACGCGCCAGCGCCAGCCCAGACGCGGCGTTTGACCAAGGTCGATTGATATTCGGCGATAGAGGATCGACGAAGCGCGCTTGCCATCCACTTGAATGACTCCGCTGCCAATCTCGTCAAAGCTGTTGGCACGGAGAAACGGAAAGCCGACCGAGCGCCAACCTTTTGGTGGCGCCGCCTGCGCCGCTACCGGAGCGACCGCCAATGCCGCACCACCGGCCAGCATCTGTCGGCGGCTCAGCAAGCCTGACGGCGGAACATGATCATCCATCGAGAACTTAACATCCGTAATCAACGCTCACCCTTATTCGTCGCTATGGTTTAGAGGTTACGGATAGAGATACGGAGCAAGCGCGATGCCAGATGCAGGGGCGGTACCGAACGCTGGCGAGGATCAGTTCGCCGCTGGTAAGCGGAGCCGCACCAGCAATCCGCCGAGATCCTCGCTCTCTTCCAGACTGACTGTGCCCTCATAAATCTCGGCAACATCGCGCACGATAGCAAGACCAAGACCAGTGCCCGGTTTGCCCGTGTCGAGCCGCGCACCACGATCGAACAGACGCTGGCGTTCGCTTTCTGGGATGCCAAGGCCATCATCCTCGACCAGAAATTCGACAAAGCCCGCCTGCGCCTTGACCGTGACAAAGACACTGCCGCCGCCATATTTCGCCGCATTTTCGATGAGATTGCCGAGCATTTCATCAAGGTCCTGGCGCTCAACATGCGCCTTCAGATCCTTGGGTCCATCGAGATCGAAGCGGACATGGCTGTAGAGTCTGCCCACCGCGCGTTCGACCGATTCCAGGCTTGGCCACACATCCGCCCGGCTATGCGCGTTGCCACGCCGGCCAACCGCACGCGCGCGGGCGAGGTGGTGATCGACCTGCCGACGCATCGTCGTCGCCTCGCGGATCACGGTGGGGCCGAGGTCCTGTGCATTGGCGGTCGCGGCGTTCATGATCACCGTCAGCGGCGTCTTCAGCGCATGGGCAAGGTTGCCCGCATGCCGCCGCGCTTCTTCGGCCTGGCGCTCATTATGTTCAATAAGGCCGTTCAGCTCCTCAACCATCGGCGCGACCTCGATCGGCATTGATCGATCAATCTGCCGCGATTCGCCGGCCCGCATCCGGGCGATTTCTTCGCGCAATTTGCGCAAAGGGGACAGGCCGTAATAGACTTGCAGGCCCGCCATCCCGATCAGCCCGACCGCAAGCAGCGCGAAGCTGATCAGCAAGGTCTGACGGAGCGTCGCAATCTGCTGGTTGAGCGCAACACGGCTGGCCGCGACCTGGAAACGCCAGCGCACCGGCGCACCCGGCAGCCGGGCATCGCGCTCCACCACCCGCAATTTTTCGTCGGGGAACTGGTTGCTGTCATAGATATGGATGCGCAGATCGCTGTGATTATCGCCATATTTCAGCCGCCGATCCCATAGCGATCGCGACACGAAATCCTCGCTATTCTTGCCGCTGACCTGCCAATACAGGCCTGAATAGGCTTCCAGAAAACGCTGATCGGCGGGTTCGCGGTTGAAGATCACCTCTTTGTCGGGCCCGATTTCGGCCGAGGCAATCAGCGCGGTCAGCACATATTCCAGCTGATCATCAAAGCTGCGGGTCACCGCATTGGTGAGAACACGATCAAGCGCAAAGGCTCCACCGGTCAGTAATACCGTGATCCACACCGCCGCGATGATGATCATTCGGCGGCTGAGCGAGCCTGACGTCTGTGTTTCGGTGCGGGGTGGCATCGATAGCGGCACGGTCACCGGCGGCAGGCGCGCCGGGGTTTCGCTGGGCGCAGGGGCATCGGCCATGCGGCTAGAATCGCGATGCGATCGCCACCCAGGCCGGAGACCGGGCCGAGGGGCTAAGCATCGGGATCTTCCAGGCTATAGCCGAGGCCGCGGATCGTGGTGATAACGTCCTGCCCCAGCTTTTTTCTGATGCGCGTAACGAACACCTCAATCGTATTCGAATCGCGATCAAAATCCTGATCATAGATATGTTCGATCAGCTCGGTACGGCTGACGACCTTGCCCTTGTGATGGAGCAGATAGCTCAGCAATTTATATTCCTGCGCGGTCATCTTCACCGGATCGCCGGCCTTGGTGACCTTGCCGGAGCGGGTATCGAGCCGGATATCGCCCGCTGTGAGTTCGGACGAGGCATTGCCCGACGCGCGCCGAATCAACGCCCGCAGCCGGGCGATGAGTTCTTCGGACTGAAAGGGTTTGGCGACATAATCATCCGCGCCGGCATCAAGCCCGGCGACCTTGTCAGACCAGCTATCGCGCGCAGTCAGCACCAGTACGGGCATCACCTTGCCATCCCGGCGCCAGCGATCAAGTACGGTGAGCCCGTCAATCTCCGGCAGGCCGAGATCGAGCACAACCGCATCATAGTTTTCGGTCTGGCCCAGGAAGAGACCTTCTTCGCCATCCGTGGCGAGATCGATCGCATAGCCAGCGCCTTCCAGCGTGTTTTTCAGCTGCTGGCCCAGGCTTGGTTCGTCCTCGACGATCAAAACGCGCATCTTGTCTTCCCCCTGCTCGGTCGCGTCCGCGACGCGAGTCAATTGCCAGTCCTGCCGATAACCTGCCCGGAACGACCATCGACATCGACCCAGATGACATCGCCATTGCGCAGGAACTTCAAGGTGTAAATCCCGCTGAGCGAATCGAAATCAACGCCGATGTACTGCGCACCGCGCATCGTCGGCAGCACACGCCGTTCAATTTCAGGCAAGGGTAGCAGCCGGCCCGTGCGCATCTGCACCAGCACTTCGACCTGATCGCCGCGACGCTGGGCATGGGCATGGCTGCACGACGTGAGCACTGCACAGGCCGCCAAGACGAGGGGAAACTTCATGTTCATGGGGATTGGCATAGCCATCGCGGCTTGAACAGCCCGTGAATGCGCTTGTCAGCCAACAGAAACTTGCCGCAGCGCAACAAGCCCCCTAACGGCTCCTGCATGGCCGCACCAATCCTTGCATATGAAAATCTCGGGCTCGTTCAGGGGTCCGGCTGGTTGTTCCGCGACCTCGACATCCATATCGGCACGCGCGACCGGCTGGCGCTGATCGGCCGCAATGGGGCGGGCAAGACCACGCTGCTCAAGCTGATCGGCGGGCGGATTGAGGCCGACGAAGGGCGGCGCACCATCGTGCCGGGCACGCGCGTCATCCTGCTGGAACAGGACCCGCAAGTGACTGGCTTTGCCACGCTGGAAGATTTCGTGCTGGCCGGCAACGACGCCCCGGAAAAGCATGAGGCAGAGGCAATCGCCGATCAGCTCGGCATTGACCTGAGCCGCGAAGCCGCGAGCGCCTCTGGCGGAGAGCGCCGCCGCGCCGCGATCGTCCGTGCGCTGGCGCAGGACCCCGATGTGCTGCTGCTCGACGAACCGACCAATCATCTCGACATTGCCGCGATCGAATGGCTCGAAAACTGGCTGGCGCGGTTTCGCGGCGCCTTTGTCGTCATCAGCCATGATCGCACCTTCCTGACGCGGCTGACCAAACAGACGCTGTGGCTCGACCGTGGTGCCATCCGCCGGGCGGAAGTTGGCTTTGGCGGGTTCGAAGCATGGACTGAACAGGTCTATGCCGAGGAAGCGCGCAATGCCGAACGGCTTGATGCCAAGCTGAAGCTTGAGGAACATTGGCTGTTGCGCGGCGTGACCGGGCGGCGGCGGCGCAACCAGGGGCGGCTGGCCAAGCTAAAGGAAATGCGCGCGACGCGGGCGGCGATGCTGGGGCCGCAAGGGGCCGCCAACCTCTCGATCGGCAATGACGATGTCCGCACCAAAACGGTGATCGACGCCAAGGGCGTGACCAAGAAATATGGCGACCGCACGATCATCGACAATTTGACGCTGCGCGTTACGCGCGGCGACCGGATCGGCATTGTCGGCAAGAATGGCGCGGGCAAGACCACGCTGCTCAAGCTGCTGACCGGCGAAATCGCGCCCGATATCGGCCATATCCGCCTGGCCAAGACGTTGGACGGGGTGATCATCGATCAGCAACGCAGCCTGATGTCGCCGGAAAAAACGGTGCGCGACGTGCTGTGCGACGGTGGCGAATGGATCGAAGTGCAGGGCGTCAAGAAGCACATTGCCGGCTATTTGAAGGAATTCCTGTTCGATCCGAACATGACCGAGGCGCGGATCGCGACCTTGTCGGGTGGCGAACGATCGCGGCTTTTGCTGGCGCGCGAATTTGCCCGCCCCTCCAATCTGCTGGTGCTCGACGAGCCGACCAATGATCTTGATCTCGAAACGCTTGACCTCCTCCAGGAAGTGATCGGCGATTATGATGGCACTGTGCTGATCGTCAGCCATGATCGCGATTTCCTTGACCGGACCGTGACGATCACGCTGGGGCTCGATGGCAGCGGCCATGTCGATGTCGTGGCTGGTGGCTATGAGGAGTGGGAGCGCCAGCGCAGTCAACGCGAACAGCCCAAGCGGCCGGCCACCAGCAAGTCCAGCCCGTCCACGCCACCGCCGCCGCCCGCGCCCCGTGCCAAGCTGAGTTATAAGGATCAGCGCGATTATGATCTGCTGCCCAAGCGGATCGAGGAAATCGACCAGACGATCAAGCGCAACGAAGCGCTACTCGCCGATCCCAATCTCTACACGCGCGATTTTGCGCGGTTCGAAGCGCTCAGCAAGGCCATTGAACGCGAGCGTGCGGAGAAGGAAGCGGCGGAACTACGCTGGCTGGAGTTAGCAGAGCAGCTCGAAGCACTGGGGTAGCAACCGCGTCGGTCACGCCCCCAAAGTGGCGAGTAACGCACGCGCTTCTGCACGATTGGGAAAGCGCGGATCGGCGAGCGCGCGGGCGATATCGGCGCGAGCGGCCAGTTTGTCGCCCAGTTCCGCCTCCACTTGGGCGATGTGCCAGCGCAAACCGGCATGGCGCGGCGCAATCGACACGGCCTTGCGCATCAGTTCAAGCGCCGCCTTGTCTTCGCCCGCCTGGAACAACGCCCAGCCAAATGCATCAGTAGTGGCCGGGTTGAGCGGGGCCAGCCGATAGCCCGCCGCAGCATAAAGCCGCGCGCTGTCGACATCATCAGCACCGGCATAGGCCAGGCCAAGTTCGGCGAGCAACGCGGCATCGCGATTGCCAAGCTGGGCGCGCAATCCCTCCAGCGTTGTGATGGCAGCATCCCATTCGCCGCTGGCGATTTGCCAATGACCGGTCAGCCGACGGGCCACAATATTTTGCGGATTTTGCGAGAGGAACAGTGCCAGCACCGTCGCTGCCTTTTCCCGATCACCGGCACGATCAAGCGCCTCGACCGAGCGGAGCATCGTTGCTTCGTCGAACCGTAGATTGGCGGCACGGGCATAGGCGCTGGCCGCCGCATCGAACCGCTTCATCATCATCAACGTATCGCCGACAAGCAAATGCCCCTGCGGCGCGCCAGGAAACAACCGGGCCAGTCGCTGTGCCTCGGCCAGCGCGCTGGCGGCCTGGCCGTCATCGATCAGCCCGCGAATATAGGTGACCGCGGCGATCGGATCATCGGGGCGGCGATCCAGCGCACCTGCGGCATCGGCGATTGGTGTGTCGCTGCCGAACGGCTTGGCATCATCGCGCGCAGGGATGGCAGCACGATCGAGCAATCGGGCTGCCCAATCGCGTTCATTACTCTGTTCAAAAGCCTGTCCGGCCAAGCCGAGCACATAGCTGTCAGCATCGCCGCGCACCGCAATCGCCCGAACAATATCCAGCGCGCCGCGCGAATCGCCCGATTTGAGCAACGCTGCCCCCAGCAGCCGACGGGCTTCGAGATTCATCGGCTGCACGCTGAGCAACCAGCGCCACTGATCAATCGCCTGCTGATAGGCACCCGCGCGGTAATCAAGCAGCCCGCCAAGCAACAAAGCGCCGGGCTGACCAGCAAGCGCGCCATTGGTGCGCTGAAGCAGGCTGCGCGCCAGATCATCATTGTCCGCCCGTGCGGCCATCACCGCTTGCAGATACAGTGCCTGCGGACTGCCGGGCCGCGCCGCGAGCGCCCGCCGGGTCATCTCCAGCATCGCTGAATAGCGCCCGGCATCGCCCAAGGTGGCGGCATATTGGATCAGCGCATCATGCCGCCAAGGATCAACCTTCAACGCGGTTTCGAACCAGGGGAGCGCCGCAATCAAGCCAAATTGACTGCGCACCAGTTCACCGCGCAGCACCAGCGCATCAACATTGCCGCGATCAATGGCGAGCGCGCGGTCAGCCGCCGTGATCGCCCCACCGATATCGCTTGATTGCTGGCGGACGCGGCCAAGATCGGTCCAGGCCAGCCCGTCATTCCCGTTGGTCGCGCGCAGCACCTTAGCGAGCACGCGCTGCGCTTGCGGCAGCTTGCCCTGCGCGGCGAGCGCCCGCGCGGCGATCCGCAGGCCATAAAGCCGGTAGCGCGGATCCGTCTTCTCTGCTTCGGCAAGCGCCCGCTTGGTATCGCCCTGAAGCAGCCACGCCTCTGCGGAAAGCTGATGCGCCCGCCCCATGTCAAAACCTGAATCACGGGCGCGGCGCAATTCGCCCTCTGCCGCCTGTCCTTCGCCAAGCGCCAGATAGGTGCGGGCGAGCACGGCATGGGCAAGGCCCCAGCTCGGATCCTGACTGACCGCTTTCAGCGCATGGCTGCGCGCGGCGGTGGCATTGCCCTGGTTGAACAAGGTAAGGCTGAGCGCAAGTGACTGCCGCGCAGTGGCGGGATCGGCATGCGCGGTTGATTGCCGCGCGACGGCAACCAGCCCGACCGCGCCCAGGGCAAGCCCCGCCAGCGCCAGGCCGACCGACTTAAGCTTGAAGATCATAGGATTTCAGCAAATCATACAGCGTCGGCCGGCTGATGCCGAGCAGCTTGGCTGTGTTGGAGATATTCCCTTCGGCGCGCGACAAGGCATGGCGGATCGCGTTGCGATCCGCGGTTTCGCGCACGGCCTTTAGGTTCAGCGGCTCGGGCAACGCACCCGTTTCCAGATCAAGATCAGCGGCGGTGATTGCCTTGCCCTCTGCCATGATCACCGCCCGCTTCATGCGGTTTTCAAGCTCGCGAACATTCCCCGGCCAGCCCCAGGCGTCGATTGCCGCGCGCGCATCAGGCGCCAGGCTGGTCACGCTCGAATGCATCGCCTTGGCATATTTCTTCAGGAAGTGCCGCGCCAGCAAGCCGGCATCGCCGGTCCGCTCAGCGAGCGAGGGGATCCGCACGACAATTTCGGCAAGCCGGTAGTAAAGGTCATCACGAAACCGGCCATCAGCGATCATCGCATCGACATCCTGGTGGGTTGCGCAGACGATTCGCGTATCGACGGCAATTGGCTTGCGCCCGCCAATCCGCTCGATCACGCGTTCCTGCAAAAACCGCAGCAACTTCACTTGCAACGCCAGCGGGATGTCGCCGACCTCGTCAAGGAACAGCGTGCCGCCTTGGGCTTGCTCAATCTTGCCCTCGGTGGTTTTTACAGCACCGGTGAACGCCCCCTTTTCATGGCCGAACAGCTCGGATTCGAGCAACGTCTCCGGAATCGCCGCGCAGTTGATCGCCACAAAGGCACCGCCGCGCCGCCGGCTCGCTTCGTGCAGGCCGCGCGCGAGCAATTCCTTGCCGGTACCGCTAGCGCCGAGCAGCATCACCGAGACATCGGCAGGCGCAACGCGTTCAATCGTGCGGGTAACCTTCAACATTTCTGGGGCAGCGGTGATCATCCCCCCGAACGCTGCGGCGCCTGCCGAAGTATCAGCCAGTCGCCGGTTTTCGGCTTCAAGAGCATGCACGTGAAAAGCCCGCGAGACGATCAGGCCGAGCTGATCGATGTCGATGGGCTTTTGATAAAAATCCCAGGCCCCGTGTTCGATCGCCCTGAGCGCGCTTTCGCGCGCGCCGTGGCCAGAGGCGACGACCACCTTGGTATCTGGCTTCAGCGCCAGGATCGCATCAAGCGTGGCGAAGCCCTCGGTCACGCCGTCCGGATCAGGCGGCAGGCCCAGATCCAGCGTCACGACATCGGGCACCTCAGCGCGCAACAGATCGATCGCCTCGGCGCGGTTGCTGGCGACGAACACCTGATAGCCATCATAGGCCCAGCGCAATTGACGCTGCAGGCCCAGATCATCCTCAACGATCAGCAATTTCCGGATTGCGGTCATGCGGCACGCGCCACATGATCGGCATCTGCCCCCGCCATCGGCAAGGATACGCGAAAGCGCGTCCCCTCCCCTTCGCGGCTGAAGACTTCGACGCGGCCGCCCATCGCTTCGGCCAATTGCTGCGCCTCAAACGCGCCGAGCCCAAAGCCGCCTGGCTTGGAAGAGACAAAGGGTTTGAACAATTTGTCGCGGATAAAGGCGGGGCTCATGCCCGATCCATGATCGACAATATCGATCGCAATCTCCTCGCCAGCCCGCGCCACCATGATCGTGATCGGATCACCCAACGGGCTCGCTTCAATTGCATTTTGCAGCAAATGGCCAAGCAATTGTTCGACCCGCACGGGATCAGCGAGGATCAGCGCATCGCGCAGCCCCCCTGTGGCAATCGGGTGCTGCGCGCGCCTGAGCGCGGCGACGCGTTCGACCAGCGGCACGATCTCAACCGCCGCGAGTGCCTCTGGTCGGGCGCTGTGATGCTGCGAAAGGCGCGCCAGCAGATCGTTCATCCGCGCGGCGGAATCCTTGAGCGTCGCGATCATGTCGGCGCGGAAATCGGGGTTCTCGGCGTGGCGTTCGGCATTGCGGGCGACCAGGCTGAGCTGGCTCACCAGATTTTTGATATCGTGCATGATGAACGCAAAGCGGCGGTTGAATTCATCGAAGCGCTGCGATTCAGACAAGGCCTCCTGCGCGCGGGCTTCGGCGAGGTAGCTGGCAACCTGCCGCCCCGCGATACGCAGCAGATCGAGATCTTCCCAATCGGGGCGGCGATCAATCTGCGGACGGGCCAGCAGGATGGCCCCAGTGAGCTTTCCGAAATGCACCAGCGGGACGAGGACCCAGGCATCGCCGCGATCGAGCATCCAGATTGGCACGCAAGTCATTTCGGCTGAATCGGCACTGTCCGCGCGCCCGTCATCAAGCGCGATGATCCGCCCTGAAGATTCGAGATAGCGGGCAAGGCTGTTTTCACCGATTTGGGTTGGCAGGCCGGTTGGGTCCCAGTTCCACATTGCCCCCTGCCCCAGACCCGAACCATCGGGCACCAACAGCATGCCGCCGGGTGAATCGGTCAAATCGGCGACTGCTTTGACGATACGGGCCTCCAGCGTGGCCGCGCCGTCACCGGGCTTGCCCAATGTATCGGTAAAGCGCAGCCATTCGGCGCGATAATCATAGCGGTGGCTGAAAAAATGCTTGGCAAGCTTCACCTTGATCCAGGCGCGCAACCAGGGCGAAGACAGGATGGTGACGATCGCGGTAGTGGAGCCAAGCACCAGCGCGGTCTGCGCGATCCGGCCATAGGGTGCAGGGATTGCGCCCAATGCACCGGTCCCCAAGACCATCGCCAGAATGTAAAGCCCGATCGCTGCTGCTGAGAGCGACCGATAGGCAACCGCGCGGGACAATTGCAGCGTCCAATCGCCATTGCGATGCACTGCGAGCGCAAACAGCGGCGCAATCGCCCCCATTGCGATGCCGCGCGCCAGGATCAGCACCGACGCATCGCCAATGCCAAGAAAGGCCAGTGTATATAGGGAAAGATCGAGCAGCCACATGCCAGCCAGCGCCAGCGCTGCCAGTCGGATACCGCCACGCGCCGCCGGGGCGACCGCGTGGTACAGATGATCGACCAGCACCAAGGCGGCAACGGCGACCAGCATCCGCATGATCACCGCGACCTCGGCGATGCCGGCCAGATCGGCCCGGCCGACCACGACAGCGGCCAGTGCCGACAGGCCGCCCGCGGCGACCACCACGACAAGCACGACACCATAAATCAGGCGAATTTCAGCGCCCATCCGGGCGCTGCGATCCCGCCGCACCAGCGCGGCCATGAATACCAGCCAGCTGATGTTGCGGGCGGCTTCGGCAATCCAGCTCATCAAATCGCCGACACCGATACCGGCGATTGCCAGCGCCCACAGCGCCGTCGCGGATAGCGCAACCAGAAACGCCAAGCGCGGCAGTCCGGTACCGGCGCGATTAAGCTGAGATACCGCCAGCGCGCCGAACAACAGCGCGATCAGGGCATGCGCCCAGAGGATCAATGTCGCGGTCACCGCGTCACCGCGCGCCTTCAGGCCACAGCACGACGCGGATCGTCTGCAACAGGATCAGCAGATCAAGGAACGGCGAATAGTTTTTCGCGTAATAGAGATCATATTCCAGCTTCTGCCGGCTATCCTCGATCGACGCGCCATAAGGGTAATTGATCTGTGCCCAGCCCGTGATGCCCGGCTTCACCATGTGGCGCTCAGCATAATAAGGCAGCTGCTGTTCGAGATCATCGACAAATTGCGGGCGTTCCGGACGCAGGCCGACAAAGCTCATTTCACCCTTGAGCACGCTCCAGGCCTGGGGGATCTCGTCGATGCGCGTTTTGCGGATGATCCGGCCGATGCGGGTGATGCGCGGATCGTCCTTTTCAGCCCACACCGCCTTGCCATTGACCTCAGCATCCTGGCGCATCGAGCGCAGCTTCACGATATCGAAGCCGACATTGTACAGGCCAACGCGGCGCTGCCGGTACAGGATCGGTCCCTTGCTTTCAAATTTGATCGCAAGCGCGGTGACCAGGACAAGCGGCGCCGTTACCACGATGAGGATCAGGCTGGCGGCGATATCAAACAAGCGCTTGAAGGCACCTGAAAGCATGCGACCCGATGAAAAGCCGTCGGAAAAAATCAGCCAACTGGGATTGACGCTGTCCAGGTCAACCCGGCCGGTTTCGCGTTCAAGAAAAGTGGAAATCTCGTTGACGTGCACGCCGGTCGTCTTGATCCGCAACAGATCTTTGAGGGGCAAGGCGTTGCGCCGTTCCTCCAGCGCGAGCACCACTTCGCTGGCGTTGAGCAGCACGACATGGTCAGCCAGATTATAAATCGCGTCGCGCGCAATCGCCTCTGGGATGACGCGATTAGCCTCGCTCATCGAGACATAGCCGACGACGACAAAGGCCGCGCCCGGCGCCTGCGCTAGCGTTTTCAGCCGCTGCGCGCGCAACCCCGCGCCAAGCACGACGATGCGACGCTTGAATGCTTGGCTACCCAGGGTCTTGCCCAGCAAGATCCGCAACAAAATCAGTGCGACGACCGCCAGGCCCATCCCGTAGAGCAGATTTGAGCGCCAGAAATCGAGCGCGGGCACCAGATAATAGATCGCACTTTGCACGATGATGCCCAGCGACACCGCCACGATCAGCCGCGCGGTTGCATAACGCAGCGATTGCAGCGCGCCCGCACCATAGACACCAACCGCGATCATCGCGATTTCAAGGGTAACGGCAAAGCAGAGCAGCTGGGGCAGCCGCGTGATGATCGGCAGCACCTGCTTGTCGAGCTGCCCCATCCGGAACACCCAGCCCAGCTCCCCCGATACGAGCAGCAGGATGATGTCCAGAATCGCGAGCAACAACACCGCGTTGGGGACATAATGCTTGAATAATCTGATCATGGCCCCGGCCTTCTAGCTGACCAAGTGTAAACAATTCCGACATAGCTGCGCGGGTGATGGCATAAATTTTCAAAAAAACCGCTGCTGCGATGCGACATCTGGCGGACTGGACGGTTTCCCTATCGCACGGCCAGGCCTATCGCTGGCTGTTGAGGAGAAATTGATGTCTCACGACCAATCTATCGTTCCTGTTATCCTGTCGGGGGGGACGGGCACCCGGTTATGGCCGATGTCGCGCCCCGAACGGCCGAAGCAACTGCTGGCGCTCACCGCCGAAGAGACGATGCTGCAGCTCACCGCAAAGCGCACCGCTGGCGATGTTCGCTTCACCGCGCCGATCATTGTTGCCAATGCACAACATGCCAGCGAAGTCGAAGCGCAGATGGCGGCGATCGATCTGCCGTTGCAGGCGTTGATCCTTGAGCCATTTGGCCGCAACAGCGCCCCCGCAATTGCGCTCGCCGCGATTGCTGCAGGTGGCGGCGATCAAGCCTTGCTGGTGATGCCGTCCGATCATGCCATTGAAGATGGCGCTGCCTTTCACGCAGCGGTCGAACGCGCATTGCCGCTGGTCGAGCAGGGATGGCTGATCACCTTTGGGATTGATCCCCACTCGCCCGAAACCAGCTATGGCTGGATCCAAACCGGCGAGGAGATGACTCCGGGCGTCCACAAGGTGCTCCATTTTGTCGAAAAGCCGCCGCTTGATCGGGCAGAATCGATGCTCGCCGCGGGTGACCATTATTGGAATGGCGGTATTTTCCTGTTTCGCGCTGATGCCTTTCTGGCAGCGCTCGCCACGCATGCGCCGACGATGCTGGAAGCGACAACCCGCGCCATGGCGCTGGCCAAGCATGACGGGCGCCGGATTGCGCCAGATGCCAACGCCTTTGCCGCGTCACCAGCCCAATCGATCGATTATGCGGTGATGGAAAAGGCTGATCGGGTCGCCGTCGTTCCCGTGAGCATGGGGTGGAGCGATGTCGGCAGCTGGGACGCGCTGCATCTGCTCAGTCCTGCCGATGAGCAGGGCAACAGCGTGCAGGGCGATGTCGTGTTGCTCGAGAGCAGTAATTGTCTGGTACGCAGCGATTCAATCCGAATCGCGATGATTGGCATGACCGACCTGATCGTGGTGGCGAGCGGCAATGATCTGCTGATCGTCCCGCGTGGCCGATCGCAGGAGGTCAAGCGGCTGCTTGATGCGATGAAAACCGCCTAGCCACAAAACTCTGTCGCTGAAGGTGGTTCCCCCGGTCGATCCGCCGGATTGACCAAGCGGGCCTCAGCCTTGCCCAGATATATAGCTTGTTATATAACTGACTATGTAGTCGGAGGGTGATGATGGACATTTTGGCGGATCACAGCATGTTGTTTCTGGGCAGCCGACTGAAGCGGCTCGCCGAACGGCTGCAAGGCGATGTCAGCCGCATCATTGCCGAAGCGGGCTTGCCGATCCAACCGAGTCAATATCCCGTGCTTGCCGCGCTGGATCAGGCGGGACCGATGACAATTGGCCAATTGGTTGAAGCAATGCAGCTGAGCCAGCCGGCGATCACGCGGTTGCTGACCCGCCTTGCGGCACTCGATCTGGTCAGCATTGAACGGATCGGCCGCGATCAACGCCAGAAAACGGTCGCGCTTACCCCAAACGGAATCGCCATGATCGCCCGATCGAAGCGCGATGTTTGGCCCCGCGTCGAATCAGCGGTGATTAATCTGTGCGCCGGAGTATCCGGGCCGCTGCCCGACCAACTAAACCAGATCGAAGCCGCGCTGTCGGCCACGCCCCTCGATAAACGCGGCAATGGGCTGGTGATCCGTCCGTTTAGCGACGCGCTTGCCGGCGATTTTCATGACATCAACGCCGAATGGATCACCGCCATGTTCCGCATGGAAGACACCGATCGCGACGTCCTGCTCAATCCGCGCGCACGGATCGTCGATCCCGGCGGGACGATATTGTTCGTTGAAGCAGCCGGGCTGGGTATCGTCGGGGCTTGTGCCTTGCAGAAGACCGGTGCGCGCCAGTTCGAGCTGACCAAGATGGGGGTCCGTCAAAGCGCGCGCGGGCGCAAGGTGGGCGAATTCCTGCTGGCGACCGTCATTGACCGCGCCCGAATGATGGGTGCCGAAACGCTTTATCTGCTGACCAACAAGGCATGTGCGCCAGCGATCCACCTCTACGAGAAGCTTGGTTTCCAGCATGATGCGGGGATCATGCAGACCTTTGGTGCCCGGTATGCGCGCTGCGACGTCGCAATGCGGTATCATTGGCCATCAGATCACGCTGCCAGCTTCGACAAGGCGTCAACAAGCCTCTAGGGGCAATGTCGGCGGGGATGCTGGATCGGAGACTATCGATGCGCTTGAAAATGAATTCCCTTGCGGCGCCGTTGTTGGCCCTGGCCTGTATTTCCGTCCCGTCTGT
Source organism: Sphingomonas sp. 28-62-20 (assembly GCF_002281505.1). Taxonomy (NCBI): domain Bacteria; kingdom Pseudomonadati; phylum Pseudomonadota; class Alphaproteobacteria; order Sphingomonadales; family Sphingomonadaceae; genus Sphingomonas; species Sphingomonas sp. 28-62-20. The sequence goes on from NZ_NCGH01000011.1 coordinate 240,820, forward strand.
GGCGCAGGAAAACGACACTTCCATTCGGCGCGCCGCCGAACAGCCGTTGCGCGACACCAAGATCAAGCAGGACAAGATCCCCGAAATCCTGCAGCTGGCGGCCTCTGCACCCTATTCATCGGCAAATACCAAAACCTGCAGTGCGATTGCCGGCGAGGTCCAAAAATTGACCGAAGCGCTTGGCCCCGATGTCGACACGCCAGCCAAGAAAAAGGGGGAGGCATCCGTGATCGCCGCCGCCGCCGCACGGGGTGTGGTCAACACCTTCATCCCCGGCCTGGGCCTGGTGCGCGTGTTGACCGGCGCAGACAAGGCGCAGCGCCGTGCGGAAGCCGCTGTCTATGCCGGATCGGTGCGGCGCGGCTATTTGAAGGGCCTTGGCCTATACAAACGATGCAGCGTGCCGGCCGCCCCCCGCGCATCAGCGGTTGATGATCAGCCCGAACTGCCGCGCGAGGACGAGAAGGACTGATCCTCGGGTGTCACTCGCCAACGCGGCGCATGGCATCCGCTAACGCTGCATGGCCGCTCTGCTCCAGCCCGGCGATGACTCGAGCGCGGTCGCCCGCCGGTTTGTTCTGGCTGAGCTTGGTCGTCCCGCGCACCTGTTCAACCCTGAGGTCGAAGCCAGCGATGGCACGCAGCATCGCGCGGAAGCGCGTTTCGTCCATCTTGTCGCGAGTCCATGGATTGTCGGGCAAGACGCGCGGCTCATGCGCGGCCGCGAGCGCATCGAGCTGGGCGACCAGCCCATCTTCATCAAGTGCATGCACCGTGCCTTCAAGCTCGACCGCAACATAATTCCAGGTCGGTACCTGGTTGGCGCCATCAGCATACCAGTTGGGCGACACATAGCCTTCCGCCCCGGCGACGCTGGCGATCATCCGCGCCCCATCCAGATGGGGATGAACCCGATTGGCACGCGCGACATGGAAGGACAGCGCGGTCGGCCCGGTCTGCACGATCGGGGCATGTGCGACCATTAGCCCATCGACCGTCGCGATCAACAAATGGGCAAAGCCGATGCGGCTTGCCCAGGCGATTAACGCCGCGTCGTCGCCCTGTCGGAATGCCTTATTGGGGTGCATCGGCGCGGTCTTATTGCCGTTGTCGTCCCCGACGTTCGCCTTTGCGTTCCTGCCGGCGCGATTTGGCGATGGCGGCGGCGGCGCGGCGCTTCCCCTCAGGCGTTTCGCTGAACTTGACCTCGTCGAGCACCATCGCATCGCCCAGTTTTTCGTCAAAACCGAGCAATTTCAGGCTTTCGGCAAAATGCGGGGGCAGGTCGGCCCGCACGTCAATCTGCCCGCCATCGGGATGATCGATCCGGATGCGGCGGGCATGCAGGTGCATCTTGCGGCTGACGCCACCGGTCAAGAACGAAGCCGCGCCGCCATATTTGCCGTCGCCAACAATCGGGTGGCCGATCGCGTTCATATGCACGCGCAGCTGGTGGGTGCGCCCGGTCAAGGGCTGGAGCTCGACCCAGGCGGCGCGATTGCCGGCGCGCTCAATCACGCGATACCGGGTGCGCGACGGGCTGCCATTTTCCTCATCGACATGCATTTTTTCGCCGCCCGATCCGGGTTGCTTGCCGATCGGCAGCTCGATCATCCCGTCAAAGATATCCGGCACGCCAACGATCAGCGCCCAATAGACTTTCCGCGCGGTGCGGCTGGAAAAGGCCTTGGCGAAATGCCCGGCCGCGCGGGCGTTACGCGCAACCAGCAATGCGCCGCTGGTATCCTTGTCGAGCCGGTGGACAAGCTTGGGCCGACCTTCGCTTTCGAAGCAAAGCCCGTCGAGCAAGCCATCGACATGCTCGGTGGTCTTGGTGCCCCCCTGCGTGGCGAGGCCGGGCGGCTTGTTGATGACGATTGCCTGCGCATCCTTGTGGATGACGAGTTCCTGGATGAAGGATTCCTCATCCGGCGTCAGTGGCGTGCGATCACGCAGCTTTGGCTTAGGCGCATCAACATGGACGGGCTCGGCGGGCGGCACGCGTAGCACTTGCCCCGCGACCAGCCGGTCGCCCGGCGTCGCCCGCGCGCCGTCGATGCGCAATTGGCCAGTGCGCGCCCATTTGGCGACGGTGGTGAAGCTCGTCCCCTCCAAATGCCGCTTGAACCAGCGATCAAGCCGGATGCCATCGTCATCGCTACCAACGGTAAACTGGCGGACGTCAGCGGCCGTGGCCGCGCTTTTGCTCTTGTCGCTCATGCCATCACCCGCGCTACGGCCAGTCCAGCGAACAGCGCGACAACCGCGCCGCTCACCGACACCAGCGCATAGCCAAGCGCCGCAACGGCTGCACCGCGTTCGATCATCGCCACGACTTCAAGCGAGAAGGCCGAAAACGTCGTGAAGCCCCCAAGCACGCCGACCGCCAGGAACAGGCGCACCCCTTCCCCAGCCGATAGCCGCGCCATTGCGCCGACCAATAGGCCCATCGCCAGTCCGCCGAACAGGTTTACCGCAAGCGTGCCCCAGGGATAGCCGGGGCCCAACATCGCCAGCAGCCAGCGGCCAACCAAATAGCGGGCGCCGGCTCCAAGCGCCCCGCCGATCATCACGAGTGGAAGTGAAAACATGCAGCGCCGTAGCGCGAATGGCCGCGAATGAGAACCCAGCGGTAAAAATGCGTGACTAGTTGCCGCGATTGACGACAAGATCGACGTCGGTGCCGCCATCGGTGCGCACGCTGGCAAATACGGCGAAAGCAGCCTCACCTTTGGTGCCCGCAAGGACATGATCGTCGCCATCGGCCTGGTGCTCGGCGGAATATCCTACCTTGCTGAGCCGCGTATAATACCAATCCAGCACTGTTTGCAGTGGCGCCGTGCTGGCGAAGCTGACGACGCGTAGCGCGCAGGTCTGGCTGTCGGCGCCCGCCGCCTCGCGCACGCGCGCATCGGGGTAGAGCGGCACATCACCGGGCAAGCGATTCGCCCAACCAGTGGAATAATTGATATTGGCAGCACAGGCACTGGTGCCTTGCGGGGATTGGCGTTCAGCCAGGCCACCCAGGGTAAGCGATTCGCGCGCGGCGCTGCATTTCGGGCAGCCTTGGCCGCGCACCGGCGCAGGGGCCGATTTCAACGTCTCACTTGTGCTGGTGCCGGTCGTGCCGCGCCCCACTGCCATCATTTCAGGGGCAGCGGGGGCAGAATAGGGTTGTGCCGGGGGGCGGATCGCATCGTAATTGGCCTGGCTGGCGAGCGCGGGATCAACCATGATCTGCTGCTGAAGCGCGCTCATCATCGCTGGATCGCGTGTGTTGCCGCTGCTGTTGCCGTCAGCCAATTCGGCATCAAGCGAATCGATGTTGCGGTCGGCCGCGCCACCGTTGCCACAGGCCGCAAGCGCAATCGGCAACACCAGCGCCGCAAGAGCAGCGCGGGAGAGGCCTGAGAAAGGCCAGCCAAGGGCAGAATGGGCACGAATGCCACAGCGAACCATCAATACACTCCCGGGAGGGTCCACCCGACCATGGCTGAAAAGGGGTTAAGGAAGCGTGTGGCGCGCCTGATTTCCGGGGAGAACAGCAATCAGGTGCTTGACATGAGTAATACAGTTCGGCATGGATGGTCCATGTTCAACATCCTCTCGATCCTGGTCGGCCTTGTGGCCTTTGTCATCGCCCTGGTCGGGCTAGTCCCCCTGCTCGGCTGGCTCAACTGGCTTGCCTTGCCGATGGCCATTGTCGGCACCGCATTGGGCTTGCTGTCCGACAGCAAGAGCGGCCGCAATCTGAACCTGCTGGTGCTGATCTTCGGCGGCTTCCGGCTCTTCCTGGGCGGCGGCTTCATCTGAATCGTAAAGGCGCGCGGCTTGGTGGCCGCGCCCAAAGCCAGTTCCTGAGACGGTGCAGCACGTGTTTTCGCTCGCCAGCCGCACTTTGCTGTGCATGATTGGCCCGAGAAGACATAGGCTTATCTGAACCGGGGATTCATCAGCATGCGAGCATCGGTCGACCGCGCTTGGCGCGCCATGCTGCTCATGCTGCTTGTCCTTGCACCGCAGCTAGGCGCGACCCAGCAAGCCGTCCCGGGAACGCCCCCTGGCCCTGCGCCTGCCCCACCGGTCACGGCCCCACCTGTTACCGCCCCGCCTGTTACTGCCCCGTCTGCTACTCCCCCAAAAATCGTCACGCCAGTCTCGCGGATTGCCGCCCCGCCGAGCACATCCTGGCAACATGCCGGCAGTGACATTCCCGCCGATCCGCAGTGGCGCACCGGCACGCTTGCCAATGGCCTGCGCTATGCCGTGCGCCGCAACGCCCGCCCGACCGGCAATGTTGCCATCCGGGTAAGGCTTGATGTCGGTGCCCTGATGGAGGCTGACCAAGAACAGGGTTGGGCCCATTTTGTCGAACATATGGTGTTTCGCGGGACGCCGACATTGGGCGATGGCGAAGCGGTGAAGGTCTGGCAGCGCATGGGCGCGCGCTTTGGGGCGGATACCAACGCCTTCACGTCCCGCAACTCCACGCTTTATCAGCTCGATCTGCCCAAGTCGGATGCCGCCTCTGTGGCGACGGCAACGGGCATTCTGGCCGATATGCTGGCCAACGCGTCAATCGATGCGAAACTGGTGGAAATTGAGCGCAAGGTCGTCCTTGCCGAACGCGCCGCGCGATCAACGCCGCTTAGCGAGAAATTCAAAATCGCGACCAACACCTTGTTCATCCCCGGGCTGCTGTCCGCCCGGCGCGATATCATCGGCACCCCGGAAACATTGGCTGCCGCCTCCGCCGATCGCTTGCGCGCCTTTCAGCGCCGCTGGTACCGCCCGGAACGCGCCGTGGTGATCATCGTCGGCGATACCGAGCCCAGCGATCTGATCACCGCGATAGAGACGAGCTTTGGCCGTTGGCAGGGCGACGGGCCAAAACCGACCGAGCCCGATTACGGCACGCTTGCGTCGCCGCCAACGCCCGCGCTGTCGGTCGTCGATCCACTCGCCCCCAGCGCTGCGACGATCAGTTGGATCCGGCCATTTGTGTACAAGCCAGACACGCTCAAAACAGCGTTACCGCAAGTCATGCGTACCATTGCCCTGGCAATCCTCAATCGGCGGCTGTCGACCGAAACCCAGGCGACCGGCCCAATCAACCAGGCCAACGCCAGTTATGGATCGCGGCGACATGATACCGAGGCGCTGACGATTGCCATCATGCCAAAGCCAGGAGCCTTCTCCGCTGCCCTGGATCGGACCTTTGCGATTGTGAACGGCCTGCGTGATGCCCCGCCCGCCCAGGCCGAAATCGATCAAGAGCTCGCCAATCTGAAACTCTCTGTTGACCGCGCCATCATCGCCCGGCCAGACACAAGTTCTGCTGGACTGGCAACTCTGTTTGCCAATGATGTCGATCGGGGGTCGGTCAGCGCGTCACCGGAAGTGGTCAGCGTTATTTTCGGGAAAATTCGGCCGGTAGTGACCCCCGCGCTGATCCAATCGACGATCCGCGACTTGTTGGCACCCGATCCGCGCATGCTGGTCAGCGCGCCGACGGCGATTGATGGCGGCGATGCCACGCTGCTGGCGGCCCTTGCACGCGCCCGCACCACCGCCGCTGCGCAAGGGCAAACGATCCGCGCGGCATCGTTGGATGAATTGAAAGCGCCTGGGCCGCCCGGCACCGTGGCAAGTACCCGGCCAGTCACCGCGATCGATGCCGAGCGAATCATGTTCGCCAATGGCGTCGAGCTGGACATCAAGCAGACGGCGATCGAGAAAAATGCGGTTACCGTGCTCGTCCAAATTGGTCACGGCGCGCTCAATCGGGATGCCGATGCGCGCTTACTCGACTGGTCGTCTGGCGCATTGATAAGCATGGGGATTGGCCCGTTCTCCGCCGATGAGCTCGCGCGGGTAACGAGCGGACGACAAATCGGATTCAACCTCCGGATGTTTCGGGGCAGCCTTGACCTAAATACGCAAACCAACCGCCGCGATCTGGCCGACAGCCTTCGGTTAATGACCGCGCTTGTCGATCATGTGCGCTATGCCGAGTCGTCGCTTGAGCGGTTCAAGGCCGGGTTCGACTCGGGCTATGCCACGATCTTCAGCCAACCCGGTTCGGTGCTGTCGGCCTATGGTGAAAGCTATCTCACCAATGGCGATAAGCGATTTGCGGGCATCCCAGACCCCAAAGAGGTGCGCGCGCTGAGCAACGACGCGTTTCGGGCGTATTGGGATGCGCGCATGGCCGAAGGGCCGATTAAGATCGTCGTGGTTGGCGATTATGACCGCGCCGCCTTGATTGCCGCCGTTGCTGCGAGCTTCGGCGCCTTGCCGCCACGGCAGGATGTGCCGCCGACGGCAGCGCAAATCGATGTACGGCCCTCACCGCCGACCCGCCAACCCATCACCCTCTATCACCGGGGTGCCGCCGATCAGGCGATATTCCTCCGCAACTGGCCGACAACAGGACTATACGCGGATATTGCAGAAAGTCGGGCGCTCACCATCGCGGCATCGATTTTGCAGACTCAGCTGACCGAAAACTTTCGCGAACAGCAAGGCGGCAGCTATGCCCCGTCTGTGGGCAGTAACCAATCCGACGTGCTGCCACGCTATGGCATGTTTCGCGCCAGCGCGCAGTTGCTTGCCGAGAAGATCCCCGCCTTTGAAAAGGCGCTGGCGGAAGCGATCGCGGCGCTTGCGGCCAACGGCCCGCCAGCCGATGATCTCGAACGGACTCGATCAACCATATTGAGCAGTATCGCTCGCGAGAAAACGACGGACAACCGCATTTGGTTGAGCGTTTTGGCACGCGATCTTGACGATCCCCGCGTGCTCAGCAGCTTCTTGTCGCGGGAGACTGGCTATGCCGCGGTGACCGCTGAGCAGGTGCAAGCAGTGGTCCGCAAATATCTGAAACCGCGCGGTGCGATCGACATCCGCGTTCTGCCGGAAGCGAGCAAACCAGCTCGCTAACGGCAGTCGCGCATGCCAATGGCAACGGGCTACTCAGCAGCGCCCGATCAGCGGCAGGTCACGTTGCCGCGATCGATTGACTGGCCAAGCAACGCCCCGATCCCGCCGCCAAGCAGCGTGCCGAGTGTCCTTGATCCGCCACCAGCAATAGAATTGCCGAGCAATCCGCCCGAGATACCGCCGACGATCAGGCCGGTCGTGCCGTCTGAACGCCGACAATAATAACGATTGTCACGACCGCGATAGACCCGGTCGTTGCGGGTCAGCCGTCGGGTGCGATAATTGCTGCCGTCGCGATAATATTGATCGGCATAATAAGTGGTTTCGCCGTTTGGTAGCCGGTTATAATCATATTGGCGATATTGGCGCCAATCGCGGATATGGTTGCGGCGATCCTTTTGGGCATCGCGCAGATCCCTGCGATAATTCTGGTTCGCCTGGCGAACCTCGCGCGGGGTATCGGCCTGGTTGATCGCGTTACGACGATCCTGCTCAGCGTCACGCGCATCGTTGCGATAGGCCTGATTGGGGGTTTGGGCGGCGGCCGGCAGCGCCGGCAGGGCAATCGCTGCCATCGCGGCAGCCAGGAAGACGAAGCGCATCGGATTTTCCTTAATGTGATAGACAAGGACCAAACGGATGACCGCGGCTTCGGTTGCGTGATGGCCAATCACCGCACGCTCCCCCGATGAGCGCGCGGACAAGCGCCACCCAAAAAGGGCCCAGCGTTGCCGCCAGGCCCCTTGCTTGCGAGAACGATAACGCGCTGGTTAGCGGCAGCGCTTCTTGGCGGTAATCGAACGATCGATCGCGCGCCCGCCAAAGGCGCCGCCAACGCCGCCCGCAACCGTGCCGAGCAAACCACCGCCGAGCGCATTGCCAACCACCGCGCCACCAACGCCACCGACGATCAAGCCGGTCGTGCCATCGGAATGGCGGCAATAGGTCTTGCCATTGCGGGTATAGACACGCGGCTTGTAATGTTTCTTGCGCGCTTCGGCCTGGGTGGGGAATGAAATCGATGCCACCGGCAGGACGAGCGACACGGCGGTGAGTGCCATCAAAAATTTACGCATCGGAAAACTCCCTAACCTTGGATGAGGACGGGGGAATAACGCCGCTTTCCCCTTTGGGGTTTCATGAAAACGAAACAACGCTGTGGTGAGCAGCAATAAGCCCGACAGTGATTCATATCAAACCGGGCCAATTCTGTCCACGATATCCACATTATCCACAGGCCGATGACGCCCGATTTCCCTTGGTGCGACTCGCATTCAGTGACAGCATCATGACTGTAAGCAGCGGGTCGAGACGCAGGAAACTGCAGAAAGATCAGCGGTTTAGATCAGGAATACCCGCAGGTGCCGCAAGGAAACCGTGGGCAGACCGGATGGGTGGTCGATCGTTGGCGGCAAGATGTGCGCGAAAGCGGGCATGGCGACAAGAACGGGCCGGCAGCCAAGGGTTCGGGACGCTTGAAAGAGCGAAGCGGGCCTGGTTGTTCGAACGGTGATGGGGTGACTGGTCCGCAAGGATCGTTGGCCGATCAGCGAACGGCAGCCGCAAAGCGGAGCCTGATGCCCCCCGCGGCACCGGCCGAGCATGCCGCCGAAACCAGAAGGCGCGGGGGAACCGAAAGGAACCTCAAGCGGATCGAAGTCCGGCGACCGGGGGTCGGCAGCGATGCCGGCCCCCATTTTGCGTTTGGGGGCGCGGCCTTTTTCGGCCCCGTAGCCGGGACAGTGGCAGACACATCGCCCGCCTCGCGCTATCCCAGCATCATGCTGCCGCCCGTCCTCAATCAATTTCCGCTCGCGATCGGCCCCTGGCTCGATCTTGTCGGGTTGGCGGTTTTCGCTGCCTCTGGCGCGCTGGCAGCGGCCAAGCGCGGACAAACGATCGTTACGCTCAGCTTTTTCGCGCTGGTCACTGGCGTTGGCGGCGGCACGGTGCGCGATCTGCTGATCGGTGCGCCGGTGTTCTGGGTGCATGACAGCCGGGCAGCGGCGGTGTGCCTGATCGTCGCGTTCGTCATCTGGATCACCCCGGAACGCTGGTGGCGCGGTCAGGCGCTCGACTGGTTCGATGCGCTCGGGCTGGCCGCTTATGCGGTGTTCGGCGCGGCCAAGGCGCTGGCGTACGGCGTTCCACCCGTTCCCGCGGCGCTGATGGGCGTGGTCGCCGCCTGCGTCGGCGGTATCATCCGTGATGTCCTGGCAGGCGAGCCGTCGATCATCATGCGGCCCGAGATTTACGTGACGGCGGCGGCACTGGCAGCGGCGCTGTATGTCGGCTTGATTGCAGGCGGCGCGCCACCCCCACTGGCCGCGATCGTCGCTGCGTCAGCAGGCTTTGCACTGCGAGCAGCGGCGATCAGCTGGAAACTCGCGCTACCGGCATATCGGGGGAGGGGGTAGCGGCGAACCTCCAATTGCCAGGCCACTCAGGCTTAGCCGCTGGCAATCAAGGCTTGCTCGGCGGATCGAAAGCGGCGTTGTCGATCAGACCACATTGAAACGATGTTACCACCCCGCGATCGGCCACTGCGCGATCAGGACCGAAGACGTCGAGATTATAGGCAACGCTGAGCCCGGCGACGCTGCGATAATTGCGTGCTTCGACCCTGACGGCGGGTGAGCCATGTGTATCTACGACGCGCTGGATGAGGTGGGTTTTGCGATCAAACCAGACCTCCAGGGCGCGCCCGCCCTTGGGCGTGATCTCGATCACGTCAAAGCGTCTGTCAGCCTCTTTTGCGGCGCGAAGATAAGTGAATGTGGCGGGAAAGCGATCAGGAAAGAAAAAGCCGTTGATGCTGAGATAGTCGGTGACGATGCCTTCCTCGATCCCGGCTGAATCAGAACGGCTGCGGACCTTGCCGCCCGCGACGGTCTGCCATTGGACCTTACCGTTGAACCCCATAGACCGACTCTGCCCCGCCCGCATGCTATCTATCCGCATGCCATAGCGCTGGAGGCTGAATGTCGTTGTGTAGGTGACGGCGCCATCGCCATGCGTGCCCTCTTCATGGCAGCCATCAAGCGCGTCCCAGGCGGCGCCGCCGGTAGCCTGCTTGGCAGCCGCGACGATCTTTTCTGCCTTGGAAAGCGGTGCAGCGGCATGACCTTTGTCGGCGACGCAGGGGTTGATCAGCATGGCGACAATGGCGCTCAGGGCAGTCCTCATTGCATTCTCCTCGCATGTTCACGTCGGATTTGGGACCAGGTCAGCAGTGCCGGTACCGCGATGGCCTGCATCAAAAGGGGATGAAATTCAGACGGCAGGTCCGGCGCGCTCCAGACGATCGATAGCTGGATTGCCACTGCAATAGCGGCGACGAAAAACGCTGCGCACCATGCACAAAGGAATCGCCGATAGTCCCTGCGGCTCAGGAACCAGGCCGCAGCCAATTCCGTACACCCCAGGGCTAGGAAACACAGGATCACGAAAGGACGGCCAGCCTCATAGCTGGCAATCAGCGACCGGGTCGCGCCGTGCTGCAAAAGGGCTTCTTCCATTCTGTCCGGCGCACCCAGCAGCACCCAAACACCGTTAACTGCGCACTCAAATCGCAAAACAGCGAAGAACGCCGTGAGCAAAGCGATCGACCACAAGCCAGCAAAAAACCGAGTTTCACCATCACAAACGCGCGCCTGCAACGCGGCAACCACGCATCCAATGGCGAACCCCAGCGCCGCGCGATCGGCATCGGCATGACCAATTTCGGCAATCATCGCATCGCCCCATGGCCGGTGCGCCTTTGGCAACAATCGGCTGGCGATATCGCCCAAGGCATAGGCGACGCGTCGCATCATATGCGGATTATCCCCGGCGCACTGGGCTCAGCAGCAGCAGCATCGATACAATCCTGCGCGAACACTATCCCTGCCGGGGTAAGGCGATAGGCATGCCGTGTCGGCGCACCGGGCCGGTCTGACGACCGCCATTCCGAGGCGAGGAGCCCCTGATCGGCCAATCGCATCAGCACCGGATATAATGTGCCAGATCGCAAGCCGATGTCCTTGGTCAGGTCATAGCCGTATCGCCAATCAGTGGGTCGCGCCAGCAACGCTTGCAGCACGAGCATTGTTTGGGGAGAGGGTTTACGCCGCCGCATTCGATAACTCTACATATATCGAAAAATGCGTCAAGACTGAGCAACCTGCAATCGGACACAGCGTCAGTGTCGGCAGCGGAACGGTTTCCGCAAGCCTGCCCGGACTGCGACAGCTGGATCCGCTAATCTTGGAAGTCTCAGGATAGACGGCACAAGCCCGCTATCCCCGCACCACCCCCATCTCGCTGAACGGCTGCGGCTCCACCGGCGGCACGCTGGGTTCGTTCAGCTCGCATTGCCAGAGGCCGACATCGATCCACTGGCCCTGTTTATAGCCGACCTCACGGTACACCCCGGCGCGGCGGAAGCCGACGGCTTCGTGCAGGCGGATTGAATAATCATTGGGCAGCGCAATCGCGCCGATCGCTTGGGTAAAGCCCTGGGCGCGCAGCGTATCGATCAGCGCCTCATAGAGCAGCCGCCCGGTGCCCTGGCCCTGCACCGGCCCGGCGACATAGATCGAGGTTTCGACGACATAGCGATAGGCCGGGCGATCGCGAAAACGGGCGGCATAGGCATAGGCTAGCACGCCGCCGCCCTCGGGGTCGCCATTGGTGGCGACGATCCAGGGGTAGAGCCCGTCCGATGCCGCCATCCGCGTGCGCATCTGGCGCGCATCGGGCGCGTCGGTTTCGAACGATACCGTGCCGGTCAGCACGAACGGGGCATAGATCGCCGCAATCGCCCCCGCATCCTCCGGCCGGGCGGCCCGGATCGCAATCACAGGCCGAGGCGTGCCAGCACGATGCCCATCAGCGTCGTATCGGCGCTGCTGGGCGCTGCCGGAGCAAGACCACCGCATTCAAGACAGCGTGCCTGCACGGCAGCGCCCGTTGCGAGCCGACGGACATCCCCTAGCGCCTGGGCAAAAACGGCGCGGCGTTGCTGCGCAATCCGCGAGAACGCATCACCCGATGGCGTCGCCTCCTCGTCATCATCCTTGCGACCAAAATCGGCGGCAAATTTGCTGAACCAGCCCGGCTTTTTCTCGAGATATTCGGCGTGCACCTTGGTGGGATCGAGCTTGGCGCGGCGTGCAGCCTCATCAATCGCGTCCTTCAGCGTGCCGAAGCGATCGACAAGACCGATCTGGCGCGCAGTGCCGCCATCCCACACCCGCCCCTGCGCAATGCTATCGACCTTTTCAGGCGTCATCTTGCGGGCGGAGGCGACGCGGGAGAGGAACTGGCGATAGCCATGTTCGATGCCTGCCTGCAAAATGCCGTCAACCTCGGCATTGGTGCCGCCAACCACATCAGGCTGGCCGCTAAGTGGCGCGGTTTTCACTCCGTCTGCGGTGATGCCGAGTTTCTTCAGGCTGTTTTCAAAGGTGGGAATGATGCCGAAAATGCCGATCGACCCAGTGATCGTATTGGGTTCGGCAAAGATCGTATCGCCCGCCGTCGCGACCCAATAGCCGCCTGAGGCCGCAACCGAGCCCATCGACACGATAATCGGCAATTTCTGCGCCTTGGCTTCCAGAATGGCGAGCCGGATCGTTTCCGACGCCAGCGCCGATCCACCGGGCGAGTCGACCCGCACCACCAACGCCTTCAGCTTCTTTTCGGCCAGCCCATCAAGCACCAGCTTGGAGATTGTGTCGCCCGCTGCCGTGCCCGGCCCCGCCTTGCCATCAACAATATCACCGGCAACCGTGACAACGCCAATCGCATCGCCGCTGGTTGGCAGCGGATTGGCCTCGACGAAATCGGCATAGCGGATTGCGTTGAAGCTACCGGCAGCCTTGCCGCTGCGCTGACCGACCAATTCGGCCACGCGCTTGTCAAAGCTCAGTCGGTCGCCGAGCTTATCGACCAGACCCGCCTTCAAATTGGCCGCAGCAATATTGCCCTGCGTAGCGGCCACCGCCGCGCCAGGCCCGGCAAGAAACTGCGCAGCCTGTGCCTTGGGTCGCGCCTTGCTGATGGCGTCCTTCCAATCAGTGACCAAAGATCCATAAAGCGCCTGGCTGGCGGCGCGCGCTTCGGTCGACTGATCCGTCCGCGTATAGGGTTCGACGAACGACTTGAACTTGCCAACGCGATAGACGTGAACATTCACGCCAAGCTTGTCGATCAGCCCCTTATAATAAAGCTGCGAGCCGCCCGGCCCGGCGAACAGGATGCCGCCCATCGGGTTCATCCAAATCTCACTGGCATTGGCCGCGAGGCGATAACCCGAATCGGTATAGCCCGTTGCGTAAGCAAGCACTGGCTTGCCGCTCGCGCGGACACGGCCAAGCGCGGTTGCCACTTCGCCGACCGCTGCCGGATAGCCACCGGCAAAACTGTCGAGATCAAGCACAATCGCCTTCACCCGCTTATCATCCTTGGCGGCATCGATCGCGCGGACCAGATCGCGCAGGCGGATCTGGCGCGGGCTGTCATTGCCCCCAAAGTCAAATTGCGCGTCTTCGGGTTGTTCGACGATCGTCCCGGCCAGATCGAGCACCAGCGCGCCATCTTTGATCCCGCGCGGATTAGGCCGGGCCGACAGCGCGGCAAACAACGCGCCAAAAAATAGCAGCATCGCCACCAGGACGAGCGCGTCCTTAATGCCGACCAACAGCTTCCATGCGCCGCGCACCAGTTTCACGATCTCATTCTCCCATTCCGGGCTGTCCCGGCATGCATGAACCGTCTCTAGCCTTTAGTGTCTGGTTTCAGCAATACGCCTTTGCAGGGGTAGCCGGCCAGAGTTGGGACGTGACGATGGCAACAAGCCGCGATAGGGCGCTCCAGTGTCCGCTCCCCTGCCCCACATCGGCCCGATCGATCGCGCGCCAGCCACGCTGCTGGATGAACTGCGCGCGCTAATCAATCTGGCCGCCCCGCTGGTGGGCGCCAATCTGGTGCAGATGGCGGTCTATGCAGTCGATGTCATCTTTGTCGCTCGGCTTGATCCGGTGGATTTCGCGGCGGCCACGCTCGGCGTCTATCTCTATAGTGTGATCCTATGGGCGATGCTGGGGCTGTCGACCGCCTGCGCGCCGATTATCGCGGCTGAACTCGGCCAGCGTGCGCATGCCGTGCGCGAGGTTCGGCGCTCTTTTCGCATGGCGCTTTGGCTATCGGTGCTCGGCGCGCTGCCCTTTCTGATCGCACTGGCGCATGGCGAAACCTTGCTGTTGCTGGCCGGGCAGGAAGCACGCGTCGCCGCGCGTGGTGGGGCCTTCCTCGATATCTTGCTGTTCGCCCTGATCCCGAGCGTCGCCGCCGGCGTGATGCGGACGGTGGCGGCGGCACTTGGTCGCCCCGGCTGGGCATTGGCGGTGACGATCATGGCGCTGGCGCTTAGCATTTTCGGCAATTGGGCGCTGGTGTTTGGCAATGCCGGCTTTCCCGCGCTTGGCCTGATGGGCTCCGCGCTGGCTAATGTGATCACCACGCTGGCGATGCTGGCGGCCTTTTCGGTGATTCTGCTGGTCGATCCGCGACTTCGACGGTTCCGGTTATTTGGCCGCTGGTGGCGACCCGAATGGCCGCGCTTGCGCGAAATCTTCACGCTTGGCCTGCCGATCGCGCTGGCCTTTACGCTGGAAGGATCCTTGTTTGGCGGGGCCGGCGTGCTCATGGGCCTGATCAGCGTGACGGCGATTGCCGCGCATGCTGTTGCGCTCAACATTGCCGCGATCACCTTTCAGATTCCGCTGGGCATTGGCCAGGCAGCGACGATCCGGGTCGGCATGGCCTATGGCGCGCGCGACCTGCAATGGATCAGCCGCGCAGGCTGGGCGGCGATCGGGCTGGGCGCCGCCGTCACGGTCTTCACGGCAATCGCGATCTGGTTTGCGCCGCGCTTATTCGTGTCGGCCTATCTTGATCTCGATGCGCCAGCCAATGCGGAGACGATCCCGCTGGCGCTCAGCTATTTGACCGTGGCGGCGATTTTTCAGCTGGTGGACGGTGGCCAGGCGGTGCTGGCGGGCACCTTGCGCGGGCTGCAGGATACGCGCGCGCCCATGCTGATCGCAGGCTTTGGCTATTGGGGGATTGGTTTCGTCACCGCGCTGCTGCTCGGCTTCTGGCTCCGGTGGGAGGGTGTGGGGATATGGATCGGCCTAGCGGCGGGGTTGCTGGCTGTCTCGGGGATGTTGATGTGGCGCTGGAACCGGCGAGCACGACTGGGATTGGTTCCCGGCTGAGCGAAAAATTTCAAGCGTGCGGGTGCCTTGACGAATCGTCGTCGCGTTCACATATGCCCGTTGCTGGCACTCACCGAGTGTGAGTGCTAACGCCCATTCAACTCCTATTTTATGGAAAGGATCGAACGCATGAACTTTCGTCCCTTGCACGATCGTGTTCTCGTTCGCCGCGTCGAAGCCGAAGAAAAGACGGCCGGCGGCATCATCATCCCAGAGACCGCCAAGGAAAAGCCACAGGAAGGCGAAGTCGTCTCCGTCGGCACTGGCACCCGCGCCGATGACGGCAAGGTCACCCCGCTGGACGTCAAGGCCGGCGACAAGATCCTGTTCGGCAAATGGTCGGGCACCGAGGTCAAGGTTGGCGGCGAAGACCTGCTGATCATGAAGGAATCGGACATTCTCGGCATCGTGGGCTGAGGATGATGCCTTCGCCGTCGGCCAGCTCATGGTCACTGCGAACATTCGGGAACATTCAACTCTAAGGAATAGCTACAATGGCAGCCAAGGACGTAAAATTCAGCCGCGATGCGCGTGAGCGCATTCTGCGCGGCGTCGACATTCTCGCCGATGCCGTGAAGGTCACGCTGGGGCCAAAGGGCCGCAACGTTGTGATCGACAAGAGCTTCGGTGCGCCCCGCATCACCAAGGACGGCGTCACCGTCGCCAAGGAAATCGAACTCAAGGACAAGTTCGAGAATATGGGCGCGCAGATGCTGCGCGAAGTCGCCTCCAAGACCAACGATGTTGCCGGTGACGGCACCACCACCGCGACCGTACTCGCCCAGGCGATCGTTCGTGAGGGCATGAAGTCGGTTGCAGCCGGCATGAACCCGATGGACCTGAAGCGCGGCATCGACCTCGCGGTCATCGAAGTCGTCAAGGACCTGAAGGCGCGCTCCAAGCCCGTTTCCGGCACC
>NZ_NCGH01000012.1:0-129502 GCF_002281505.1 Sphingomonas sp. 28-62-20
AGCCATCGGTCGCATCCTCAACCTCTACTCACCACAGGAATGCGCCAATTATTTCGCCCCATGCGGATACGATGCAGCATGATCGAAAATCGCTCTAGGTTCCCGCCCGCTTTGAGCACGCGGTTCAACTCGCGGAACGTGGCCGACAGATCGATTGAATGTTCGATACAATGCGAACTGAAAACGGCATCGAAACTGCCCTCAGGGAAGTCGAGCTGGTCGTTGAAACCAAGGGCAAAGCTTGCGTTAGCCAATCCAACCTGATCGGCCATGGCGCGCGAACTGTCTACCGCAGCGGGGTCGACATCGAGGTAGCTATATTTCAGGCCGCGTGACTTAAAATAGGTCAGCAACTCCGGAAACAGGTTCCCGCCGCCAATATCTAAGACCGTGGAATTGTCGGCGATGAACCGACCGGCCTCCCTCCAGCGATCCATGTAGGCCAAATGTCGGGTGCGGATATAGGCATCGACATCGCCATGAGTGGCCTTGACGTTTTCGTACCAGCGGGCGGTCATGTCGGCCTGCCGCAGTCCGAAATTCAAACGATCGTCGATTGGCCTACTACTCCTTGTCGATTTGGCCCTGATTGGCGGGCCTGATTTTCATATGCGGACGAACAGGGCGTCAGTCTACTCCTGCGCCATCAGCCACTCGAATGATTCCGGATGCGCCAACGGGTCGCTGCGGATTTCGATCCCGTGCGGCGTAAAGCCATCTAGCATAGTGATGATTTCTGCAGAATCGATGCTAGCCTGCCGCATCTGGCCTTGCGACCATTCCATAATGAGATGCAGATCGGGACTGCGAGCAATTAGTTCGCGTGCGCCGCGCAGAACGCCAGCCTCATGCCCCTCGACATCGACCTTGAGCAGATCGACCACGACGCCTGCGGGAAGAACATCATCCAGCCGTACCGCCTGCACCACCCGCTCCTCGCAATCAAACGCATCCGAAGCAGAAAGGCTTGCATTGGCGCCGTGGCCGGGAGGAATATGTAAGGTGACGCTTCCGCAAAAATCCGCAACTGCAGCCTCGTGGAACGTAACAGGAGCCATTGACCAGTTGATTTCCAGATTGCGCCGAGCAAGCGCAGCGAGCTTTGGATTGGGCTCAAACCAGAAGACCCGCCCAGTGCTGCGATTGCCGATCAGGTTCGCACCCAGGACAGTGAAATATCCAAAATTCGCTCCGACATCGACCAATACCGTTTCCGGGGTGCACAGAAGATGGAACAGGGCCGACAACTCGTCTTCCCATTACCGATAGATAATTATCTTCGGTGTGATGATCAGATCGTCCGGATCGAGGAAGAACTTAACTCCATGGATTGTCTGGGTGAGTAGCGATCTATCCGCAAATGTTACCGCAAAGGGCCCGACGAGCAGGCGCTTTCATCGACCCGCGCGCAGACGTGGCCGATCTTCTGCTCGATCTGCTGCAATTTCTGCATGAGCTGCGTATACGCTTCATCGGGGTTTGAGACATCGGCCGATCCTGAAACGTCCCTACCGTTTCTCATCCGAGAAAAAAGCGTAATACCCAAGCTAATCGGTTGAAATGAATGACTGCGGCTCCGCGTTCAGCCCGCTTGCAGCCGAACGAAAGCGCGCAATATCTTCAGTAGCCCGCAAGCGGATGTCGATCGGTGCGACCTTCGGATCGCCAGCATCGGCCTGCACGCGAATGTTGACCGGCGCGTCTTCCGAGTCTCCGTCGGCGGCTCGCAAGCGGATGTCAATTGGTGCGGTCTCCGGTTCGCTAGCTGCTTCTGGCACCCCCGTCACGATCGCGCCCATCGATTGTCGGAGGCCCCGCCTCAGTGCCGGCAAAAGCACTCTCGATGTGGGTGCAACGCGCATTTGCGTCGGGCGCGTGACCGACTTGGCAGCCCCGCGGAAGGCCATCTGCGAGGTTGGCCAGCCAGAAAAAGATCCGGCCGTCAGCAACAGGTAAGGGAGCACTTCCCCCGGCTCGCTCAGCTCCTCGCACAGCTGGTCAAGGTCCTTGCCGCAAAGGTCGCCACCAGCCAGGCAGATGACGGATTGAAGCCAGTTCCGATCGATCATGTCCGTTCCTTTCGTGCCGCGACGACCTCACCGAAAAACTCAGCCACCAACCGGGCCATTTCAGGCACGCTGAACCGCTCCTGAAACTGGCTGTACGCGCCGCTGGTCAGCCGTTCAAGTTCGATCGGGTTTTCCGCGAGGCGCGTCAACGTGTCGGCCCCAGCTTCGACGAATTCGTTTTCGCTTTGAAAAAGGTACCCGGAAATGCCATCTTCAACCACCTCGGCGAGGCCGCCGATCGACAGGGCCAGCACGGGAGACCCGGCCGCCATGGCTTCGATTGCGACCAGGCCGAAGGACTCGAACCGGCTGGGCATGATGACGACATCGCTTTGCACAAACAGCTGATCGAGCCGTGCCCGATCCACGTCGCCATGAAATGCGGCATTGCGCAGGCTTCCCGGATCGACGCCGCTTTGGGCCGTCGCGCGCTGAACCGTCGACTCGGTTAGCTCGCATCCGGCAAAGTCGAAATGAATCGCCTGCTTCCCTGCGACCGCGGCCGCCATGCGCAGCGCAAGGTCATAGCCTTTGCGCGGCTCGAACCGACCGGCGAAGAGCACGCGGAGCTTTTTGTTCGAGCGCTTCCGAGCAATCTTTTCTGCGACGGTAAGGCCAGCTTCAGTGAGAATATCCGGTGTGCCGTGCTGAACAAGGCGGCAACGGTCGGAAATTTGCTGCCCGTATGCCTCATCGATTTCACGGACCACGGCGTTACTGTTGGCCAGAATTGCAGGTGCAAACCCCAGCGCCTTGGCCTCGGCCGCAATCATCTTGTCCACAAAGCCGCGGCCATAGGCGATTCTGGTGGTCCATTCCGGCTTGTACGGGCGGGCAAGGGCATAAGTGGTGTGAAGGCTTATCACGCTTGCGACGTCCGGATCATCGAGCACCGGCAATGCTTCGAGATCCCAGATCGGAAAAGAGACGAGATCGAGCCCGAATGTCTTTAGGAAGTCGATTTCACGAGAGATTGCGCTCATCCAGTCGGCAACACCGCTGGCCGGTACATGGTACTTCGCAGAGATTAAATCCGCACCCGCGGCGTCCCGCGCGACCTCATGATACCAGATGCCATTTTGATAACTTCGCGCTGGCTCATCTTTGGCCCGCGTGATGACATGCACATCAAGCCCCATGTTACGCAACCCAGCAGCGAGCAGGCTCGTCCAGCGGGCAATTCCAGCGTCATTTTCCGGCGGGAGGCCCTGCGACACGAGTGCCACGCGGAGCCGAGCGGGCTCCTGTACGGGCAGGAACTCCCCGGGCTTGCTGGCCAAAGAGAGATCGCCCCGCTCCTTGCCCTCGACAAGTGCCCGGTAGCTGGCTTTCAAGCCTGCCTGGGTTCCATGTTCGACGTCTTCGTCGAGACTGAGCCGATGTCGGTGCGAAATGTCACCATGGTCCTCCAGCCAAGCATTGGCCCTGAACAGTTCGTCTCGATAATCCTCGATAGTTTGCGCAATACTGCTCAATCCTTCGACTTGGCCGTGACGATTGGTGAAGTAGGTCTTGCTCACGACCGAAGGGTAAAGAGTGCGCGGCTTGCGATTGGCGGAGCGAGTGTGGCTCTCGGCGAACTGGTGGAAGATCATCGCTGCCGGCTCGTAGACCACATGCCAACCAGCATCGACCAGCCGCAGGCACACGTCGGTCTCATCAAGCAAGTAAGCAAAAGTGTGGTCGAACCCGCCTATTTCCTGCAAGGCGGCGAGGCGAAAACTCGAATTTGTCCCCAACAAGCTGGGATAGTACGGCGTTCCCGGAAAATTGAGGCTGCGCTCGTCGAAGAAATCGTCGACCAAAACCGCATTACCGAAGCGGTCGCATATCGTCTTGCGGACCTGCCAGCGCACCCCTGTGTTATCGACCGTGAAGCCGCCTACGCCCCCGATTGACGGGTCGGCATAATGGCGCGTCAGATAACGCAGCCAACGCGGGTGAGGCACCGCATCGTCATCGAGGAATGCCACAATATCCCCGGCAGCGGCCGCGATCCCCACATTGCGTGAAATCGACAGGTTTGCCTCGCTGCAGCGTAAATGCTTGATCTTGCCATGCCAGCCTTCAAGGATTGCTTCGGAGTTATCCGTAGACGGACCATTTACGACAATCAGTTCGAACGACGGGTAATCCAGCTGGAACACGCCACTTATGGCATCGCCCAGCAGTGTCGCCCGATTGAGCGTATTGATGACGATCGAGACCGACGGGGCCATTTCGTCTTTCAGAAATCTGGTCACAGTTCGCCTTCCCGGACAAGTTCGATCCAATCGCGGTTCGCCCGCTCGAAACGTGGATCACCGATCATCATCGCAAGTAGCGCGTCACAGGTCGCATTGGTGCGAAGCAATTTGACCATGTCTTGGTCGTCCATGCCGCCGACAAGCCAAGCCAGCTTGGCGAGCAGAGCTACGTCCGGCTGCGCGGGAGGCTGCTGCGCGGCCGGCCCGGGTCGATAGAAGCGGATTGGAAACCGGCCCTCGTCAGCGTTTTGACGGGCCATCACGAATTGCAGGTGCTCCACCACATCTTGCGGCCGGGCCCCGAGAGCGCATGCTGTGCGATACGCGATTTCCGCCCGCATGAAATTTTCCTGCTCTTTGGCCATGTGCGCAAGCTGAACCCAATAGGATCGCTCGTAAGGATAAAGCGACAGGGCAGCGGCATAACCTGCCTCCGCCGCAACCCAGTTGCCTTCGTCGCGCATCTTGTCGGCGGACCTAACGTGCGTCATGAACCTATCGTCGGACAGTGCCGCTCGCTGCGAAGATTCGATCAGTTGCCCACGGTTGGCAAAATCGACTCTGAGGTCAGGCGCAACGCCCGGCGACGCATTAACGTCCGTCGTTGCATTCCGGGCAAGCTTCTGCATTGAAGCAATCACGGCCTTGCGTGACACCGACATTTCTACGCTCCCTTTTGAACGATTGGTTCGAGCGAGAAGGTCACCCCGCCTCGGATCCTGAACGTGAGTTATTTCTCGATACTCCCTTGCGGCAAGTCAACACAATTTGCGAGCGGTAGCGCCCCGGTGTCAGTGGCATAGTTTGAGCTGCACCCGGTTTTGCGGACACGAGGTTAGGCTACATTAGCCTGCTTCTCGAAGTCCATGGGGCTAAGACACCCCAAGGTCGAGTGCCTGCGTGTCGGGTTGTAGAAGCGCTCGATGTAATCGAACACGACTGGCCGTGCCTGATTGCGCGAAC
This sequence comes from Sphingomonas sp. 28-62-20, assembly GCF_002281505.1. NCBI lineage: Bacteria > Pseudomonadati > Pseudomonadota > Alphaproteobacteria > Sphingomonadales > Sphingomonadaceae > Sphingomonas > Sphingomonas sp. 28-62-20. Next base: position 5,279 of record NZ_NCGH01000012.1, read on the forward strand.
GGTATGGTTTCCGCGCGATCCGTTCGGTCTTGAGCGAGGAAAAGAAGCTCTCCATCGCGGCATTGTCCCAGACGTTGCCGGATCGGCTCATCGAGCAGGTGACACCCCCTTCGACAAGCTCAGGACAGGAATGTCGGCCATCAGCCGCTGGAACTGCTCGCTGGTATATTGGCTGCCCTCGTTCGAGTGATGCAGCAGCGCGTCGGGCTTGCCGCGCCGCCAGATTGCCATCACCAACGCATCGGTGACGAGCTACGCCGTCATCGTGTCGCTCATCGACCAGCCGACCACCCGCCTCGAGAACAGGTCGATGACGGCCGCAACGTATACCCATCCTTCGGCCATCCAGATGTAAGTGAAGTCTGCCACCCACTTCTGGTTCGGTCCCTCGGCGGTGAACTGACGATCGAACGCGTTGCCGGCAATCACTGATCGCTGGCCTTCATCCCTGGGCAGGCCGCGACGCCGGGGGCGAGCCTTGCACCTCTGCGCCCGCATCAGCCGTTCGACGCGGTGCAGGCCGCCGCTTTTTTTGGATGTCGCGCTCCGCCGTCATCCCGGCCAACTCGCGGCGCAGCCGCTCAATCTCCTGTTGCTCGGGTCGCAGGTTACCATAGCCGGGAAAGGCCGATCCAGGATCGCCTTCAGCTTCGCGGATCCGCTTACGCAGCCCGTCCGCATGCACGTCGAAATCGCGCGCCGCCAGCGCTGCTGAAACGCCCGGCTCCAATACGAGCTTCACCGCCTCGAGCTTGAACCCCCGGCTGAACTTCGGTCGTTGCATCATCACCCTCCGGTTCCAAAAACACCTTATCTTGGTGTCCACGAAACCGGGTGCAGCTCATTCTTAGGTTGCACCCAGGAATGTACCTCGATAGAGTAGGGTGACCAGTCAGTCGCGGATTATGACCAGTCAGTCGCGGATTATTGGTTCTCCCAAACCCCCTTCATGTTAGAAAAAGGCAAATGCGTCTCACGGTGAAGTTTGGGACTAAACCCAAAATTACAATTGAACTGCTCAAGGCGCGCTGCCAGGAGACGTGCCGAAGCGTAGTGGAGATGTCATGAATTATTTTGATTTTATAACAAAAAATGCGAAAGCTGACAACTTCGTAAAGTTTGGGATGCGCCCTGCAGATATTCATGAATGTTACAGTCAGTTCAGTTATAGGGGGTTCGTTAACTGCGTAGCAGCAGATAATGAAGAGTCATTCGTCATGTTCACTAATGCAGACGACGTAGTAGCAGGATATTACTATTATTCCGGCCCGGGAAGCTTCGAGCATGGGACGTTGCGACTTTGGAGTCATCTTGCGAAGCGTGCATCATGGGTTTACGATATCGGCGCATTTACTGGTGTATTTTCGTTGGCTGCGGTTACAGCGAACCCTGAATGTTATGTGATGGCGTTTGAGCCGTCTTTCGTCACCTACAGCCGTTTACTTGTCAACATTCACGCCAATGAATTCAATGCTAGAATCGCCCCTATGCGATTTGGCGTCGCCGATACGAATGGTGAGTTGGAACTGCGCCATCCCTCAGGCGTATACGTCATGGCAAGCGGGGAGAGTTTTCTTGAATCGCACATTTCAGATCCTTGGTTCACCGAAAAAGTTCCAGTCATTAGCTTGGATCATATCCTTAATAATCAATCCGAATACATCAAAGAGGCCGTAATAGATTGCGTGTTTGATGGCGTCGATTTGTTAAAGATCGATGTGGAAGGCTTTGAAGCCAACGTCCTCAAGGGCATGCAAGATATTGTTCGTCAGCATAAGCCTACGGCAATCGTTGAAATTCTCGAAGACGCACATGTGACGGAAATTCTAGCGCTGTTTGGCCCGGGATACAGGGTTTGGCACATCATCGAAGAAAGTGGTGTCTTGTCTGAAACGCCCTCCGGTACAAACAAGCTCTTTATCCATGAAGATCGTCTCTCGCTTCTGGACGGATACGCCTCGGCGGCATAAGTCACGCGTGAAATTGCCTTACTCTCCCCACACGAACCTTTGTTATAGTATTGATAATGTAATTATCTTTCAGCACCCGGCCCGCGATTTTGATGTGCATACGAACTTGCTGCGCATGTGGATCCACGAAGCGGAAGGTGATCCTAGAGCAGGTTCAGGTTGAGCGGAATCGCGATGGGGGATCCCCTTTTGGCTGATCGTGTGATTCATAAGGAGCCGTCACGAAGGAGGCGGCGATGGGTTGGCGATCTGGGCAGAGTTATTCGCAGGATTTGCGGGATCGGGTGATTGCGGCGGTCGATGGCGGGATGCTGGTGCGTCAGGTGGCACCGCTGTTCAAGGTAAGCATCGCGTATATCTATAAGGCGTTGTTCCGGCGGCGGCTGACTGGCGACAGCTGCGTGAAGGCGAGGCGAGGACATCGGCCGCGCAAGTTATCGCCCGATCAGGAGCTGGCGCTGGCGGCGCATATCCGCTCGCAACCGGGTATCACGCTGACGCAGGCTCAGGCCTGGCTCGAGGCGGATCACGGCGTCACGCTGAGCACCGGCGGGCTGTGGAATGCGGTCCGACGTCTGGGCCAGTCTTTCAAAAAAAAGCCCTGCGGGCCGCCGAGCAAGATCGGCCCGACGTGGCAGCGCGGCGTAAGCTGTGGCGCGCCGCCCAGCCGTTTATTGATCCTGAAGCGCTCGTCTTTCTCGACGAGACCGGCGTGAATACCAGGATGGCGCGTCTCTTCGGCGGGGCACCGGTCGGCGAGCGATGCCACGACAGCGTCCCGTTCGGGCATTGGAAGACGATGACGTTCATCGCTGGCCTGCGTCTCTCGGGGATGACCGCGCCTGGGTGCTCGATTGGGCGATGGATGGCGACGCCTTCAAAGCCTATGTCATCCAAGTCCTGGCCCCGACGCTGCGGCGCGGTGATGTCGTGGTGCTCGACAATCTGCCCGCGCATAAGGTTGCCGGCATCCGCGAGGCAATCACCGCACGCCACGCCCAGATCTTCTACCTGCCGCCCTACAGCTCGGACATGAACCCGATCGAGATGGCGTTCTCCAAGCTCAAGGCGCTGCTGCGTCAGAAACCCGCGCGAACCGTCGATGGCCTGGTCGAACGGATCGGCCAACTCCTTGATCGCTTCACCCCTAACGAATGCGCCAACTTCTTCCATGCCGCCGGATATCAACGCTCAATGTGAAAATGCTCTAGGTCAAGTGATACGCCAGAGACCCAAGCTCTTGTCGCTCCACCTGCCTTCATCAGCGAGAAATTCTTCGCTAATAATCCGGTCCGCCTTGCCCAGATCAAAGTCTGACAGCTCCATATTCAGCGGTCGCCATAGCCAATCGGGCAAGCGATCGTTCTCAGAACGTTGCGTAAACGTTGTCGCCAATAGCCATTTTGCGCCGGATAGACGAATATTTGATATTGCCTTCCTGACATCGCTCGTCGGCATGTGAACCAGGCAATCGCGCACCAAAATCAAATCTACTTTTGGTAAAAACGAACTGCGCACGTCTAAATGGGAAAATCTACGCTTTTCACTGCCATATCGTTGCTGATTTTGAGCGACCAGTTCTGCGACAATATCACCTCCATGATAGTCTAGATCTAGACCTACTGCATTCATCCAGTGAAAATCACCACATGGTATATCCAGGATCGATCGAATATGAAGGGCTTCAATCAAAGGTGGCAAGGCCGCACGAATAGCCGAGGTATTATCCAAGGTGGAACCCTCCCCAGACACTGATTCCGAACTACCCCAATAGTTTGTACGAAAAATTTCTCCGAATACCTTCGCGGATTTCGTCCGTTCTACTTTTTTGTCTTTAAGGGAGAAGGGTGGCTTCAAGCTCGGTTGTTTGTTCTGCTCAAGCGACATTGTCCGGAAGGCCTATTGATTGCGCATGACCAACGGCAGCATTATGGTTAAAGGCTTTTGGATGCAACCTGATTTTGGTGCGGCGTTCGTTGGCTAGGTCGGCATCGGTGGCCCGGCGTGACTAGGGGTTCGCATCCACCCATTGGGACGAAATCAAAACAGATTTCAAGCTGCGTCCACCCAAGGTAACCAAGCCTCCGCTCCCGGCAAAATCTTCATAGCGTGTTCGGTAACAACGGCTCGATCACCGACCACTCGAAATCCGATAGCTCGTAGGGGCGCTGGCTCATCCTCAGCTCCCTTCACGAAGCTTGAATCAAACCTCGCGCCACATGGCTAGCGATTTATCAGTGCATGACCTAGGCTCAACCTAACGCAAAGCGCTGTCAGAATAAGCTCGGCAAAACTACCGGCCGGCCCCGACTTTAAGGAGGCGCGAATCCGTTCCAAAACTCCAATCGAATGGTGAATTCTAACGGATGCGATTGTTGTTTCAAGCGAGTGACATCCCGACAAGCGAAGCGCCATTGACGATTCGTTTACAGCTACCGAGGCCAGCCTAGAGCCTCCTCAGGTCGGATGACCGCAGGACATCGAGAGTAACGCAAAGATGCCCGAACTGATTGAAACCCAAGAAAAAGTTTGCGGCACTGTTTGTTTCGTCACGCTTGAAATCTATCCAACAACCCCGGGCGGCACCGGTGTTTTGATCGCGCAAACCGCACACGCACTACTTGAACAGGGTTATGAGGTCATATTTTTGTTCGGCGCGAGTAGGCAGGACGAGGACCGCTTTCGAAACACCGACCGCTTCCTCTTTCCGAATGCCGGTAATATTCGCTCCTATCACGTCTTGGACCTGTTGCCGGCTGAGGTTGAACTGCCGGACAATCTCCCCGACGACGTCTACCTTCTCTCGATCCGTTTCGCGCTTGCCCTGGTCGAGTTGACCCAGCGCCACCACATCGATCTCGTCGAGTTCTACGATTACTGCGGCCCGGGCTTCCATGCCCTCGCTTGCCCGGAGCTGATGGGTCAGGCGATGGCGGTACGACTGCACTCGACAATCGAGCTAATAGCACGCCGCGTACGGCAAACCCTGCCGCCGGAGCGCATGCTGCATTTTCACCAAGAGCGCGAACAGCTCCGACTTGCCGATGGGCTGCTGTATTCGGGCAAGTATTTCTACGAGCGCGAAGTGTGCGACATCTACCCATTCCTCGGCATTGAGGGTGCGCACGCCTCGCCGCCCCTGCTGCTTGGCTTCGCACCATGCCCGCCTCGCGCCGATGCGCGCGATCTACTATTCTACGGCCGCCTTTCTACACTTAAAGGGCTCGACACTTTCCTGCGCGGGCTAGCGCTGGCGATGACCGATCCCGTGTTCGAAAATTGGGTGGGTCGGATCAATATTGCTGGCGCAGAGGAAACCGTCGCCACTGGTCTGACACTTGACGAGATGCTCGCGGTTGTCCCCGAGCGGTATCGCGCCCGGCTGCACTTCCTCGGCCACATTAGTCATGATGAACTGCAGAAGTTATTGCCAGACGTTAGCTTCGCCGTATTCGCTAACAAACTGGAATCGTTTTGTTACGCTGCGCATGAGTTGCGTGTTTCGGGAACGCCACTGGTCCTGAATAGTCTACCAACTTTTCGCGATTTTTTCGACGACGGGCAATCAGCAGTGTTCTTTGACGGAACCGCAAGTGATCTGGCCCTCCAGATGCGGCGGCTCGCAGCGGATTCCGGCTTGCGCGAACAACTCTCACAGGCCGGTATCGTTGCCGCTGCTGCGTACTATCAGCACCACTACGACCAGCACCTTGCAGCAATCCGCCCGCGCCGCATCGCTAATCCTGCAAACGCGCTAGCGGTCACGGCACTGGTGTTCTCGACCGGTGATCTCGCTGCCGAGGCGCGGACGCTGGCTTCGCTCGAAGAATCGGGTGTAAATGCGATCATACTGCGCCATGACCGCACCGTCGGTTGGTCGATAGGGGGCAGCCGGTGGCGCAATGATTTCGACCAACCGCGCGCCGAGGTCGACATGGCTCAACTCGGCGAGGCGGTCATTGGCCTTCGCGCTGGGGAGTCCGTCGATGCGGGCTGGCTGGAAGCCGCGCGCATCGCCATGGCAAGTGACCCCCGGCTCGGTGCGATCGCCGGATGGCGGCTGACCTGTGAGGGGCTGCGCACAAGCGCCAGTCACCTGCTTCCCGAACTCGCCTTGAGCGAGCGAATCGGACTGGGCCGTCTGATCCGTATCGCGCCGGGGCTGCTTTTCGCAGAATTGGCAGGCCAGATGAAGCACGCCGGCGAAATCGGACTGCTACTCGCCGCCCGCAAAGCCGGGCTGGCGTTGGCCGAACTGCCACGTATTGCGCTCGATTCGCGCGAGGCCGTGGTCACGCCCGGCTTCGATGTTGGCATGGCAATGATCGCAGAAGCAGACCGGCTCGACAGCGCGCTGATGGCGCAATTACCCGCACTTGCCCGCAAGCACGCCATGGAACCGGTATTCTGGCGCGATGGTTTCACGCTCGGCGAGCCCGTGCGTGCGACGATGGCGCTAGAACGCGGACTTTGCCGGATCGTCGCGCGACCCGACCTTGCCGCCGGCGAAGTCGCGGTGCTGCGCGCGGTCCCGACGGAGGGCGAGATGCCCGCGCCGAAATCCTGGTGGGTCTTTACGGTTAAGCGCAGGGCTATCGCTGTCACTCCAGAGCCAGCAGCGGAACTTGTGTCAGAGCGCGGCTCGGTAACGTTTCCTGCTGGCGACGAGACCATGATCGTGCTGCGGCAGGGCCCCACGGAAGGTGTGTGCGAAATCGAATACGACAGCCGGACGGTGTTGGTCGATCTGCGGCGCGAGTCGGCGGCCAGCATCACGCTGCGACTGGGCGATTTTGCCAACTTGGACGAACCGCAAGCGTTGCCGCAAACGGCCAATCGCCAGGTTGTTTTGCGACTCGAAGCCAGGCTATCTGACGCTGCGGCGATCGCCACGCTGACGATCGCCGATCCCAAAAACTGGATCGCGCGGCGAGCAATACCTTTTGGATCCCCCGTGATTGCAACGGAAGAGTTGCTCGCAGAAGGGGTGTCTGCTGCAGTGGCGACGTTGTGCCGCTGGCAGCGGCAGCGTCGTGTCCGATCGCTGGCAATAGCAGTTGAGAGCGACGCCTCTTTCAAATTGCTCGACGCGTTGGTGAATGCGGGAGCGCGCGATGTTACGGCGTTGCTCCCCGGCCAAATCGAGCGTTTCGCCGGTGAGGGCGGCTATTCCGCTGCAACGATGGCGGCGAGCGCAGTTGTCATGCTCGCCCGCCATGCCGCCGATCGTGGCCAACCGCTCTCGGTCGCAGCCGAGGATGAAACGCTGGCCGATGCGATCGGACAGATCGACGCGCCGTTCCACCGCCTTGCGTCATCGTTGCCAACGCCGCTGTGGGCGCCGGACGGGCGCTCTCCGACGATCGCGGTGATTGGCGGTTCGCAAATGGCGCATGTCCGCACCCATCTTGTTGCTGCGGCAATGCTGCTGCGCAAGCGCCTCGGAACTGGCGTGCGTATTCTGCTGCCGGCTGACGAGTCGGCAGGAAGTGAACTGTTGGGCGAGTTTCAAGTGCTCGGGACCGAACGATTCGGCGATTTGGCAGAAATTGGCCAGGCGCGCGGACCCGCGGTAGCGCTGGCAGTCTATCCGGATCCGATCGTCGTCGAGGCAGCGTTCCAAGCCTCGGCGCTAGGCTATGCGCCGCTGATGGGACCAGCTTGCTTCCGCTGGGCGACCGACGGCCCCGAAGCCGCAGACGCGGCGCGCTTCCGAGTCAACTATTGGGATGACGCACAGACCATCGCCGCCGCTGCGCAGGCATTGCTCGATGACTGGTCAGCAGCGACCGCTTCCTGGGATCGCTTGCGCGATGGCGAATTGCATCGCCTCTCTGCCATGCGAGCTGATGTTTGGGGCGAGGCCGCCGCAGCCGAGTCGGCGGATTGAGCGCGATGCCGACCCTCCGTGTCGAAGTGCTTGGCCAGCAATCGAAGCAGGCGGGCGGGAGCGAGCTCATCGTCCTCGGCTGGAGCGCGCCGGGCGACCGCATCCGCTTCGACCCCGATCATTTCGACGAGCGCTGGCACGGGCTCGCTGATGTCGATATCGGCAACTATCGCACGTTGCCGCTGGCGATGAAATGCGAGGGCGGCGTTGCGGAATGGGCGTTCGCCAGAAGCTTGTCGCTGTTCGTTCTGGCGCACCCTTGGAGCGGAACCGCGCAGTTTGCGGTCAACAACGTCAAGGTCAAACTCGATTTCTACACCGCGGACACCGGCGTGCGCCGCTTCGACACTGCGACGATGGCGCTGGCGGAACTGACTCGGGTGGAGACTGACGAACTGTGGTTCGCGCTGGCCCATCGCCAGGTCGGTGCCGACTGGAAGCTCGCTTCCATCGGTCCTGTGGCCATTGCCGCGTTGCACGAACGCGGCGAACCCGTGAAGCCGGCAACGCGCCTGCTGGGCCCGCCGCCGCGGCTGTTCAAGGGCGAGCGCGCTGCCCTGACTCCGGACTCGGAGGGCGGATGGGCGCTCGCCGACGAAGTAAGACTGCAGCTCGCCGACGATGCAAAGCTGACGTTGCGCCGAGGACCTGGCCAAGGAACTTGCGTCGTCGACGCCGGCTCGGGACCGCGACGAGTGACGCTTGAAGCCGAGGCGCCAGGGCTGGTCGAACTGACCGCAGCTACGCTCGCGACGATGCCTGTCGAGCGCCATTTCCTGGCGTTCGAGGAAGACCATTTTGACTATGATGCCTTGCTTGCGCGGATCGATCCGGTGCTGCCTGTGGCGTTGTACGTACCGCGCTGGAAGGGCGTTGCCAGTTCGACGCTCAACCTGTTTGAGCAGCGCCTGCCGATTCCGCTGAACAGTGCTACTCCGCCCGAAACCATAACAGACGCCGATATTTCCCGTTATGCGCGACTGCTGCTTGCGACCGGCGCGCGCCATTTTGTGATTTCAGGAGGGGAATTGTTCTTCATTCGGCTGATCCGCGCGGTCCATGCGACCTCTCCAGCCGTGCGATTCGATCTTTTGTGGCACTCGAACTGGGTACAAATGGGCGAACCGCACGACTGGGCGGTACTGCGCCAATGGCTGGCTGCGTGGAACGACGGATTGGTGACCCGGATCGGCATCGTCAAAACCGGACTCGACACCTTCTTTCGTGCGCACGGCGTCGATGCCGTGTTCATTCCCAATGTCATCATGACCAACCCGGACGAGATTCGCCCGTCGGCGCATGATGGCGCGGTTGGCATCTGGCTTTCCGGGTCAAGCGACTACCGCAAGCTTCCGCATGCGGCGCTGCTCGCGCTTGCGCAATCGCGCAGCCACCCGTTGAAGGCAAGTGGGCTCAATTTCGTCGCGCGGCGGTTGATTGACACCCTCAAGCTGCCGGTCCGCAAAGTCTGGGTCAACCCTATCCCGCGGGCACAGCTCTACAGTGAAATGGCCGACACCGCCGCCACGCTTTACGTGACATTATCGGAATGTTCGCCAATGCTTCCGCTCGAAAGCTTCGCGCTGGGTGTGCCCTGCCTAGTGGGGCCAAGCAGCCACCTGTTCCGTGACGATCCCTGGTTAGCACCGCGGCTGGTTGTGGAGGACCCGCTCAACTCCGCGTTGATCGCCCGCAAGCTCGATCAAGTAATTGCCGAACGAAAGGCGATCGTCGCGCACTACCGTGACTACGCGCACTCCGAATTGGCTCAGGCAAAACGGGGGATTGAAAGCCTAGTCGCCTGATTGCGGCCGCACTCGTCGCTCGGCTACGCCACACCGGCAGCGTTCGCCGCCGAACTAGAAAAGCAACGGGCGGGTTCAAATCCGCCCTTTGCTTCACCTGCACTCCTGCGCAACGACAATGGTCGGTCTCTGGTTATCGCTGGTGACGTGCCCCCATTTTCAGGACGCTGAAAACTTAGCTTGAGTGTCCAAATGCCCCTCGCGGAGGCGGTTCACGTCAGCGGATTCGCTCACATCATATTTCATGCTCTCTCACACCTTGCACCAGCAGCCAGCCGATCGCATAGGCGAAAACCAGCGTGAGCAGAGCTGTCCCAACGATTTTGGCGCGTTCCGGGTAGAGCGGCTTTACCGCGCGGTTGGCGTCGACGATCCTAATGAGATAGGTTTTCTTCCGTACGGCCTCACTCCGTGCCGCGTCATATACGGCAGCGGCCGCAGCGTATCGCCGAGCCGCAGCTTCGCGCTGCACTTGCAAGCTCTCAAATCCACCGAGGGACGAAGCGATTGAACTGTCGTTACCGGCAATTCGCCCGGATTGGCCGGCGACCTGCGCCTCAAGCGCGCGCACCTGCGAAACCATCGCCTGATATTGTGGGCTCGACGTGCTGATCAGACCGGCCATTGCCTTAAGTCTTGCCCGTGCAGTGGTCAATCCTGCGGTGAGGTTACTGACCATCGACTGCTGCGCCCTGCCACTTCCCGCCGGATCAATGTCATTATTTGTGCGTCGATAGTTGGTTAGCGCGCGCTCAGCCGACTTAAGTGCCGCTTCTGCCAATTCGGCCTCGCTGCGCGCATGCGCCACCTGGTCGCGATACGTCCGAATATTGAGCTGATTGATCTGCTCTTCACCCATTCGAAGCAGTGCATTACCGATCTCATAGGCATCGTCGGGGCTGAAGGCATGGACACTCATTTGTGTAATGCCGGTTTCGGAATCAACATGAAACGAAACATGCTTACGATAATATTTCAGAAGTCGTTCCGGTGGAGGGGATTCTTCCCATAGCCGGCTGAACAGGTCAATTGATGGACGTGTGAACCGATCAACCAGTCCATGCTGAAGCGACAACCTTTGAACTGCTTCGCCGGAAAGCAAATAGTCATTGACCATATAAGCCTCAGACGAGACACTAGACCCGCCGAGGCTGAAGCCCAAAATCTGTCCCGTGTTTGACTGCGCGCCTGAGACATCAGACTTTCGTACGACAAAATCGGCGGTGGTTTCGTATTGGTCTGACGCAATAACGTAGTAATATGCAGAGAGAACTGCGATCGGCAAGACAACAAAATAGATAAAGTATCGATAGAGAAAAAACAGCTTCTTGCCGCGTGTGCGCCAATCGTTTTCAGGTTTCTGGCCGTCAGAAACACTGGGAGTTATAATACCTAGCACGATTATATTATCCTTGCGTCTGGATACGGCAGGTTTGTCAGCTGACGTGAATGTATTTTCTTACGTTCCGAATGGACACCAAGCCCCAACACCACATAAGCATGGTAAAACCGATGATATATTCGGGATAGATATATGCCGATGTGGCATTGACAAACATTCCGTAACGCGCCGTTTCAAAAATCGTGAGCATCGGGTTCCACAACATCACAGGACGTGCCCATGGCGGTAAAAAGCTCACCGTAAAGAACGCCCCGCTCAACGGAAACATGAAATAGGAGAAGGCGTGGACGAAGCGTCCGAGCACATGATTTGTATAAGTGACGGCCGCAACGATCATGCACATCCCATGGGTCATTAGTGCCATGGCGATAAATGCCGCAAAAAGATACAAGGGGCGCACTGGCAGTTCCATCAGCCCTAGCATGATGCCAACACCGCTCAGCAACGTAAACGCCAGAACCGCGCCGGTCATTTCGACCAACGATTTTGATGCCATAATGTCGAAAGGGGTGATCTGCGCGTGATAGGAGAGTGCTCCAGCGGCATAAAGCGCACCCTCTGCTCGGTTGAAGCTGTTGCGGAAAATGATGAAGACGCAATATCCGATCAATGCGAAGGGGAAGGGGGCCATACTAGCTCCGTTCTCCCCGGCTGGCGCCAGTTGGTGTAAGCTGGTAATGACGCTGGCCAGCATGAGCGGTTCTGCCACCATCCAAAGAAAGCCGATGTTGTCACGACCGTAGCGCGTCTGCATCTCACGCAGTGCTAGTGCCTTTATAACCGACTGCTGGATCAGCCAGCCAGCAATGAAGGACCGATAGGTGTTGTAGGCTTCAGTCACTTCCGCGCTATCCACATAAAACGACTAGCGGATCCAGCCTGAGGATACCACCGATCCCCGTTAGGAAGGGCTAATTGCATCACATCATGTCCTTGGCCGATACAATGCAACGACAATTGCTGCATGCGATTGCGAAACGCCGCTGCGGTTCCTCCGCCTTCGATCTCGACAATCATCAGAATGAAACCTACCTTGACAAGGCACTCCATCACTCTTTCACACAACGATTCCAACCCGCCAGCCGCTTGCCTTTTCTGGGCCGCCGTAACGACAGCGAAATCATAGTCGGCCTCTAGGTAATTGAGCGCAAGAAAGTCTACATCCTTGGCATCCAGCTGGATCAGATCAACGCTGCACCCACCAAGCTTCAATGTCTCGACCAAACCGGCATGCGCCATGTCCACCAGCAGGCCCCGGCTGGCAGGCACGAACAAGCCAACCGACTCAAGCATCTGGAGTGCCATGCAGCTACTCCAATGGTCGAGCGTGTTCGATCCGTCCACACCGACGAGCGGCCACCGGGTGGCAAGCAGATTCATGGCATCGCAATACTTCTGCATCGGCTGAGCAAATGGGAGATCGGGAGTCGGTACCTGCTCGGCGAGTAAGCGCCTCGCCGACGAGGTGCTTTTGAGATCACTGCGCGCCAGCCTAGGTTGCCCAGCTTCGTCACCGGCCGCTGGCTTGGCATGCGAGTGAGCAGGACCAAGCTCCTCAAGCGCAACATCGAGAGCTTCGGCTTTCAGATCAGCAGAATCGTTAACAAACCCAAAAAGGGCGTATTTAACTCCCTCGACAGCCAAGAAACGCAGCCCGCGATGGAGATCGTGCGCCTCTACGCCTTCGAGGTCGATGACTAGGCTCGCTGCAACCGTCGCATCCCGTCCACTTGGCAGCGCCATAACCCGAATATTCAGCTCGCCAAAGCTAGCCCGCGGCCGATGGATCGTTAAGTGAAACACCGCCCGACCAGGCACTATGTCCAAATAGTTGGTATGGAAGCAGTAACGATGATCGGGAGAAGGCGTCGATCCACCCAGCCCGGCTATGATGCTCTCATGCCCTACGAAAAAAGAAAAGGGGTCAACTGGTCGCATTTACATCATTGCCAGTAAAAGATAACGTCTGGGAACATTTTTCACAAAGGCTTACGGGCAATCAGGCCAAAGGACGTAGTTACCCACCGGTCAATCTGCAACTTGAGATGATTTTCCGCCGAATAGGGCGGCATATCTACGTGATAATCAAGTGGTTGGTCGCCCAAGTCCCAATTGACAGCAACTTCGAGCCCCATCTTCGTGAGGTCGGCGATCATCGCCTCAAAATCGCGCTTTCGGAAGAGAACAGTCGAACCGGAGGACAGCGTCTCGTCATTCGACGAGCAATTCAGCTCCGTCGTATGCACACTAATGCCGCCCGGCTTGAGCAGGCGCGCGGCATTAAGGATAAAGTCATGGCCATTGCGGATTGATCCCAGATGCTCGAACGCGCAGGCCGACCAGCAGAAATCAAACTGCCCGATTTCGGCCGGGATGTCATTCATATCGGCATAGCGAAAGCTGACATTGCTCTCGAACCGGTCGGCAGGGCAAATGCCACGGTCGTTCATTGCATGCCTGCCCGATGCGTGCTGATCGGTTTCGATCCAGCCGGCTGCCTGCGCTCGCTCCGGTTCAAGGTCGGTGCCGACGATTTCCGCACCTCTCGCGGCAAACAGTGCGGCCAACGGCTCGGCGCCGACCCCGAAACCCAGGCCGCGGCACCCCGGGCTAAGCACACCGGCGAGCGAGAGCGCCTGAGCGATATAGCAATATTCCCATTGCTTGCGGTGGGTTTTCTGTTCCTCAAAAATCTGCCCGCACCAATAAGCATATTCATGTTCAAGGAACTGGCTCGCCGTACACGCTTGGGATATGGGCTTGTTCAAGGTCGGCGCGCCAACTACGGTCGATCCAGGCGTTAAAGCGACAGACAAAGGGGTTTTCTTAAAAATCGACTTCATTCTAGACATCGCCCTTGTAACCTTCATCCTTGTAACCTTCATCGCCACCGCCGCCGCCATCGCCATGGCGGCCTGGCATTTGGATTCGGATCATGAGTGCGTTACGTGACGTTTGGCTACTAATCTATGGCAAACGCAACATGGTTGATAATTTATTGCTAATGGGTGGATCCATGGGGCTTGCAGCTTGTACGCGGCCTGTACCATATACCTACAAAAGAAAACGCTCGTCTCCCGCCGGGGCGCTATCGCTAATGCTGCCAACTGATCGGTCGCCTCAATGATCACGTTTACGGACGTATCGAAAACGTATCGGACGCCAGGGCTCGTCAACCGGGTATTCGACCAACTTAATTTCGCTATTCAGCCGCGCGACAGCTTGGCCATTTGCGGCGCGAACGGAGCGGGTAAATCTACCTTGCTGCGGCTAATCGCAGGCATCGAACATCCGACCGCCGGCACTGTGACTCGCAATATGCGAACCTCATGGCCGATCGGTCTTGCCAACTGCTTTCAGACTTTGACGTCGGGCGCTGACAATGTGCGATTCATTGCCCGGATCTATGGAAGGGATGAGAAAGATGTCCTTGCATATGTTGAGGATTTTGCGCAGCTCGGCGTTTTTATGGATCAGCCGGTCGTTAACTATTCGTCAGGCATGGTGTCACGCCTGGCCTTTGGGGTGTCGCTCGCGATTGAATTCGATTGCTATATTGTTGACGAGGTGACCTCCGTTGGCGATGCTCGTTTTCGCCGACGGTGCGAAGAAGAACTGCTATCTCGACGGAATCGTGCTGCGTTGGTCATGACCTCTCACGATCCGGGAACGTTAGAACGTTATTGTGCCCGTGGCGCTGTGGCCTATGGTGGTGCCCTGACTTTTTTTGATACCGTAACCGAGGCCCATGAAGTGCATCACGCTTTGCAAATGCGCAATCCGTCGCCTGCCTCGGGGGGCATCGAGCCAAACTAAGGCCGTCTGGCGGATTTATCTCGCGCAATCTCGCGCAATCTCGCCGATTTCTAGCAGTTTAATGCCAGTGGAAAAGAGTTGCGCCTCCTATGGAAAGCTGGCAACTGCCGCATCATGATTCATCGCCTCGCTGCCGTCCCCGTCATTCGTTTCGGCGACCGGTGCCAATTTCTTAGCGTTCAAGATGTGCGCAATATTAGGCGTTTTCAGAAACTTGCTGTGATGCTTTTTGGCTCGACATTGGCCGGGTGCGCAACGCTGCCGTCAAGCGGGCCAACCTCATCGGCAGTAATTCGTGGCGCGCGCATTAATGCCGAAATGCCCTACACGGTGGTCGACATTACGCCTCAGGTTATCAAGGCGCTGCCGCCTACCCAAAGCTTGGGCGTAGCCCAAATGGGCATCTTGTCGTCAAATGCGAAACGTGGTCGGGCCGACATGATCCGCGATGGTGACACCTTGTCGATCCTCGTCTTTGAGGTTGGAGTAGGTTTGTTTTCTGGTCAAGCCAACGCCGACATCATTCGCGCGCCGACTGCAGGAGCCCAACAGATTGTTGCCGTTGTCCGTGAAGGCGGTAACGTTGATCTGCCCTATCTGGGTACAGTGCGCGCGGCGGGCATTTATCCAGAAAAATTGGCAGAAGAACTACGCCGTCGGCTGAAAATCGTGTCGGAAAGCCCGCAGGTCATCGTCAATATTGCCGATACAGCACACAATGTGGTTTATATTTCCGGCGCGATTGCGAAACCAGGGCGCTATCGCTTAACTGCAGCGCACGAGAAGCTTCTGGATATGCTCGCGATAGCTGGCGGTCCCGCTGACAATCCTAACAATGTGGAAATCAAGATTGTTCGCGGTTCGCAGGTCGCGCAGGCGCCATTGAACGAGATATCGAGCGAAGAACTGGCCAATCTCGAGTTGATGCCCGATGATCGCGTGGAAGTTGTCCTGCGGCGGCCCAGCTACACCGTTTTTGGGGCGACCGATAAGGTCAGTCAGATTTCATTAGATGCCAACTCGGTCAACCTCGCCGAAGCAACCGCCCGCGCCGCCGGGCCGTCTGACAGCCGAGCCAACCCGCGCGGCGTTTTCGTCTTCCGACTGGAAAAGGGGCCGAACGACGAACAACCGCGCGCTGTAGTATATCGTCTAAATATGCTGAAGCCAGAGAGCTATTTCCTCGCGCAGATGTTCGCGGTTAAGGACAAGGACGTCATCCTGTTCTCTAATTCGTCGTCGAACTTGACGCAGAAGCTGGCGACGTTGATAACGCAGCTTATAAATCCGGTTCTCCCTGCGCTCTTCCTTTTGAGATAGATATCATGCGCGTCGGGATTGACGGGTTCAATCTTTCAATAGTTGATGGTACGGGGGTCGCCAATTATGGCGCATCACTGGCGGCGATCTTGCGCCAAGCCGGCCACCAGGTGGAGGGGGTATTCGGGATGGACGCGGGCAAGCGTCCTCAAATGCGCGAGATCCTGTTCTTTGATCATTTTGGCCATGGCCATCGCCTGAAGCCCGGAGAGATAGCCCGCAAAGTTGCGCTGAAGACTGTGCAGGCGCGCGCGACTAGCCGGTTGATACAGGTTCCACTCACCGATGCGGTTGATAAGCGAAGCTTTGGCTTTCGGCTCCCCGATTTTTCGGCCTTGTGGACATCCCCTTTGCTATTCGAAGCTGCCTGGGCGCGCTTTGTCTATTTCGGTCGGACGACGACGGTGTCCATGCCAAACCCGCCCCAGGTGATGCACTGGACCTATCCGCTTCCCATCCGCCTGGAGAACGCGCGAAACATCTACACAATCCATGATCTGGTGCCGCTTAAGCTGCCGCAGGCGACGCTTGATAACAAAATATCCTATCAGAGGCTGATCGCCAGATGCTTGGCGATGGGCGACCACATTATTACGGTTTCGGAAGCGAGCCGTCGCGACATTTTGGAAATTTTTCCTGACACCAATCCAAATAAGGTCACCAATACCTATCAGTCGAGCCCAGTACCCCTTGAGGTCATCAACGGGTCGTTAGAAGCGGATGCCAGCTTCATTCTCAATACCTTTGGACTGAAAGAAAAAGGATATTATCTGTTTTTTGGTGCCGTAGATCCAAAAAAGAATATCGGCAGGATAGTCGATGGCTATCTGTCTTCACAAAGTAAATTGCCTCTAGTCATTGTTAGTTCGCGCGACTGGGGAATGTCCAATGAAACGCGAATGCTCGGGGCCGATGGCCGTGTTTATGGACGTAATCTCGGCAAGCGCATCGTCCAGCTGCAATATTTGCCGCGCGTCAGTCTTTTTCGGCTGATCCGCGCAGCAAAGGCTGTTTTATTTCCGTCGCTATATGAAGGCTTTGGTCTGCCGGTCCTCGAGAGCATGCAGTTGGGTACTCCCACGATCACATCGACCACGTCCTCGCTGCCGGAGGTTGCCGGCAATGCCGCGCTGCTGGTTGATCCGTATCAGAGCAACGCCATTGCCGCAGCGATCCGGCGGCTCGAAGATGAGCCGGGCCTGTGCGAAAGGCTAAGCAAAGACGGGCTGGAACAGGCCCGAAATTTCAGCGACGCGCGCTTTGGGGAGCGCATGCAAGAATTATACGCTAAACTGGGAATAGCTTAAGGGATCGTTCGCCCATTTCGGTGGCCCTGAACGGGGAGCCGTCGGCAATGTGCCAGCTATTGACGAAAATCGCCGCGATAAATTGAGTGACGATAGGTAAAATTGATAGCCTCCCACCCGGCATGAGTGGCTGATCGAGGCACTGGCGCTGCTGGGGAGGACGAACGACAATCTTGCCGATCAAGCTGCTCCAAACCATCACGCAGGTCTTCGCTCCCTTTTTCCTGATCAGGAGTGCGGTCAATTAAGCTGTCTTCGCCCGAACGCCGCTGACGAAGTCCACAATGTCGGCGCAATAGGCGGCTTCGGTCAGCGCAGCGGGGATGTCTCTAGCACGGCACGCCGCCACGTCAGGTAACGCCGTGATCGCACGCGCCCAGCCATGCTCATCATCCGTGGGCAACAACACCGTCGTCGCGGTCGCCACTTCACGATGGGCTGGAATATCGGAAGCGATGGTCGGCACACCCATTGCGTTCGCCTCAAGCAGGGGCAGGCCAAAGCCTTCGGCAAGCGAGGGGCACAACATGCCAGCGGCCCCCAGCACGAGCGACGCTAACGCTGGACTCGACAGGCCAGCAACATGGTGAACCCGTTTGGCCAGCGAAGAATCGGACCTTAATGGCGCCAGAATGGTTTCGGCACCTTTCCCCAACGCGCCGACGATGATGAGATGCGGTGCCGCCGGGCCCATGGTCGCGACGAAACGCTGCCAGACGCGGAGGAGCAACGCATAATTTTTGCGCGGCTCGATGGTCGAGACGGCCAGAAAATAGCGCGTGTCGCGGAGCTCGGGCACGGGAGCCTCGACATCGATAAAGGCCGATGACAGTGGCAGCGATCGAACCAGACCCGGGGGAAAGGCACGCCCAAAATCCTGCATCACGGCACTCACGCTGGCGCGCGTGTAAGCGGAATTGAAGATCAGGCAATCCGCATGCTCCGCCGCGGTGCGGATCATCTGCCGGTGATACAAGGGCGCCTTGCTCCCAACCAGATGCGGATAATCAATCGGTATGGCATCGTGCACCATCATGGCGCGGATGATGTCCGGGCGCTTTGCCAGCCAGTCAAAGAAGGATGGTATCGCCAGCCCCAGCTGCCCGATGTTGAGATAGATGGCGTTGGCCGGCACCGCACGGCCCGCAAAGCCACGCGGAAACAAGCCCGTCGTGTACAGCATGCGCAGCATGCGCCAAACCTTGTCCCGAAACTCAAGCGATGGAGTGGGCGGTGGAGGCGGTGCGGGCGAGTCATCATCGTGCTGTCGCAGAATTTTTTTCAGCAACCCGTGCAACTGGACATCGCCCGCCGGGCCGACATCTTCTGCCCATAATGCCTGAATGTACGCCAAAAAAACCCTGATCTGCGCCGCCGAAAATGCATATACGCCGACAGGTGTTGGCAATACACCGACGTTCTGGCTTGATTCATCACTGAAAAGATGACGTGCAAACGCCAAATCTACCCTATCTATTCCCCGCGGCGTTAAAAATGCTGGGCCGATGAATAATCTCATCACGTCATAAGCTATAACGGGGGGCATAGAATTACTCTTATTTATATCAGCAATAAGATATTTATTATAATTTTTTCTATCTAACGTTCGCCATCCAGATTAATTGGCAGCCAAGTCGGAGGGCAGGCAATCATTGCCGGTTCTAATATGCAAGGCCCCGATTTCGATGGTTGGTTGGCACGGATCGCGCGCCAACACAAACGCACCCGGCTTGCCTCCAAAGCATTGACAGGCTAATTGCGCGCTGCAGCAACGATAATTGGTACGACGCGTCTGAAAATCGTATAAGCTACTCGCCATAAAAAGGTAAATCGGGCAGAGCCATGTCGAGGCCCTGAGAGGTTATCCGCGGAGGATTTGTCGTTGAAGCTTTCCCAAAGCGATGGAGCCGATCAGGGACCTCCGCGCGCCGAACGTAAGACGACTTTGGCTGAGCCGCCTTCAACGCAGTTGGATCTCCCCCAGCAAAGCAGCGAACCAACGCCAAGATCAGCGCCAACGGATGACGGTGCGCCAGATAAGGGGCCAGGCAAGCCTGTCCACCATGTCCGCGTGAACAACAGCTTTCTGGGAACCCATGAACGCAATATCTTGCGATCGCTGGCCGTAAGGACGCCAGCGGCAGTGACCCCCGATCAGCTGACATTGCTTGGTCTAATTGGCGCTTTGCTTGTCCTGGTGGGATTCGCGGCTTGCAACGTCTCGCCCTGGTTCGTTTCGGTCGCAATCCTAGGGCTTTTCCTGAACTGGCTCGGGGACTCGCTTGACGGCACGCTCGCCCGTTACCGCAAGATCGAACGGCCAGACTTTGGCTATTTCCTAGATCACTCCTGCGACCTTATTTCGCAAACCTTCATCTTCGTCGGGATGGGGCTTTCCCCGTATTTCACCTTGTTTTCGGCGCAGCTTGCGCTTTCGATGTATCTGCTGATGACCAGCTTCACTTATCTAAAGGTGTTGGTTCTCAAGACCCATCACCTGTCCTATTATGGGGTGGGCGCAACCGAGCTACGCCTGTTGGTGATTGCCTGGGCGCTGTTCGCGCTGTGGTATGGCCCAGGGTTGATTGATGCCCAATTTATGGGTGTGCGCGTCATTGACGGGACGATCTTTAGCTTGTGGTCGCTGGTGTTTGTTGCCTTCCTGTGGAAGGTTTGGTCGGATATGAAGCTATTCCGGCCGATCCTCGACAAATAGCCCCATCCTGCCCTGTCACCAGCAAGGAACGCTTTGAAACAAGCCATCCTGCAAGGCGCATATAGGGGTATTTAGCTGAATGCTGGTGCCTTATCTAACGGACGTGGCGACGCATCCGATGACGACAGTCGTCGAATAGCGGAGCGCGCAATTGACCGGATATGTAGCCCTGCTTCGCGCCGTAAATGTCGGCGGCACCGGCAAACTGCCGATGACCACGCTGGCGCAGATGTGCGCGACCGCCGGGTTTGCGAAGGTGACAACCTATATCGCCAGTGGGAACGTCGTCTTTGAAAGCACAGGATCGGAGGATCAGGTGCGATCCATGCTTGAGGATCAGCTTCATGCCTATGCCGGTAAAAGCGTCGGCGTGATTGTGCGGACGGCCGCCGAGATCGCCGACACGCTCGCCCGCAACCCCTTTCCGGACTCGCCTAGCAACCATGTCATAGCGTTATTCATGGATGTGGCGCTTCCGGCCGATCCGCTCGATGGCGTGACAGGGATCAAGAATGAGCAGTTGCGCCTGGGAAATCGCTCCTTGTTCGTGCTCTATCCCGACGGGATGGCCGACACCCGGCTGCGCATACCCGGTGCGAAACGGGGAACGGCGCGCAACATGAACACGGTAGCCAAGCTCGCCGAGATGGCAGCGGCTGTGGCTTAATCCCACAACGGGCAGCGGAACAGATCGCTATGCCCGCGCGTGCAGGAGCCTTCAGCCGACAGGCTAGTCTCGGCCTCCATAGCGACGCAGCCAGGCAAGCCTAATCCCAGTTCGCGGCGGACGAACCGAGCCGGGCGGCAGGCCTGTCCCACTGCATCGGAATGCCGTTGATTGCGGCGGGCGGTCGCAAACGGCGCGCCGGGCCCCAGTCGGTCCGTTCGATTGCGTTGGCATAGTCGGACTCTTGCGCTGGCACGAACGGCCCATCGTCTGGACGGGTCCGGTGATCGCTGAGCAGCGTTGCGGTTCGCGCGAGCGACAGCCGCGCGCAGGTCAATCCCTCCCCCGAAAGCCTTGCGATCACTCCACGAATGGCGGCGGCAGCGATCAGATAGCCGGTCGCATGGTCAAGCGCTTGAACCGGCAACGACACCGGGGCGTTGGCACCACGCCACATCATTCCGTCGGCGGCGATACCCGACGAGAACTGCACCAGGCTGTCAAAGCCGCGCCGGTTGGACCAAGGGCCGCCATGACCATAAGCGTTCAGCGAAACATCGATCAGCCCTGGCCTGATCGCCTGTCGCGCCGTCGCCCCAAGGCCCAGCCGATCAAGCGCATCGGCCCGGTAGCCGTGCACCAGGATATCGGCACCGGCGAGCAATCGGGTGAATGTGTCGCGGTCGGCAGGCATGCGCAGATCAAGCCGGGCGCAGCGTTTGCCAAGCGACACTTCGGGGATGACCCCCGGCTCGTCCCAGTCGGGCGGATCGATGCGCAGCACCTCTGCGCCAAAGCCGGCCAGGAATCGCGTCGCGACCGGACCCGCCAATACCCTAGTCAGGTCGAGCACCCTGATGCCCGCAAGCGGCCGGTCCGGCAGGGGCTGCCAGCCCCGTCGTTCGCCAGACGCGGCATCGTCCCAGAGGATGATCGGTTCGCTGGCGACCGCCTGGCCTTGCGGATGGGCCGCCCACTCCGCCCGGGACATCAATCTCGCCGCACAGCCCCCAGCGGCGACCACGGCTGCTTCGATCGCATCAGCATGGCGCGCGGCTACTGCCGCTGCCACGGCGTCGCGGGTCGGTTCGCACGCCAGCGCTGACAATGCTGCGGCACGGTGATGTGGCGCATTGGTGTGGAGCTTGATCCAACCGTCACACGCCAGATAATCCCCGGCGATCGAGTCCCATGGCGATGGCATGGCCCACCCTTCGGGACGGATCGACCAGCCGAACCAAAGCGACGCCAGCCGATAATCGACCGAAACATTGGCCACCCGCCCCCCAGCAGCGGCAAGGGTCGCAACAGCCGCACAGGCGGCCCCGATTGAGGCGGCAGCGAGATCGGAGACGGGGAAGCAAGAGGGCAACCGGTCGTCGCCACCAAAGGTCACTCGGTTCGCCAATGCCGCTGGCAGATTGAGCGCGACCAAGATGTCCTTGAGAATCCTGTCCACGATTAAGTCAGTCATGGTGCCTCCGGTCGTTCCAAACACCCCCCTTCCTGCTGCATTTACGCGACCAATCAATCTTGATAGATAGAATCAATATGCATGCCTGGATCAATCGCGACGACGCGCTGGCACGGCTCATGGTCAAGCCGCAAACACTGTACGCATATGTCAGCCGGGGCCAGATTCGGATGCTTCCTGACCCGAGCGATGCGCGCCGCAGCCTCTATAATGCGGAGGATGTCGACGGTGTTGCGACCCGAAAGGCGCGCGGCAAAAGGCCCGCGGCGATTGCCGCGAGTTCGATGGCATGGGGAGAGCCGTCAATCACCACGAGTGTCTCCAATGTTCATCGCGGCAGAATATATTATCGCGGCGTTGATGCTGTTACGCTTGCCCAGCAGGCCAGCGTGGAAGAAGCGGCAGAGCTTCTGTGGGATGTGCAGAGCGCGCCCGGTTTTGCCAGTGGCACGGTCGGCTGGTCCAACGCCTTTGAAGCCCTTGCCGCGATTGCAGCGGACAGCCCTCCAATTCTGGGGCGGGGTAAAAATAATCTCGCGCGGGAAGCCGCAACGATCGTCGGACAGCTGGCGCAGGTCTGCGGCGCAGCGCCAGGGAGCCGGCCGCTGCATGAGCGGCTCGCCACAGGCTGGGGTTGTGGTGGCGACATCGCGGACCGCTTGCGTCAGGCGATGGTATTGATGGCGGATCACGACCTCAACGCGTCAACCTTCGCGGCGCGGGTCGCCGCGTCGACAGGCGCGTCACTGCCTGCCTGTATCTTGGCCGGGCTCTGCACCTTGTCGGGACCGCGTCATGGCGGGGCTGCAGAAGCGCTGGGCGCCATGGTGGCGGATGCTGACCGCATCGGCGCGCCACAGGCTGTCAGGCTCTGGCTATCGCGCGATCGGACATTACCGGGCTTTGGCCACACCCTCTACCCAGCGGGCGATCCTCGAGCGCAATCGATGCTGCAAGGGCTCAGCGCACCGCGCGAATTACAGGTTCTGGCGGATGCTGTGCTCGACCAAACCGGCGCGCTTCCCAATGCGGATTTTGCAATGGCCGTGATGGTCAAGGCGCTGGGCCTGCCGTCATTGGCACCGTTCCGGCTTTTCCTGCTTGGCCGGACCATCGGCTGGTGCGCGCATATCATGGAGCAAAATTCGACAGGCGGGCTGATCAGGCCGCGCGGCAGGTATGTCGGGGTCATACCCGACGAGAGAAGCCCCACCGATTAATAGGCAGAACGCGTCCTTCGACGAAGGATGCCACCGAGCGTCGATGCGCCCAAATGACCCTCTTAAGATCGGCGATTCGGCAATCAGCATTGGCGGAGACGGAGGGATTCGAACCCTCGGTACCAGTAAACCCGGTACGGCGGTTTAGCAAACCGCTGGTTTCAGCCACTCACCCACGTCTCCGGCTGGCAGCAAGCGGCGGCTATAGACGCGGACGCGTCACTGTTCAACTGTCCTCATTCGCGGCTGCAATCGCGGTCGGGCGCGAATCCGACTCGCATCGTCGCCTGTTCATTGCTTGGTCATTGCTCCGGTCGCTATGCTTTGGCTGCAGTGGCTGTTGGAAGGGCGTATAGTGTTGAAGCAATTGATGCTGATGATGATGGCCCTCATCCTCGGCGTGGCGAGCACCACCCCAGTTGCGGCGCAGGTCCGCACGATCGACCCCAACCAGGCAATTGATGGCGATTTGTCGAGCCGCCCCGGGCCGCCGACGCCGAGATCAACCGCCAATTCAGATCCGCGTGGCGATTTGGTCCCGAGTGAACCTGGAGCACCACGAGCGACGTCGGTATCGGCAGCCCCGGCCAGCCCGCAGGCAACCAAGGATGCCGCCAGCGCTGGCACGACCTATCAACGCAATGACCTTTTCAGCGCGGGCGAACGTGTCTTTGGCAAGGGCGCAGAGGGGCTCGCGGGCATCCTGGAAAAGATATTGAAGGATCAGGGCGAGCCCAACGCCTATATTGCCGGCAGAGAAGCATCGGGTGCGGTGGTGGTTGGGCTGCGCTATGGCTCAGGCACAATGTCGCATCGGATCGAAGGGGATCGCCCAGTTTTTTGGACGGGGCCATCGGTGGGGTTCGACCTGGGCGGCAATGCCTCAAAGGTCTTTGTGCTGGTCTATAATCTCTACGACACTGAAGATCTGTTTCGCCGCTTCCCAGAGGGAGAGGGGCATCTTTATTTCGTCGGCGGGTTTTCAGCGACCTATTTGCGCCGTGGGGACATTGTGCTGATCCCGATTCGGCTGGGCGTCGGTGTGCGCGCCGGGGTGAATATCGGTTATATGAAATTCCGCAAGAAGCAGCGTTGGTTGCCGTTCTGAAACGCGATGCTGGGATTAGAAAGCTGGGCAATTTAGGGCATCGCGGCCACCACGCTCTTTCATTCCGGCGCTTTTGCCTTACCTCAGCGCCATGATTACAGACTCCGCCACTATGCTCCCTGATCGCGCCGTGCTTCGTCTCGCTGGTGAAGACGTCCATGGTTTTCTCCAGGGGCTGGTCACGCAAGACGTCACGCGCCTTGACTCAGGCCCGCTCTGGAGCGGCTTGCTGACACCGCAAGGCAAGGCGCTGTTCGATTTCATCCTTTGGGCCGATGGCGACGCGGTGCTGATCGATTGCGAGGCGGCAGCGGCTGAGACCCTTACCCGTCGGCTCAGCCTTTACCGGTTGCGGCGATCGATTACGATTGATCAGCTAGATTTGGCGGTGCACTGGTCGCTCACACCGGGTCGCGGTGTGGCTGATCCGCGCTTGGCAGCGCTCGGCTATCGCTGGCTCGCTGCCCCCGGTCCGGTCGCTTTTGGCTGGCAAAAGCACCGCCTGGCGCATGGCGTGACCGAAGGCGTGGACGAGCTCGGTAGTGGCGAAACACTATGGCTCGAAGCCAATGCCCGCGAGCTGGGTGGGGTTAGCTTTACCAAGGGGTGCTATGTGGGCCAGGAGAATACCGCGCGTATGCACCACCGCGCCAAGGTCAATCGGCGGCTTGTCGTCGCGCCGATTGCCCCCGCAAGCGATCGAACCCGGGCAAGCTATCCCGATTTGGGGGTGATGATCGACCTGCGCCGTGTTGAAGCCCTGGGAGATGCACTGGTGCCGGATTGGCTGGCCGGGGCACTGCAAGATGGATCGCCTAAAGGCTAGCGCTGGCTGGCCGGGCTGCGCCAATGGCCGCTCGACTCGACTTCATTTAGACTGACGCGGTGCAATCCCGGCGCGGAAGCAAGGGTGCAGCGCTGCACAGAACGCTGCCTGGAACCCCGGGTTGCCGCGTTCGACGGTCATCGATTCCGTCAGATTGAATTGGAGTCCAGACCAACAAACACAAAAAAAGGGGAGGCCGGCATGACACCGACCTCCCCGATCTTAACCCGTTAAGGTTGCGACTTAGCGGCCCGAACCTGGGCCATAGGTCACTTCCACGCGACGGTTCTGCAGTTCGCGAACGCCATCGGCAGTCTCGACGAGCGGACGGCCTTCGCCGAACGCCTGGGTCGTGATGACACCCTCTGGGATCGACCGCGAAGACATATAACCCTTCACAGCATCAGCGCGACGCTGCGACAGCGCGATATTGTACTTCGGCGTACCCGAACGGTCAGCGTGACCGGCGAGCATAACCTGCGCATTGCCGCAATTCTGATAGGCCGTGATGGCGTTATCAAGAATGCTTGCCGCTTCTGGCGTGATCGTCGACTTGTCCCATTCAAAGAACACGATGAAAGGACCAGGCGAGCAAACCACTTCCACCGGTGGTGGTGGCGGCGGCGGCGGGGGCGGAGGAGGAGGTGGCGGCGGCGGTGGCGGCGGTGGCGGCGCAGCCGGTTCGCTGAAGTTATAGGTCAGGCCGAACAGCAAGCTGTGCGAACGGAAAGTGCCCGTATAGCTGCTGCCACGGACATCAACATATTGCGCATTCGGCGCCGTGAAGAAACGATACTTGAACGATGCATCAATCTTATCCGTGACCGGCACCCGAACACCAGCAATCGCCTGATAGGCGAACACCGTGTCCGAATCGTTCAGGGGAGCGTTGCCGAACGCGTTGACGATGCGGCCCTTTACGCGCGCAACACCGACACCGCCGCCGACAAAGCCTTGCACCCCGGTGTCGTCACCGAAATCGAGCAGGGCGTTGGCCATGAAGCTAAGCGCCGTATCACTGCCGTTGGTTGGGCGCGTACCAGGCGCCGCATTCACCAGATTGCCCGCGCTGTTGAAGTGCGGGATCGGCGAGGACGACGTATATGCGCTTGTCGAAGCCCGGCGGTAGCCGACCTCTGCTTCTACGCGGAACGCCCCGAAATCATACCCAATGTTGCCATCGATGTCGTAACCATAATTATGATCGACCTTCGAAACATTCGGACGTCCAGCGATATTGTAATTGATATCTTCGACGAGCACCCCGCCTGCGTCGACGCCAACGTACCACGAATTATCGCGGGCCAAAACAGGCGTGGCGAGCGCGGTGGAGGCAAGTGCCAGTGAAACGGCTAGCTTCCGCATCATATTCCCCTTTCTTGAGTGTCACTACGGACAGCCCCAACTCCCTACCGAAAGCTTAGTTTCCACGCAAGCATACAAATACCAGCAAGTGTGACGAAATGGCCACAACCGGCGGGCGATTGGTTCACCGCGCGATCAGTCCATGGGTGGCCAGCGCGTCAATAATGGTGGCGATCGAGGCTCGTGCCTCACCATCAATCACGCTGCCGCCGACGGGATTGGCAATGGATGGTTGCTGCGGCCCGATAACTTGCACCGAATCAATCAACAGGCGCGCATAGCGAGCCTCGCCAATCGTCCAGTTCCCTGCCGCAAACCTTGCATATACGCCATCTTGCAGGCTCCAGACGGTCATCCCGTCCTGGGGTGCAACGAATCGCCACCCCCCCGCCGTCCAGCCGGCCAGATAGTTGGCCGCAGCGGCCCAGACACCGGTCGGTGCCGTACCGATGATCCAGCACGCGCCCAGGACGGGGGCAGATGGCGGCGTATCGACCCCCATGGCGATCACGCAGGGATGAAGCCCCAGATCGATCAGGGCCAATGCTTCATTATGATACAATTCCTTCTGCGCCTGGCCCGGCTGCAACAGCGGCAGCGCAAATCGGGGCGTCGGATCGTCGCTCATCTTTCCCTCCTTGGGGTCATGTCAGGGTAAGCGTGCCGGGCAGCGATTCGCCCGCAAACCCGCGCTGCCGCACATCGATCATCGTGCCGCTGAGCGCGAACTCGTTGGAAATCAAAAAACTGGACTCGCGCATATCTAGCGCTTGCGGGACGCCACCAGGCGGCGAAATCACCAACCGATACGCCTCTTGTTCCTCGATCAACGGCGCATCGACGCCGTCGATCCAGCGCCAGCCCGCTCGGCTGCGGCGAACCCATGTAATCCGCATGCCCTCCTCGGTCGGCTGGACGTGCAGGTGCACCGGTGCCGGTGGGCGCACCGACAGGCCGCCCGGCACGTTTGTGGCCGCGACCGGCCCGGTCAGGTCACCGATACCCGATACCATCAGCTGCAATGGCCTGCCAATCGACGCGACAGCGATATCAATTGGCTTCACTGTATACCGTGCAGCAACACCTGCGCCGCCACCGTCTCGGCCAGCACTTGCCCGCCCGACCGCGCCGCCAGCAACGCCAGGATCGCCGGGTCCGACGCGCTTAGCGGTGCCCCGCTCAGTCCCTGCGCCACCAGCCGAACGCTGCGCTGCGCAATTGCATTACGCGCATAGCCCTCGCGCAATTGCGCTTCGTAAGAGGCGGGCCACTCGCCCAAAAGCGGCCCCGGGCCAAGCGCATAACGCGACAAAGCCGGGCGCAATTCCTCGCGCCCGGCTGACTTCCAGCCGAAGATTTTCATGGTTTTGCCTTTATATTTCCGGGTTCAGGCTGGCCGGCTTTTGAACAGCGCGTGCGCAGCAAAGCCTCGCTTTTCACTGATCGGCATGCTCTCAAATCGCTCGATTACATCTGCTGCAAGTTCAATGTCAGACAAGACTTCTGACTTCGTCAGTTTGAAATGAGGATCGTAGTCCGCCGCATGTCTTCGTTCTTGCAAATTCGCAAATGCATTTGCAAAATCCTGAATATCAACGCCAAATCCCGCAACTAAGTTATCGCGGCACGCCTTTTTGGCAAAGCCATGCTCCAGCGAACGATATACCTGGCGCCAAGCACGCGTTCGCCTCACCGCGTGAACACGCCCAATAAAACCGTCGGCACAGCTCCGTGCGAGACAGTCGAACATCGCATAATATAACGTGCTTTGAGCCCTGCGCAGGCGGGCCTCCTTTGGGCGTCGGCTCCCGTCGATCAGCCCTTGTGCAGCCGCGATCAGATCAAGCGGCCGCAGACGTCACATCCCTATTGTCGCTTGCAGACCGAAAACTGACAATAGGATAGGGTTCATTAGGCTCCAATTCAGCGCGCAGATGCCTAACAAATCCTGACAATTTGATGCCCGCAACATTTTTTGGCTCGGTGAGTACGACTACCAAGCGCCAGATCGTTTCGCCATCACCGTCCATATCGACTTGCGCGCTGACGTGATCAACCAAATCGTTCCCTAATTCGCGCTGGGCAACTCGCGTAGCTATAGCCTCAAAGTCTGCTGTCTTCATGCCCTTCCTATGCCACACATATGGCCAATTTTTCAAGATATCGGTGGGCGCTATCGCACCCCCACCCAAATCACATGCCGGGCGCCCTTGCCGCTCGCCCGCGCCCGCACGACCACTTCGTCCACCACGAACCCCGCATCGCGCATTCGCCGCGCGAACACGTCGTCGCTTGCCGCCGACCACACCGCCAGCACCCCGCCCGGTGTCAGCGCGTCCTTCGCGGCGGTGAGCCCGGCCATCGTATAAAGCCCGTCATTGCCCTTGCGGGTCAGCCCGTCGGGGCCGTTATCGACATCGAGCAGGATCGCCTCATAGCGTCCGCGCCCGGCCCTGATCTCCGCGCCGACATCGCCCGCGACCACCGCCACGCGGGGATCATCCAGGCACCCACCCGCAAATTCAGCCATTGGCCCGCGCGCCCAGGCGATTACCGCCGGCACCAGCTCAGCCACCGTCACCTTCGCCCCCGGCCCCAGCCGCGCGAGCAAGGTCCGAAGCGTAAACCCCATCCCGTACCCGCCGACCAGCACCCGCGCATCCGGGCCCACCCGGTCGCACGCCAGCGTCGCGAGCGCCTCTTCGGAGCCGCTCATCCGGCTCGACATCAATTCCTCACGCCCCAGCATGATGAACCAGTCGCTTCCGCGCCGCACCAGCCGCATCTCGCCGCCACCGGGCACTGCCGTCGTATCGATCGTTTCGCGTGGGATCATGCGTCATGCCATAACCGCGCACCACGCCGTTGTCGCGCCGCTTGAGCCCCACCGCTTGAGGATTACGCGCGACAATCTATGATCGCCGAATGCCGCTCACCCTTGCCTCCTCGCCGATCATCACCGCCGCGCTTTGTGTGTTGTTTGGAGTACCGGTGGTCTTGTTCCTGTGGTTTGCCGCCGATGAAGACAGCGCGAAGCGCTATCTCGGCTGGCTTGGCCGCTATATGCTGTTCATCATCCCTGTTTATGCAGCGGCGATTGGCGTGGTCGGCTGGCTGTTCCGCGATCCGCATACGCTGATGATCGGCGGGGTCGTTGCCGCCTTCACGCTGAAACCCGTTTATGATCTGTGGCGCCGCCGCAAGCGCGGCTAAGGCGACCGCACGGCCGCGACTGCCTTTTTTCGCAGCATCAGCTCGCTTAGGCCCCACACCAAAGCATCGGCCCGGTCGGGCGACCGCCCCGGCCCCTCATAGCCGCCCCCGGTAATCAACCCACATAATTCATCCTCCAGCGCCGGAAACGCGCCGAAATGCCGCACTCTGCCGCTTTCATATAAGGCCGCCACGGGTTCCGCCCACGCGACTTTGCCTTGGCTGGCATGCACCAGCGTGATCGGCATCGTCGCATCGGCGGCGGCGAGCACGCTTTTGACCATCGCCCCGCCATTATTCTTTTCCGCCACCACCCGGTCCGCCCCGTGGCGATCAGCGCATAAAGCCACCGCGCGCGCCCAGCCCTCTGGCGAGGCACCGCTAACGCTCGCATCTTCCAGCACATAGCCAAGACCGTCCCCGCCCAGCGCCACGGCGACGATCCCGCAGGCATCGCCGCCAATGCTCGCCGATGGATCAACCGCCACCACCACACGGACCAGCACCGGCAGCGCCCGCACCCGGCACGCCTCGATCATCGCCCGCGTCCATAACGCATCAGCCAGATCCTCGATCAGCTCACCGTCCAGCTCCTGCCGCCCCAGCCGGGTCCCGCCATAATCCGCGGTCATTGCCGCGACAAAGCTGGTCGGCAGATGCGGATTGTCGCGCGTTCGGCCCCGCGTCTCGACCAGTCCGGGCAGCGTCATGATCCGCCGCATCAGCGCATTGGAACGCGGCGTCGTTGTCAGCAGCGCGCGTGGATGGTCCCCGGTGCGCAGCCCCAGCATCAGGTTGTTCCAGCTCTCCTCACCCTGCCGACCGCGCCATTTGGCAATCTCATCACACCAGGCCAGGTCATGTTCGGGGCCGCGCAGCCGCTCCGGCATGCCGGCTGAATAAGCAAAGGCCCGCGCACCCGAGGCAAACTGCACTTCGCCCTGCGCTGCCCGCCAGCGCACGCTCTCCCCAGTCCGCGCCACCGCAATCAGCCCGCTCGGCCCTTCGATCATCACCTGGCGAACGTCATCGATACTCCCGCCGACCAGCGCGATCCGCGCGGTAGGTGTCGCCCGGGCATGCGCGCTCACCCATTCCGCACCGGCGCGCGTCTTGCCGAAGCCGCGCCCCGCACGGATCAGCCACAGCCGCCAGTCCCCCGGCGGCGCCCGCTGGCCGTCATGCGCCCATTGCCACCAGCGTTCGTTGAATTCGCGCTGCTGCGGCTTGGTCAGCGCCCTGATCACCTCGGCCTGCTCGTCAGCCGACAGCGCCAGCAGCCGATCGAATAGCGCGCGGTCCTCGCCCGCCGCCGCAACCGCCGCCTTCACGCCTGCGCCTTTCGCTGCTCCATCGACCGTAATTTCTTCAATATCGCGGCATCAGTGTCGTCAGGGCTCGCCAGCTGCCGGGGCGGGCCGCCGCGCCGTGGCCGGTCAGCAGCGCGCGTCTTGTGCGCCGCCAACAAGCGCAACGCCAGATCGACATCAATCGGCCCGGTCAAATCAGTAGCACCATTGTCGATCAGCCGCGCGCCACCACCCGACAGCGCATGGCCAACCAATTGGGTTTCCAGCATCGCATAGCCCGCCTCCAGCGCGTCGTGCCATGCAGCGGCAAAGTCCAGATCATGCCGCCGCAGCGCATAGACGCTCGCGGGATCAACCCCGATCACCGCCGCCGCCGCCTTCACATTGCAGGTCGCGGCCAGATGATCGAGAAAAGCGGCCTTTTTCTTGGCGGTCCAGCGCACCCATTTGCGGCCGGTATAGGCAGTCGGGCGAGTCACGGTCGGCGTTGCCGGTCGCTTGTGCGTATCACTCGCCACCCCGCCGCTCCCCCTTGCCCGCGCCAATCGCGGCAGCCCCGCCAGCACCAACGAGAAGGGGCGGCCCGGCTCATGCCCGACCGCCCCGACTCGCAATTCTTCAGCGTTCCTGTTATGTACCGAAACAGCGTGACACTGTCAAGTGTTTTTAACCGATTTGGTAAAGACGATGACAATCGGTCGCCACCACGCCCCCCCCTTGAGAGGAGCGGGCGCGTTGACCAGGCGCCAGCCAGCCTCAGAACTTGAACGCCGCTCCCACCGCAAACTTGTTGCCGCGCAGCCCGCGATCATAAACGGTGCGGTCATATTCGGCGCGGAGCGAGAAATGCTCGTCGATCTTCACTTCGGCACCCGCGCCATAGGTTGCCCCGCCATCGGTCTGTTCGCGCACGATCCGCGCGCCGTTCACCGGTGTGGTGATCCGGTCGGTCTGCAACCAGCGATACCCGCCGCGACCATAAACCAGCAGCCCCGGCGCGACGACAATACCGGCCCGCGCCGTCAGGTCATAAGTCAGACCCGGATCGACGAGATACTGGCCGCGCACGCTCGTCTGGCGCACGCTTTTGCCACCGCCGCCCAGCCCGGCTTCGGCACCGATCACGACATTGCCCAGCTGGACATCATACCCAACATAACCGCGATAGCCGATGCCACTGCGGCTCGCCGTGCCCGTCGCCCCGATCGCGCCCGGATCGTTCCGCACGCTGATCCGCTCGCGACTGACTTCGACCCCCGCCTTCAGCCCAGTGAAGCTGGGCGCTTCCTGCGCCTGGGCAAAATGCGGGACAACGAAAAGAACGAACGCGCTCACTGCAGTATAAAGCTTCACGGAAAAACCTCCCTGGATAAAAATCTCCGGCGTCAGTGCCGTTGATGATCGGGCAATGGAGGCACTCCGTGGAGCATGCGTCAGCCGCGTGTGGAGATTTGGCGCAAGCGGCATGGTGCGGGAACATCGCCGGACCGGGGGTGCCGAACCTGCGCGATGGGCGGCGGCGATGGCGGGGTTGCTATGGGATGCGTCAGGGTTTGGGACCGATAGAGCCCGAATTGCGGACCCCTTAGCTGACGACAGCTACGCGCCTCAATGTCAGTGATTTAGCGTTATCTCGTATGGCACCGAAAGCGGTCGTAGGTTCGAGACCCTCGAACCCCCCGGGCATGTCCAAACCTGGAACTGTCCGGCCATCCGCCGCTGTGGCGATGATGGCCGGTATCTGTCGGATCTGGACCTGTTGGGCGGTCGACCGAGATGGTCCGATAATCCGGGGCCCGTAGTCCCTGAGTGGAATCAATCGAGGCCGAGCAGCTTTCTTCCCTCTTGCGTCTTGATCGAAAAATCAGTTCCCAAAAAGGCATTGGCTGCCGGGGTGCAAAGCCAGGCGACGGCCTCTGCGGCCCATTCCGGCGGAATGTAATCGGCATCGTTGAGACGGCTGACCGGATTCATCCCCGACGCGCGGATGGCGGCCTGCATGTCCCCGGCGACTGGCCCCGGACTAAGCCCAAGAGACCGGATTCCAAGCTCTCTATATTCCTTGTCGATCTGGCGCGTCAGCATCTGCACCGCTGCCTTGGTGGCGCAGTAATGGCTCCAGCCTTCCAGCGGCGCGTTGGCGGCACCCGAGTTCAGCGCGATGATCGTACCACTGCCGCGTGCCAGCATATGCGGCAAGGCGGCACGGCTGGCGTGATAGACGCCGAGCAAATTTACCTCGACTGCGGCTTGCCACGCCGCCGGATCGCTGTCGGCCAGTCGGGCAATCGGATCGATTACCCCGGCATTGTTGATGAGGATGTCGATCCGGCCGTGCCGCGCAGCGACGCCGCCGATTGCCGCGGTGACATCGCCGAATTGGGTAACGTCACCGCCAGTCGACTCTGCGGCACCGCCTGCAGACCGGATGCTTTCCGCGACCGCCCGTGCAGCGGCCTCTTGGCGCCCGCTCACCACGACATGCGCGCCGGCGGTTGCCAGACGCCGCGCAATCGCGGCGCCGATGCCTCGACTGGCGCCGGTGACGAACGCAATGCTGCCGTATAAATCGATCTTGTTCATGGTTGTTGTCCTTGTTTGCATGGATCAGGCCGCGAGGGCGGCAATGGTGCCCCGCGCGATGTTGAGCGCGGTATCGAGTGCGATCGGGTCGCCGGTGGTCGCCTCGATCACGGCGAAGCGGACGTCGTTAAAGCCGAGGAAGCCGAACAGCGTCGCCAGATAGGGCCGCACGAGATCTAACGCGGCAAGCGCGCCGCCTTCGCCATAGCCACCGGCGCCATAGGCGATCGCGATCGTCACAGGCTTGCCGGTGACGAGCCCTGTGAAGCTGGTACCGTCGTAGCTGAACGTGTGGCCGATCCGCACGATCTGATCGACCCAGGCTTTGAGCGCGGCGGGGATGCCGAAATTATACATGGGCGTCGTCACCAACAGCACGTCAGCCGCGCGCAATTCGGCGATCAACCCATCCGAAAGCGCGGTCGCATCAAGCAGCGCATCGGTCATCGCCTCGGCTGGCGTGTAGAAGCCCGCGATCGTCTCATTGGCGATCTGCGGCACCGGCGTCAGCGCCAGGTCGCGACGGACGACCGTGCCAGTGGGATTGCGGGCAATCCACGATGTCTCGAAACTGTCGCCGAGCTGGCGCGAATAGGAGCCTTCGGTACGGGCACTGGCATCGATACGAAGCAGGGTAGCCATGATGAAATCCTTTCAAAGCGGGTTAGTGCTACCCAGTTATTGCTTCATGTTTTCTTGAAAAACCCGCCTCTTTGACCTAGACTTTTGCGAATTATGCAAAGGTTGTGTGATGGACATCAAGGCTGTGAAGATTTTCGTCGAAGTCGCGCACGGGGGCGGCTTTTCGGCGGTTGCGCGGGCACAGAATGTCGAACCCTCGTCCGTGTCCCGCGTCGTGGCTTCCATTGAGCGCGAGCTTGGCGAGCGGCTGTTCCAGCGCACAACGCGAAAGCTGACCTTGACCGAGGCGGGTGCTGCCTATCTCAGCCGTGTTGAGCCGTTGATCGCGCAATTCGAGGAAGCGGCGCAGGAAGTTCGCGTCCTTGGGCGAGGCCCGGTCGGCACAGTGCGACTGTCGACTTCGGTCGCGTTCGGGCTGACCATGATCGTGCCACTGCTCCACCGCTTCCAGGCTGACTTTCCAGCGATGAAGATCGAGTTAGTCATGGACGATTCGAACGTCGATCTGGTCGGCGAAGGCGTTGATCTGGCGATCCGCCTTGCGCCCAGTGTCGAGGCGAACGTCATTGCCAGCAAGCTGCTCGACACGCACTATCACGTCGTCGCGGCGCCATCGTGGCTGGCGGGGCACAGCATGGACACGCTGGACGACCTGGCCCGGCACCGCGTGCTCCGCTTTGCCTTTCCCGGTTTTCGGGACCGATGGCTGTTCCAAGGGCCGGATGGCGACATCCTGACCGTGCCGGTCGATGGCGACATTCTTGCTTCCAATGCGCTTGCGCTTCGCGACGCCGCCATTGCAGGCCTCGGCCCGGCGCTGCTGCCCGACTGGTTGATTGCGCCCAACATCCGTGACCACAGCCTGATCCGTTGTTTTCCGACGATGCGCGCAACAGCAACGGATTTTACAACAGGGGCATGGCTGATCTATCCGAGCCGAACTTTCCTGCCGAACAAGGTGCGCGTCATGATTGATTTCCTGCGCCAACACATCGGGCGATCCTGAGCCAACGGCGACGGTCCGAGCGGCCTTTGTCGAGCGTTTGACGGACCGGTTCCAGCATCAGCGGACGCTTGAAGCCGTTGAAGAACGGCAACCGTTGGGCCTGCACCGAGACTGTCCGTTCGGTAAGCGAATGGCGGCTAGCCAATATCTTTTTCCTGAGTCCCGCCATTCCACTAACGGCCCATTATCGGCCGCTGAGGCTACACTCCCCCCTCACGCCCCCACCCCCTGCACCGGCGGCAGCAGCATCTCAAACACCGCACCACCGGTCGGCCGCCGGGTGAGGCTCACACTGCCGCCATGCGCCGCCGCGATTGCGCGGACGACCGACAGCCCCAGTCCCGATCCGCCACTCGATCGCGCACGGGATCGGTCCCCGCGCCAGAAGCGCTCGAACGCGCGCGCCGCTGCTTCATCGGTCAGGTCAGTGCCTGAATCGATCACGCGCAGCTGCACCATGCCCGCGGCAAACCCGGATTCGATCCATAACGGGCCGCTGCCGGGCGCATAGCGGATGGCATTGCTCAGCACCGCCGCCAATGCCTGACGCAACCGCCCCGCATCGCCGATCATCGGTGCCGGGACCAGATCGCAGATGATCGTCAGGCCAGCCGCTTCCAGATCGGGCCGCATCGCGGCAATCACGGGCCGGATCGCCTCGGCCAAGTCGATCGTCGCCAGATCAAGCACCAGCTGGCCCGAATTGACCAGGCTCATCGTTCGCAGATCATCGACCAGCCGGGTCAGCGAATCGACCTGGTGGATCAGGCTGTCGATCTGGTCGGGGCCAGCCGCGAACACCCCGTCCTGAATGCCGTGCAGCCGCCCGCTCAGCACGGTCAGCGGCGTGCGCAGTTCATGCGCGATCGCCGCCGTGCTGTCCTTCAGTTCGCGGTCGGCATGCTGCAGCGCCTCTGCCATCGCGTTGAAATCCTGCGTCAGCTGGTCTTCCTCGATCGAGGCGAAGCGCACCGATCCCGCCCGCGCATCAAGCCGCCCCTCAGCCACCGCGCGCGCCGCTGCCGCCACATCGTTCAGCCCGCCGCCCACCCGTCGCAACAGGAATGCACCGACAAGGAAGGCCCCCAACGCTGCCGTTACGGTGAAGATGAACAACGCAATGTTCGACCTGTCGATAACACCCTGCTGGATCTTTTCTTGATCCTTCATGATCGCCCGAAACTGGTTGGGCTCTGGTACCCGCCCTGCCTCGAATGCGACGACGGCCTTGCGCGCCTCCGGAGACAGCAATTCCATGACGCGCGTTTGCTCATAAACCTCATAAATCTGGGTCTCGGTGATGATGATCGCCGCGCAGATCAGCACGGACACCGCCAGCACGGTCGCCAGTTGCGTCGACAGCAACCAGCGCTGGCGAAGCCGTGTGCGCCAGTTCACGCCGCTGCCAGCCGATACCCGATCCCGCGTACCCCGGCGCACAGTCCGGTCGCACCAGCAGTGTCGAGCTTACGGCGCAATTTGCTGATATGGCTGTCCACCGTCCGCTCCAGCGCGTCGCCTTCGGGCAGGCAGGCATCGAGTAGTTCGGCCCGCGTGAACACGCGCGACGGGCTGCGCGCAAGATGGGCGAGCAGGCGATATTCAGTCAGCGTCAAATCAAGCGTTGCGCCTCCCTCGCTGTCCACCACCCGCGCGACATAGCTTTCAGGATCGATCTCGATCGGGCCCCAGCGGATCGTCCGATCGCCCGTCCGTTCGCCGCGCGCCCGGCGCAGCACCGCCTTGACGCGGGCGACCACTTCAAGCGGGTTGAACGGTTTGATCACATAATCATCCGCCCCCAGGCTCAACCCCAGCAGCTTGTCGAGATCCTCGGCCCGCGCCGTCGCCATGATCACCGGCGTGCCGCCACGCCGCCGGATCTCGCTCAGCACCTGGATGCCATCGGCCTTGGGCATCTGGACATCGAGCAGCACCAGATCGGGGCGCAGCGCGCGGTGATGCATCAGCGCCACTTCGCCATCGGCCGCCGTCACGGTGCGAAACCCTTCGCGGTCGAGATAGGCGGTCAGGATCTGGGCGATATCGGCATCGTCCTCAGCGATCAGGATCAGCGCATTGTCGCGGCGGGTGTCTGCGCCCAGGGATGACGGGGCAGGGGATGGAGCGGGAAGGGACATCACGGATCCTTGGGCGGCCCAGTGCATCATGCACGGGCGATGCGCCAATCTCCAGCCTGTCGCTTGCGCTCGTGTGGCCGAATCGTGGAGATTATGTGGAGCCGCTGCCCCACCCGTCGCTCACCCCGCCGCCAGCGCCGTGATCACCGCGTCCCAGGCCGCCACTTCATCATCGCGGCGTTCGGTGATGATCAGATCGGTTGCTTTTTCAGTGGCGAAATCGATCGTCACCGTGCCGCGCCATTCAAATGTTGCATTGCCCGATAGCGTCACGATTCCCGCCGGGGTCGCCATTGCCCGCACCATGCCGCCCTGGTTGAAGACGGTCAGCATCCGGTCATAATCGATCCTGCCGGTCAGGCAGGCGGCATAGGTCGATGCCGCCATCGCGCTGCCGCAGCTATTGGTCAGGCCAACCCCGCGTTCAAAGGTGCGCACGAACAGATCGCCGCCGCGCTGTTCGATGAACGACACATTGGCGCGGTTGGGCAGCCAGGCGGGCGCGGCCTCGCAGCGGGCGCCGATCGCGCTCAGTTCGTCGTCATCGATGCGGTCGACAAAGCTCACCAGATGCGGGTTGGGCATCGCGATGGCGGTGAACATTCGGGAGCTGTTGAGCAGCGGGATGACCGCCTCGACAATCCGGATCGCGTCGCCAAGCGGCCAGCGCGCCACATCCAGATCAGCCGGGCCGACGGTCTCGCGCACCGTCACCACGCCTGGGGCGAGCGGCGGGTCGAGCTGTACCTCGGCGCGGCTGGTTTTCAGCCCAACCGTCGCTTCGCTCACCCCCAGCGCCTCAAACCCCGCCCGCGCGACACACCGCAGCCCATTAAGGCACGTCTCCGCCTCCGACCCATCAACATTCAACATCCGCATCGACAAAACATCCATTTCGGATCTTTTATCGAGCAGCAACAGGCCGTCGCCGCCGACCAGGCCTGATCGGTCGGCAAGGGCGCGCGCGACGGCCGACCATTGGGCATCGGTCAGCGTCATCGCGCGCGCGTCGATCAGCGGAAAGTCATTGCCGGACCCATGGCATTTCAGAATCTCGACCTGCATCACATCCTCGCCAGCGAAAGTCAGCGCGCTGGCCGCGGCAGAAAATGATAGGCACACAGCTTATTGCCATCTGGATCGCGGAAATAAGCGAAATAGGCAGGCGAGTCCTCGCCGCCGCGCGGCCCCGGATCACCTTCATTAACAGCGCCGAGCGCAAGCGCCTTGGCGTGAAACGCAGCGACCGCCTCGCGGCTTTCAAGCCCGAAACCAGCCAATGTCCCATTGCCGATTGTGGCTTCATTGCCATCATAGGGCCCAAGCACCCCAAAAAGGCTCTTGCCCGGCCGACCATAAAGCCGCCCGCCGCTCGGATGGTTGAAGAACGTCTTCATCCCGATCGATTCAAGCAGTGCGTCGTAAAAGGCCTTGGCCTTTTCCAGGTCGTTTGAGCCCACAGTCGCGTAATTCAGCATATCGCTCTCCCTTTCGACGAATAAACCCTTCAGCCCAGTGCAGCGACCATGGCGCGTTCTGCGGCCACGATCGGGGCGAAGCTCGGTCGCGCAAGGATAGCGCTCACATAGCCAGCAGTCGTTGGCCAGCGCGCCGGATCGATCACCATTTCAGTATGCGCCAGGTTCACAAATGGACTGCAGACGGCGATATCGGCCAGCGTTATCCGGTCTTCGACCAGAAAGCCGCTCGGTGGAATGACCCCTTCCAGATAGTCAAACAACGGTGGCAACTCGACATCTACAGCGTTGGCAGCAATCGCTTCATCAAAGGGCCGTTTGAGCATCTTGGGATAGAGCAGCCGGTGAACGAAAATCTTCGCGGCGCTCGCAAAAAAGATCGAATCCGCATATTCTTCAAACCAGATCGTCCGGGCATGCGCGATGGGTGCCACCGGGATCATATTGGGTTCCGGATATTTGGCTTCCAGATAGGCGCAAATCGCCGTCGAATCCGAAATGCAGAAATCCTTGCCGCCATCGGCACCGGGATCGCGAAAGCCAGGGATCTTGCCGAACGGGCTGGATTCAAGAAATTCAGGCCCGCCGCGCCCCAGCCCGGCCGCTTCGATGGTCAGCGCCAGGCCCTTTTCGGCCGCGAACGCCATCACTTTGCGAACGAAGGGCGAAATTGTCGACCCATAAACAATCATGGCAGCTTTCCTTTGTTGCGGGCCGCTGGCCCTACCGTGCATCGATTGCCGGGTGTCTAGCGCGCCCAGCTCCCGACCGCCACTGTCCCCGCAGCACCACCCCTTTGACGCCCTAAGCGCCCCCGTCAGGGAAGCTGATAATGCGATGCGATCCGATCAAGGGCCAGACACAAGACCAGTTTTCCAGCGCGAACGGGCCATCCCAGCGCCTTCTCCGCCATCGGCAGCGCTTCGCCTGCGCAAATGACGCGCCAGGCAACATCGGCCAGCCCCGGTCCAGCCGCGGCAATCGCCGCATCGAACCGCCGTTTGGCCATAAGCTGCGCCAGTGTTGGGTCGATTGCCGCGCCAGCGGCGCGCCTGCCGCGCGACACCGGGCCGGATTCCCAGCGCATCGTCACAGAGGGACCAAGCGACGCCGTTTCATAATCGGCCCGCAAGCGCTCACCGGCTTCGAACTGGCGACTATCGACCAGGCCACGCGACCGAAGCCAGGATAGCGGGGACTCCGCAACATTGACGGTAACGCTGCGCCGCCGCCGAGCAGTCGCAGCAGGTGCGCTCATGATCCCCGCCGCATCGATCTCGCATTCCACCAATTCAAGCATTTGCTGGCCCTTCCATTCTGGTGACTCGGGCTAGGGCTTGCCATAAGGGATAGTTTGTAGGAAATAACAAACCGATCTGGTTATTGGTGGGGGCGCATGATGATCACGGCAATCCGCGAAGTTCGCCAGGCCAAAGGCATGACTCTTGACGATGTCGCGCGCGCCTGCCTGCCGCAGACGACAGCGCAAACAATTGGTCGGCTCGAAACCGGGACCCGAACCGTATCGGTCGGCTGGCTCAACCGTATCGCAGACGCGCTCGGCGTTGCTGCTGCTGATCTGGTCAAGCTCCCCAATCACAGCGATATCGCCGTCGCCGCCATTCTGGACGCCAGCGGTGCCTATGCGCCGCGCCGCGCGGCAGCACTTACACCACCGCGCCCGGCCCCGGGGCTTGTGGCAGTTACCGTCAGCGCCAGCCTTGGCGATTACCGGGTCGGCGACGAAATCTGGTGCGAGACGCTTGCCCCCAAATCGTTCAACCAGGCGCTCAACTGCGACGTCTTGGTGCCCCGCGTCGCCGGTCGCTTCTTGTTTGGTCGGCTGATCGGTCGGGAACAGGCCGGGAGTGAAGGCGGCGCGGGCAAGCTGCAGGTGCTGCCACTCGGCGCGGGCAGCCGGCAGCAGATCGTTTCGGATCCTGCCTGGATTGCGCGCGCGACCCGGCTGATCCGTGCGCTGTAACCAACAGTCGAAAAAAATGGTGGGCGATGACGGGCTCGAACCGCCGACATTCTCGGTGTAAACGAGACGCTCTACCAACTGAGCTAATCGCCCGCCCTGCGCTGCCGTGCCAAAGCCCGCGATATTGCGCAAGCCCCTCCCCGCAATGCGATCCAAAAAGCGGCGCGAC
This sequence comes from Sphingomonas sp. 28-62-20, assembly GCF_002281505.1. Classification (NCBI taxonomy): domain Bacteria; kingdom Pseudomonadati; phylum Pseudomonadota; class Alphaproteobacteria; order Sphingomonadales; family Sphingomonadaceae; genus Sphingomonas; species Sphingomonas sp. 28-62-20. The sequence goes on from NZ_NCGH01000012.1 coordinate 46,691, forward strand.
TCAACCGCCAATTGGGTCAATCGACCCTAGCGGATCGCCGCCCCTGCCGCTTTCACCGCCAGCCAATAATCGCGCATGCTGTCTCTGGCTTGAGCCGACAGCCGCATAAAGGCCCGTCGTCGATCAAACGGATCGGCTTCGCGTTCGAACAAGCCCGCTTCGGTCATCCTGCTGATCCAGCGCAACGCTGTGGTGGGCGCGACGGCCGCTGCGATGCAAAGGCTCGACACAGAGACGCGCGCGCGCTCCAGGTCAGCAGCGAACAAATCGAGCAGCATGTCCCAGGCAGGGTCCTCGAAAAGCCCGGCACCGAAAAACTGATCGCGGATCCGTCGCCCGCGAATAACTTGGCGGACGTCATTGGCTGAAATGGTCGTGCCGTCTGCGGGATCGGGTCCGCGATAGCCCGATTTCCGGTCGCCCAACAGCGGTCGCATGCTGCTTGGCTCGGCATTGGCAAGCCGGGCAAGCGTTTCAGCGATTCGCGCGACTTCGGCATTCAACTGGTTGAGCCGCTCGCTGTGGCGATCCTGATGATCGCTCCGCTGGCGAAGTCGGTTGCCGGGCTTGCCGGTCAGCGCGATCGCCAGCGCAGATACCTGTTCGGTGAGCGGTGCATTGCAGAGGAGTTGAACCCGCTCGGTCAGCATATGGGCGCTGACTTGATCGATTCGGCGTTCATCAAAATTGATCACGACGCCAATCGCGCTGTTGGCAACCAGATTGGCCGTCTCATGCAGCACCAGCTCAAGCGCATCGTCGTCACTGCCATCGGCATCGATCAGAATCGCATCAATGCCATCTGGCGTCGCAAGCGCCCCCCGTGCCGCAGACATTGCCACCGGGCCAATCGGGTGGGCACCAACCAACGCCAGCACTGATTTGCCCGCACGCGCGGCATCAGCACCATCGGCGATCAACAAGACCTTGGGCAGCACCTTAAACTCCCAGCTTGCGCCGGTTTCTTCCACGCCCGTTCTCCGCTCGTTTCGCAGGCAGTCTTACGAACCTGCGGCGGAAATCTGCGCAAAGACCGCGCCAAATTGGCGGGGTTTCCGGGTGTTGACAGGCGAACGCCGCCAAAATGGAGACAATTGTCAGGCTTTGGGCTCAATCTACAGGGCCCGCAGGCCTGCGCTTTGAGCAATTAGTCCAAAGCCTTGACGATATCCTCAACCATCTTCTTGGCATCAGCGAGCAACATCATGGTATTGTCCATGTAGAATACATCATTGTCGACCCCGGCATAGCCGACACCGCCCATTGATCGCTTGATGAACAGCACGGTCTTGGCCTTTTCGACGTCAAACACGGGCATGCCATAGATGGGCGATCCCTTGTCGGTCTTGGCCGCCGGGTTCACCACATCGTTGGCACCGATGATGAAGGCGACATCGGTCTGCGCGAATTCGCTGTTGATGTCTTCCAGCTCGAACACATCGTCATAGGGCACGCTGGCTTCAGCGAGCAGCACGTTCATATGCCCCGGCATGCGGCCCGCGACCGGGTGGATCGCGAACTTCACCTTGACGCCATGCTCCTTCAGCTTGTCAGTCATCTCGCGCAGGACATGCTGTGCCTGCGCCACCGCCATGCCGTAACCGGGCACGATGATGACCTGTTCGGCTTGGCCCATCAGGAAGGCAGCGTCCTCTGCAGAACCACGCTTCCAGGGCCGCTGTTCTTTGGCCTCGCCACCGCCGCTGCTGCCGCCATCCGCGCCAAAGCCGCCCGCAATCACGCTGATGAAGCTGCGGTTCATCGCCTTGCACATGATGTACGACAGAATCGCGCCCGATGAGCCGACCAGCGCCCCGGTGATGATCATCGCCGTGTTGTGGAGCGTGAAGCCCATCGCCGCTGCTGCCCAGCCCGAATAGCTGTTCAGCATCGACACAACGACCGGCATATCCGCCCCGCCGATCGGGATAATCAGCAAGAAGCCGATCGCGAAGCTGAGCGCCGTGATCGCGAAGAACACCCAGGGGCTCTGATCGGTCAGGAAATAGGCCACGAGCCCAAGGATCGCCGCCAGCGTGCCCAGGTTGATGATATGGCGCGCGGGCAGGATAATCGGCTTGCCGCTCATATTACCGTTGAGTTTCAGGAAGGCGATGACAGAGCCCGAAAAGGTAATCGCACCGATTGCGACGCCGAGGCCAAGTTCGACCCGGCTCTGGGTGAAAATCTCGCCGGCGTCGGCAATGCCGAACGCATCGGGATTGAGATAGGCGGCTGCGCCGACGAGCACCGCAGCCAAACCCACCAGCGAGTGAAAGGCCGCAACCAATTGCGGCATGTCGGTCATCTTGATCGTGCGCGCCATCCCGATGCCGATCACGGCACCGATTGCGAGCGCGATGGCAATTTCCGCCATGCCCAAAGCGTTAAAGGTTGAGGACACCGCGATGACGGTGGAGGAAACGGCGATATCGCTTGGCAGCAAGCCCAGATCACCCTGCGGGACATGCGTGACCAGCGTCGTTACCACGGCAATCGTCATGCCGATAATGCCCATGCGGTTGCCGCGCTGCGATGTCGACGGCGACGATAGCCCGCGCAGCGCGAGGATGAAGCATACCCCCGCCACCAGATAGGCCAGCGATGCCCAGGGATTAACCGCGATATGTTCCATTCTCAAAACCCCCTGGCGTCGCCCCGGGCTTGTACCGGGGCCCACCGCGCCGCCCGCGCTGGTGGATTGGTGGATCCCGACATGTGCCGGGATGACGATGTTGTTAGTGCTTGGCCGCCGGCCGATCCTTCTTCTTATACATCGCCAGCATCCGTGCGGTGACCGCAAAGCCGCCGAAGATGTTGACGCTGGCCAAGACCACCGCAAGCAGCCCCAGCCATTTCGAGATCGCCCCGCCCGAGCCAATCCCGGCAGCTGCGCTGGCAATCAACGCGCCAACGATGATCACCGATGAAATCGCGTTAGTCACCGCCATCAGCGGCGTGTGGAGCGCGGGCGTGACCGACCAGACGACATAATAGCCGACGAAACAGGCCATCACGAAGACCGACAGAGTAGAAACAAAATCCATGATCGTCCCCTTGATCAGCCCAGCAGCCGTGCGTTGACGACCTTGCCATCCTTGGTCAGCCGGATCGCGTCGCCAATCTCTTCGTCGAGCACCGGCTTGCCGCTTTCCTTGTCCCAAAAGGCCGACAGAAAGTTGAAAAGATTGCGCGCAAACAGGGCGGAAGAATCCGCTGCCAACCGCCCGGCGACATTCTTGTGCCCGACGATCTTCACGCCGTGCACGGTCACCACTTCACCCGCAACCGCGCCCTCGACATTGCCACCGGCTTCGACCGCCAGATCGACGATCACGCTGCCCGGCCGCATCGTCGCGATCTGGGCGTCGCTGATCAGGCGTGGCGCTGGCCGACCGGGGATCAGCGCCGTCGTGATGACGATATCCTGCTTGGCGATGTGGCTCGACACCAATTCGGCCTGTGCCGCCTGGTATTCCGGGCTCATCTCGCCAGCATAGCCGCCTGCGCCCTCGCCCTCGATGCCCTTCACATTCTCAACGAAAATGGGCTTGGCGCCCAGCGACTGGATCTGCTCCTTGGTCGCCGATCGCACATCGGTGGCAGAAACCTGCGCGCCCAGGCGGCGCGCGGTGGCAATTGCCTGCAGCCCGGCCACGCCCACACCCATCACGAAGACGCGCGCGGCTGACACCGTTCCCGCCGCCGTCATCATCATCGGAAACGCACGGCCATATTCGGCTGCGGCATCAAGCACCGCCTTATAGCCCGAGAGATTCGACTGCGACGACAGAATATCCATCGATTGCGCGCGGGTGATTCGCGGCATGAATTCCATCGCCAGCGCTTCAAAACCCGCCGCCGCATAGCTATCGACTCGCGCGCGCTCCCCAAAGGGATTGAGCGATGCGACGACCCAGGCGCCCTGCGCAGCACCCGCCAGGCTCGCTGGATCAGGCCCCTGCACGCCAAGCACGATATCAGCGCCCGCAAGCGTTTCAGCCCGCGACCCCAGCACCGCCCCGGCATCAGCGAACTGCGTATCGGCAATTGCTGCGCCAGCACCGGCCCCGGCTTCGACCGATACGGTCGCCCCTAAGGCGATGAACTTCTTGACCGTTTCGGGTGTCCCGGCAACGCGGTTTTCGCCTGCGGCCTGCTCCTTCAAAAGGGCAATCTTCACCGCCGGGTCAGCCCGCAATCAGCCAGACGACGAAGGCGGCGAGCGCAAAGGACCCCAGCGCCCCCCATTTCAGCCACGCCATCACCTTGCCATAGGTCGCCTGCTGCGTCTCGATGTTCCCGTTGCCGGTCATGTGCTTTCACCCCACAGCCAAAATCATTCCCCTTCGCCCTTAACCGGGGGCTGCCCACACCTCAAGCCCTGGCTTTAAGCCCGCCTTTACTCCCTGTCGTTAAGGTTACCCACTCGAACAGGGACGATTGGGGACGGCTATATGACGCGCAATGGCCAGCGCCTGCTAATGTTGATCGATGATGAGCCCGCCCAGCGTCGGCTGGTGGCAGCACTTGCCGCCCGTGGCGGATGGCGCTCCGTCTTCGCCTGCGACGGCGAAATGGCGATCGCAACCCTTGGAACACAGGACGGGATGCAGCTTGATGCGATCCTGATCGACCACTGGACGCCAGAGGCAGATGCCGCCGGGCTCATCACTGAATTACGGCTGCGGCGCCCATCGCTGCCAATTCTGATGCTGACGGCCAATGGCTCAGTCGCGCAGGCAGTAGCGGCAATGCGCGCAGGCGCCACGGATTTCCTGGTCAAACCACTGGCACCCGAACGCCTGCTCTGCGCGCTAGAGGCAGCCGTGGCGAGCAACAGCGCTGGCGAACTGCGCCCGCTGACGGAGAAAATTCCCGCCCTGCTCGCCTTTGACGAAATTGTCGGGTCAGAACCCATGTTTCGCGCGGCGCTAGCCATTGCTGCCAAGGCAGCGCGGGCGCGCGTCGCCGTGCTGCTGGAGGGCGAAAGCGGCGTCGGCAAGGAAGTGGTTGCAGAAGCAATCCATGCCGCCAGCCCGCGCGCCAAAAAGGCGATGATCACGGTTAACTGCGGCGCGATCCCCGCCAATCTGGTCGAATCGGAATTATTCGGCCATGAAAAGGGCGCGTTCACTGGCGCTTTTGAACGCAAACTCGGCCGCTTTGTCGAAGCCGATGGCGGCACGATCTTCCTCGATGAGGTTGGCGAGATGCCGCTCGACGCGCAGGTTAAATTGCTCCGCGTGCTGCAATCGGGCGAAATTCAGCCGATCGGCGCGCGCCATACCCGCGAAGTCGATGTCCGCGTGATCGCGGCAACCAACAAAAAGCTGCTCGACGAAGTCGAAGCCGGGCGATTCCGCGAGGACCTTTATTACCGGCTCAACGTCGTCCAGGTCACGATCCCGCCGTTGCGCGAACGCACCGGGGATATCCCGGCGCTTGCCCGGCATTTGCTCGCCCGAATCGCGCAACAACCAGGGTTACGGCCAATCGGCATCACTGACGACGCGCTGCAATTGCTCGTCAATTATGATTGGCCGGGCAATGTTCGCCAGCTGCAAAATGCGCTGTTTCGGGCAGCGGTGTTGTGCGAAGCCAATGCCCTCAATCGCAACGATTTCCCCCAAATCGCCGCGCTCAGCGCCAAGCGGGCGGCTGGACCCAGCACGTCGGCCACACTCGCCAGTGGCGGCGTCACCTTGTTCCGCCCAGATGGCAACATGCGCGCGCTTGAGGAAATCGAAGCCGATGTCATCCGCCTCGCCATCGGCCATTACCGCGGCCGCATGACCGAAGTCGCGCGGCGGCTGGGGATCGGCCGATCGACGCTGTATCGCAAGCTGGGTGAACTGGGGATCGACAACGCGGCCTGAGCAATCACCCGCCCGTGCGATCAACCGTAAAGTTCACCCGGAATGGCTTTTCGGTCGGGCTTTCGGTGCCGAATTCAAATGTGCTTGGCTTTCCCAGCCCGACCCGCAGTACCGGCATCACCCGATGGGCCGCGCGTCCAGCGGGCGCAACGGTAATCGTCGACGCCATGCTCACGGTGCCATCCGCTTGCGGTGAAAGCGTGACCTGCATGCTATAGCGGCTGCCATCTTGTTCGCCGATTTCGATCTGCGCTGGCTCGTCGCCTTTGAACGTGAGTGTCGGCTTGGCGACAAGACGGTTGCCATCCGACATCTCCATCGACAGCAAATACATGGGTGTATCATGCCCAACAGCGATTGCAGATGTCGCCAACGCGGCACTAAGCGCTCCGCCAACAACAACCGAAAGTAATGCTCGCATCGGAAAAAATCCTCTCAACTATTCAGTAACCACTATAGGTATCCGATCGTTAACAGATCTATAAAGCATTCAACTCACTATCGATTTTGTAGCTACGCAGAACCCGATCGCTGATCCCGAGATCGGGCCATGTCGCCCGCCAGGCCGCGAGGTGCGGCAGGGTGAAATGCCGATCGAGTGCCGCCTGATCGCGCCACAGCTCGGTGACGCGAATCAAGCCGGCATCAAGGATGTCCTCGGCATAGCTATAGGCAATACAGTCATCCTCCGCCCGGCTTGCGGCAACCATCTGCGCCATCGCTGGCCGCGCGCGGTCGACTGCGCCCGGGGCCAAGCGAATCGTGCCGATGACCACCACCATCGCAGCCATGGCTACCGCCCCACCAGCGCCTGATCCTTGCATCCGCGCCACACCCGGAGCGCCTGCACCGTTTCCGCCACGTCATGGACGCGCAGCAATTGCACCCCGGCTTCCGCCCCCTTCAGCGCCAGCGCCAGCGATCCGCCGAGTCGTTCGCCGACCGGTGCCTCATTCGACAGCGCGCCGATCATCCGTTTGCGGCTAGCGCCCAGCATGATCGGGCAACCCAGCCCGTGGAACATCGCCAGCCCGTTCAGCAGCGCCAGATTTTCTGCCAGCCCCTTGCCAAAGCCAATGCCTGGATCGGCGATAATCCGCGCGCGATCGACGCCCGCTGCCACCACCGCCGCGATCCGCGCCTCCAACCAGTCGAACACCTCGACCAGCACGTCCCCATAGCCGCTGCCGCCATGCGGCCCCTTTGCCGGGTCGGGCGAATGCATCAGGATGACCGGGCAATCAGCCTTCGCCACCACCGCCAGCGCGCGATCGTCCCAAAGCAGCGCCGACACATCGTTGATGAGATGGGCGCCTGCCGCCAGGCCAGCCTCCATCACCGCCGCCTTGCGCGTATCGAGCGACACGATCGCCCCACTTTTCACCAGCCGCTCCACCACCGGGACGACGCGCTTCACTTCATCGCCTTCCCACACCAATTGCGCGCCAGGCCGGGTCGATTCGCCACCCAGATCGATCACGCTCGCGCCCTTGGCGACCATATCGAACCCGGCATTGGCAGCAGCGACCGGATCATCCTCCAGCGCGCCGCCGTCAGAAAAGCTGTCGGGCGTGACATTCAATATGCCGGCAACATGCGGTTGATCGAGCCGGAGCACGCGCTCGCCAAGAATCAGCGGCGCACGCGCGGCAATCACCGCGCGGTGAAGCCGCATCGCCGTTTCGTCTTGCGCGAAGTGGGTGTCGAAGTCGGCGATCGAAACGGTACGGCGCTGCCCTGCGTCGATCACTTCATAAGCGGCGAACCACAGCATTCCGCCCGCCAACCGCGCCACCTGCCCATCGCGACCAACCGGCGTGTCGACAAACTGGACCGGGCGAAGGTGCATCGCCGCTAGGGCTGCGTCGCGAGCAAATAGGTCTGGCGCAGCATGTCGATCGGCTTCAGCCCATCGGGCGTGTCATAATGCCAGAAGGTCCAGCCATTGCAGGCCGGCGCGTTTTGCAGCGTCGCGCCGAGTTTGTGGATCGATCCCACGGCACCGCACACGCTTTCCAGGCTGCCATCCGCGCGGACCAGCGCCCGATAGCGGCGCTTGCTATCGCTCAGCACGCGACCCGGGGCGAGATACCCATTTTCGACCAGCAGGCCGAACGCCACCTTGGGCGCGGCGCGCGGGGATTGCATCGTCACCACCGCCGATTCGTCGAGCGGCAAGGCCGCCTCGATCCGCTCGATCGCCGCATCGCAATAGCCAAGCTCGCGCTCGATGCCGATCCAGCGTCGCCGCAGCCTTTTGGCGACCGCGCCGGTCGTCCCGGTGCCGAAAAACGGATCGAGCACAACATCGCCCGGCTTGGTGCAGGCGAGCAGAATGCGATAGATCAGCGCCTCAGGCTTTTGCGTCGGGTGAACCTTCGTCCCACCCTTTTTCAACCGCTCCTGCCCACCGCAGACCGGGAACTCCCAATCGCTGCGCATCTGCAATTCGTCGTTCAGCGTCTTCATGCTGCGATAGTTAAAGGTGTAGCGCGCCTTTTCGCCCATCGACGCCCAGATCAATGTTTCATGCGCGTTGGTGAAGCGGGTACCCTTGAAATTGGGCATCGGGTTCGATTTACGCCAGATGATGTCGTTCAAGATCCAGAAATCCAAATCCTGGATCGCCGAGCCGACCTTGAAGATATTGTGATAGCTCCCGATCACCCAGATCGTGCCATTATCCTTGAGCACGCGCCGCGCTTCGGTCAGCCAGGCACGCGTGAACTTGTCATAGGCACTCAGGCTGTCAAACTTGTCCCAATCATCGGTCACCGCATCGACATGGCTGCCATCCGGCCGGCTGAGATCGCCACCGAGCTGCAGATTATAGGGCGGGTCGGCAAAGATCATGTCGACCGACTTGGCGGGCAGCGAGCGCATCGCCGCGATGCAATCACCCATGATAATCGTATCGAGCGGCAAGGCGGCATCGATAGGGGCCGCGCTTGGCGTCCTGACCTTTTCCAATACGCCCATTATTTCCGCCCCCAAATGTTCAGACTTGTATCGGGGCGAAACTTTTGCCGCCCGTCAAGAAAACAATGGTTAACGATTCCAATGAGTAAATCGTTAACGCGGCGGAACATTTCACGATCAAAACGATATATTGAGTCCGTCAGCGCGCATCATCGCAAGTAATGGTGGTGTGACTCAAAAGACTCACCGGTCCAGATATGCCCGGGCGACGGGCGCAAATGAGCGTCGATGCAGCGGCGTTGGCCCCAAACGGGCGAGCGCGTCGAGTTGCACCCGCGCGCCATAGCCCTTGTTCGACGCCCAACCATAGCCGGGATAGTCGCGATCAGCCGCAACCATGATGTGGTCTCGCGTGACCTTCGCAACAATCGACGCCGCCGAGATACAGGGCTCGATCGCATCACCACCAATGATCGCCCGCGACCGCCACTGCCATGTCGGGCAACGATTGCCATCGACCAGCACATCGTCAGGCGCCACCCCCAACTCGGCAACCGCGCGCTCCATCGCCAGCATCGTCGCCCATAGGATGTTGAGCGAATCAATCTCCTCGACGCTGGCCATGCCGATACCAATAGTGCAGCGCGCGACAATCGTGGCGAACAGCCGCTCCCGCTGCGCGGCACTCAGCTTCTTGCTATCGTTCAGCCCGGCAATGCCACCGGGGCACAGGATCACAGCGGCGGCCACCACCGGCCCGGCCAGCGGCCCGCGACCGGCTTCGTCGACACCCGCGATCATGCATCGCCCTCAAGCTCATCAAAGGGCGACACCCCCAAATGATGCCCCATCGGGCCATGGCCATTGCCCAGATCCGGCGCGGACAGCAGCGCTATCCGCACAAATCTAACCGCGCGGACAAAGGCGTCGCTCACCGCCAGTCCCTGGCCAAGCCCGCAGGCGAGCGCACTGGCAAAAGTGCATCCCGTGCCGTGCGTGCTCGTCGTGTCGATCCGTTTGCCGTTTAGCTCGCGCAGCGGCCCAGCGGGAGAAATCAGGCGATCGACGATGTAATGGCCCTCGCCATGCCCCCCCTTGGCAACGAGGTGGCAACCATGTGCCAGCACCGCCGCTTCACCGCCCAACGCGGCCAGTTCGGGAATATTGGGGGTGACGACCGACGCCAGATCCATCAATCGGCCAAAGGCGGCAATGGTATCGGCATCGGCCAGCATCGATCCACTCGTCGCGATCATCACGGGATCGAAGATGATCGGCACATCAAGCGCGGCAAGCCGATCAGCAACCGCCTGCGCCGTTGCCGCCGATCCCAGCATCCCGATCTTGATCGCATCGACACCAATGTCAGCGATGCAGGAATCAATCTGCGCGATCACCATCTCCGTCGGCACCGGCATTACCGCCTGCACCCCCAGCGTATTCTGCGCGGTGATCGCGGTAATCGCGGTCATCGCATGGCCGCCAAGCATCGTCACCGTCTTGATATCGGCCTGAATACCCGCCCCACCGCCCGAATCGGACCCGGCGATGATCAGGATGCGCGGGGTCAGAATTTGGGGCGTCAGAATCTGGGGCGTCACGACTGGAACTTGCGTGCCGTGCTCGCCGGAAATTTCTTGAGCGCTGCGCCCGTGCGGGTCGGGCGATCCATCAATTCGCCGCCGCAATTGGGACAGCGCTCATCAAGCGCGTCAGCACAATCAGCGCAAAAACTACATTCAAACGAACAGATGAACGCGCCCGGCGCGTCAGCGGGCAGGTCCGCCCCGCAGCGTTCGCAATCCGGGCGCATCTCCAGCATCGCCGTTATCCGCCCTGCACGTCGAAATCGACCACGACATTGCCGCGCGTCGCATTCGAATAAGGGCATACCTGATGGGCGTCATGCACCAGCTTTTCGGCCGCTGCCTGATCTAGCTTGGGCAAGGAGACGACATGCTTCACCGCGAGCATGAAGCCGGGACCACCCTCATTCGGGCCGATCGAGACATGCCCAGTCACGGTCGATCCGCTCGCGTCGATCTTTTGCATGCCGGCCACATACATCATCGCCGACTGGAAACAGGCAGCATAGCCGGCTGCGAATAATTGTTCGGGATTGGTGCCAACCCCGCCGGGCCCGCCCATGGATTTGGGCGTCGCGGTATCAAGATCGAGCACGCCGTCGTCGCTGGTGACATGGCCTTGGCGGCCCCCATGTGCGGTGGCGACGGCGGTATAAAGGGATTTCATTGGGCTACTCCTGCTCTTTTAATTGGGGATAGATAGATATTGCAAACATGCGTGCGGTCACACTGCCGCCTGGACCGCATCGCAAATCCGATTGACGATTGTCTCTACCTGCGCGGCATCGTCCCCCTCCGCCATGACCCGGATGACGGGTTCGGTACCCGAAGGACGGATGACCAGGCGACCGCTGCCGTTCAGCTCGGCCTCTGCGTCGGCAATCACGGCCTTGACGCTACTGGCCTCGAGCGGCTTGCCACCAGAAAAACGCACATTCTTCAACAATTGCGGCAGCGGCTCAAACCGGTGGAGAAAATCGCTGGCGGGTGCGCCTGCCGTTACCAGCTCGCCCAACACCTGCAGCGCCGCGACCAGCCCGTCCCCTGTCGTCGCATAATCGGACAGGATGATGTGGCCCGATTGCTCGCCGCCGACATTATGCCCGCGCTCGCGCATTGCCTCCAGCACATAACGATCGCCGACCTGGGTCCGCAGCATGCCAATGCCCTGCGCGGCAAGATGCCGCTCTAACCCCAGGTTCGACATCACCGTCGTCACCAAGGCACTGCCCACCAGCCGGCCCTGGCGTGCCCAGCCGCTGGCGATTACCGCCATCAGTTGATCGCCATCGACCACCCGGCCGAGTTCATCGACGATGATCAGCCGATCGGCATCGCCATCAAGCGCGATGCCCAGTGCCGCGCCGCTGGCGACGACGGTTTCGCAAAGCAGGTCAGGCGCGGTGGACCCGACGCCCTTGTTGATATTCTTGCCATTGGGCTCCACCCCGATCGCGACGACATCGGCGCCCAATTCCCATAGCGCCGACGGCGCGACCTGATAGGCCGCACCATTGGCGCAATCGATCACGATCCGCATGCCATCGAGCCGAAGTTCGCTGGGGAAGGTGGATTTGGCGAAATGGATATAGCGGCCGCGCGCATCCTCCACGCGTCGCGCCCGGCCGATATCGGGGGCTGGGCTGAGTGCCACATCGCCATCGATCAGCGCTTCGATCGCCAGTTCATCGGCATCGGACAGCTTATACCCATCCGGGCCGAACAGCTTGATGCCATTATCGTCATAAGGGTTATGGCTGGCCGAAATCATCACGCCCATGTCGGCGCGCATCGAATGCGTCAGCATCGCCACCGCCGGCGTCGGCATCGGGCCGACCAGCACCACATCCATGCCGACGCTGGTAAAGCCCGCGACCATCGCCGATTCGATCATATAGCCCGACAGGCGGGTATCCTTGCCGATCACCACGCGGTGGCGATGATCCCCCCGGCGGAAATGCGCGCCGGCCGCCATGCCAACCTTCATCGCCATCGCCGCCGTCATCGGCGATTTGTTGGTCTTGCCGCGAATGCCATCCGTGCCGAAATATTTTCTTGCCATGCGTTCGCGCCCAATCGGTTATTGATGATCGCTTTAGCGTCCCCAACGGAGATAATCGAGCATGTCGCAAGCAACCCGGATCTTAGTTGCACTGATTGCCGGGATGGCTTTGGGGATTGTCGCTGCGAGGCAGGGCTTTGCCCCGATCGGCATTCTGATCGCCCAGCCGATCGGCACCGCCTGGCTGAACGGGTTGCAGATGACGATCGTGCCGCTGGTGGTTTCGCTGCTCGTCATCGGCATTGCGGCCACCGCCGATGCCGCGCGCGCGGGCCAGCTGGCGACCCGGGCGATGATCCTGTTCATGGTGCTGCTCTGGTCAGGCGCGATCATGTCGGCCTTCGTCACCCCCTTGCTGCTGTCCGCCTGGCCGATCGACCCGAGTGCGGGTGCCGCGCTGCGAGCGTCATTGCCCGATGTGAAAGCGATTGGCGACGTACCGCCATTTGGCGACTTTCTGGCCGCAATCGTGCCGAGCAACCCCGTGACGGCTGCAGCAAACAATGCGTTCCTGCCCCTGATCGTCTTCACGCTGACCTTTTCCTTTGCGATTACCCGACTGGCCAAGGAACAGCGCGACCTGCTCGTCGGCTTCTTCCGCGCGGTCGCCGATGCGATGATCGTCGTGATCGGCTGGGTGCTGTGGCTGGGGCCAATCGGCGTGTTCGCGCTGGCGTTTGTGGTGGGGGCAAAAGCTGGGACCGAGGCATTCGGCGCGCTGCTACATTATGTGCTGATCGTCGCCAGCGTGGGCGCGGTATTGTGGATCGCCTCGTTTTTCCTGGGGGCCATTGGCGGGCGCGTATCGATCATCCGGTTCGCGCGGGCGACGGCATCGGCACAGGCGGTGGCAATCAGCACGCAATCCTCGCTTGTCTCATTACCCGCCATGCTGCGCGGGGCGGAGCAGATTGGCGTCCACACCCAGCATTCGGGGATCATCCTGCCGCTGGCTGTCGCGATATTTCGCGCAACCGGCCCGGCGATGAACCTGGCGGTTGCCATCTATATTGCGACGCTGTTCGGCGTGCCGCTGACTTGGCAAAGCCTGGCGGCAGGCGTGGCAATGGCATCGATCACCACGCTGGGCGCGGTCAGCCTGCCGGGCTCGATCACCTTTATCAGCTCAATCGCGCCGATTGCCGCTGCCATGGGGGTGCCAATTGCCCCGCTCGGCCTGCTCGTCGCGATCGAGACCTTCCCCGATATCATGCGCACGCTGGGCAATGTAACGATGGACCTCGCCGTCACGGCCACGCTGTCTGCGCGCACGGCCTCTGCGCCAATGTCACCTGAAGACCTGTTGATCGAAGGACAAATCGCATGAAATATCGGCAATTAGGACCCGATCTGACGGTATCGGCGCTTGGCCTGGGCCTGATGCCGATGGCGGGTGTAGGCCCGGCCATGTACGGTGCCGCGAACGAGGAGGAGAGCATCGCCACGATCCACCGCGCGATCGATCTGGGGGTGACCTTTTTCGACACTGCCGAAATCTATGGCCCGCTGCGCAACGAGGAGCTGCTCGGTCGCGCGATCAAGGGCAAGCGCGACGGCCTGGTGATCGCGACCAAATTCGGCTTTCGCTTCGAAGATGGCCGGATGACCGGGGTGGACGGGTCACCCGCCAATGCGCGCCGCGCGGTGGAGGGATCGCTCAAGCGGCTGGGCATCGACGCGATCGACCTCTTCTATCAGCACCGCGTCGATCCGGCCGTGCCGATTGCCGAGACAGTGGGCGGGATGGCTGAGCTGGTGAAAGAGGGCAAGGTGCGCCATCTCGGCCTGTCCGAAGCGGGGGCGGAAACGCTGCGCAAGGCAGCCGCCGTTCACCCGATCGCCGCACTGCAAAGCGAATATTCGCTGTGGGAGCGCGATGTGGAGGACGATATCCTGCCCACCGCGCGCGCGCTCGGGATCGGCTTTGTCCCTTATTCGCCACTCGGGCGCGGCTTTCTGACGGGACAAATCACGTCGCGTGACGATCTGCCGGAGGGCGATTATCGCCGCAATGATCCGCGCTATTCGGCCGAGAATTTCGCCAAGAACATGGCGCTGGTCGCTGTTGTGCAGCGGATTGCGGCGGCGCACGGCGTCAGCGCCGCGCAGATCGCGCTTGCCTGGCTGCTCGCGCAAGGGGCCGATATCGTGCCGATCCCCGGCTCCAAGCGGCGGGTGACGCTGGAGGATTCGATGGGTGCCGCCAATGTCACGCTCACCGCGCAGGATCTCGCCGATCTCGACGCCGCCGCGCCGCGTGGCGGCACCGCCGGGCCGCGCTATGGCGAACGGATGATGGCGATGGTCCGGCTGTAGCGCCGGATCAACCCACCCAGCGCCAGATGCCAGCGGCAATCCCGGCCATCGGGATATGCGCCCAGGTCGCCGCCAGCCAGATTACCAGCCCGCCGGCAATGTCATGCGGGCGGAAGCCGCCAAAGCTGGCCTTGCCCGCAGCAATCGCGGCGAATGGCCAATATCCGGTGCGCTGTTCCCAGACATGCCAGACTTCGGGCACCAGCGCGCGCTTCTTGGCATCCTGCAGCGCGGCACCGACCAGGGCGAGCGTCGCAATGGCCCCAGCGAGAATCAGGTTCGCCGCTACCGGGAAAACAAGCACATGCGCCAGGCTCCATAGCGCAAAAGACCACATCATTGGGTGGCGCGTGATCGCAAACACGCCCCGCGCCTTGGCGGGCGCTGCGGCCACCGGTCCGGGCAGCGCGGGATTGCCGATCAGCGATCCCATTAGCAACAGACTCGCCAACAACATGATCACGGTCGCGATGACCCAAAGCGCATCGCCGACATCCCACAAGGGCGGCGTGATCGGCGCTGCCTTATAGGCATTGGCCATCCACCCCAAAGTCGCAAAGGCAACCAGCGCATAAATGATGGTGAAGCCACCATTACCCGCCGCCTTGACGAGCGGCGCGCGCAAGGGATGCGACAGCAGGAAATGGCTGCCCACAAAGCTCGTCGCCGCCACCGCGACCGTCATCGTTGCATCCATCATCTTGGCTCCCCTGCCTTGTGCAGGAGAGCCTAGACGATCACTGGACGCCGTGCATCCACTTCTTGAGCGGAAAGGACAGCAGCAGCAGCAGCACACCCAGCGCGATCGAGATCTCGGCGATGGTCGTGAACACGCCAACATAGGTGTCGAGGCTGACCTTCAAATTGGTCACTTGCCCGCCCACCGTTTCAACACTGGCGAATTGGGCGACGATGCCCGCGACATATTGTGCGACCGCGATCGACAGGAACCACACGCCCATCATCATGCCGACGATCCGTGCGATCGACAATTTGGTGACCATCGATAGCCCGACTGGCGAGATACAAAGCTCGGCAATCGAATGGACCAGATACAGCCCCGCCAGCCACCACAAGCCAACCTTGTAATCCGGCCCGGCAAATTGCGACCCCCACACCAGCACCAGAAACCCGACGCCAACCCCCATCAGGGCGATGCCGAACTTTATCGGAATGGTCGGCTCGATCCCGCGCTTGGCCATGCCGTTCCACATGATGCTGAACACCGGCGCGAGCAGCACAATGAACAGCGCGTTGAAGAACTGCGTCTGCCCGGCTGAAATCGAGAACCAGCCAAACACCGACAAATCCGTGTTGCGATCGGCAAACAGCGTCAGCGACGATCCGGCTTGTTCGAACAATGTCCAGAACACGGTGTTGAAGGTGATCAGCACCATCGCCGCCAGCATCATCTGGAATTCCTGCTTCGATCCATTGAAGAAGGACCAGATCAAAATACCCGGCACGCTGATCAGAAAGGTCCCGAACATGATCTTGCCCATGACCGGCAGACCCAGAAAATAACCGACGATCCCCGACCCTTCAGCCGGCGGGACATAATTCATCAGGTTGGTGAACAGGAACCACACCACCGGTATTGCCAGCATCGCACCGATATAGATGAACCAGTCGCGATTGGCCGGTGCGTCAGCCGGTCGATCGCCAATGCCATCAAGCTTGCCGCCATCGAACTGGATCAGGCACCAGGAAACGATCATGCCGGCTGCCGCCAGCGCAAAGCCTGCCCACCAGCCAAGCCCACCCCAGCTGCCCATGCCGACCGCGAGCAGCGGGCACAGAATTTGCGAAAACAGCGAACCGAGGTTGATCCCCATATAGAATATCGTGAAGCCAGCATCGCGACGCCGATCGCCCTGGGCATAAAGCGCGCCAACCATCGTCGAGATATTGGGCTTGAAAAAGCCATTGCCGATCGTGACCAGCGCCAGGCCGATTAGCAGCAGAAACACCGATAGCGGCGCGCGCTCGCCACCCGCTTCGAAACCGCCCGCCGCGACACGGCGTACTTCCTTGCCGTCGCCACCCAGCAACGACACGGTCTTGTCGTCATTGCCTTTGATCAGCAATTGCTGATTGCCATCGATCACGAACTGGCGGCGCGCTTCGCCGGTGCCCTGGACCTTCACCTCATAACGCTGGCCGTCGATGGTCGCGAAGGGTTTGGCAGGCTGGCCGCCAAAGCACAGCGTCAGATAGCCGAGCGACATCATGATCGCGCCGAACTTCACCGACCGTTTCGAGCCAAGGAACCGATCAGCCATCAGCCCGCCAATCAACGGCGTCAGATAAACAAGCGCGGTGAAGCCGCCATAAATGCCGGTTGTCGTCGTATCGCTGAACAGGAAGTGCTGCGCCAGATACAGCGTCAGCAGCGCGCGCATGCCATAATAGCCGAAACGCTCCATCGCTTCGGTTGAAAATAGCCGGGCCAGCTGGCGCGGATGGCCAAACCAGGTTTCGCCGCTGGCCGAATTCACATGGCTGATATCCGGTTCCCGGGGGGAATCGGCGGTCGGGCTTTCCATATTACGCTCCCTGATACTGGCAGGCCACTCGAACGGCGGCGGTTGCGGCGGGAGACTAGCGGCAAAACATGGCCTGTAAACAGGCAGCAGTTGGCGGCAGGGGCCGACATCGGTACAGCCTGCCGCCATGTTCAACGATCGCACCACCCCTTTGACGCTGCTGGCCACCCGCCGATCGGGCCGCCCGCGCGAGATGACCGCGCCCGGCCCCGATGCCGCCCAGCTGGCAGCGATGCTCGCCATTGCGACGCGCACCCCCGATCATGGCAAGCTCACCCCCTGGCGCTTCGTCATCGTGCCAACCGAGACGCGGTCCGCCTTGTCGGCGCTGATCACCACTGCCTATCGCGCCGAGCGGCCCCAGGCAGCACGGCTCGAAATCGAGGCAATGGAGGCATTTGCCACCCAGGCCCCAGCGCTGGTGGTGGTACTCGCCAGCCCGCGGGCGGACAGCAAAATTCCGCTCTGGGAACAGGAACTATCGGCAGGGGCCGCCTGTATGAACCTGCTCCACGCCGCCCATGCCCACGGCTTTGTCGGCGGCTGGCTGACCGGCTGGCCAGCCTATGCAGACGCGGTGCGCGATGCTTTTGGGGCCGCCCATGAACGCATTGCCGGCTTTATCTTCATCGGGTCGCCAGCGCGCGACCTGGAAGAACGCCCCCGTCCCGATCCGGACAATATCGTCTCGACCTGGGCACCATAGGGACTAGACGACTCGGGCGATTGCTGTATTAAGGCAGCATGACAGCGCTCAACAGCGAAGACAGCCCGGTTTACATCAAGCTGCGGGGCACGATTGCAGCAGCGATCCTGCGCGGCGATTTCCGCGCCGGTGATCAGCTGCCCTCTGTGCGCGCGCTTGCTGCCGAACATGGCGCCAATCCGCTGACGGTGGCCAAGGCCTATCAGAGCTTTCAGGACGACGGCTATGTCGAGGTGCGGCGCGGCGTCGGCATGTTTGTGCTGGCAGGCGCGGCCGAAAAACTGCGCATCGCCGAACGCGACCATTTCATGACGAGCAGCTGGCCGCGGATCCGCGACCATATCAAACTGCTCGGCATTGACGCCGCCGATCTGGTCGAACGCGAGCGCGCCTGAGCGTTTCACCGCGCTGATTGCGGGCGCACGATTGCTGGCCTGGCTGTGCCGTTCGGGTCGAGCCTGATGGGTTCTGAAGTTCCCACGCCCTTAACCGCATCGTCACAGACCAACAGCCAGCACGCCGCACCTCAGGGTCCCCCGGTTTCTCATCGGGTCGGAGGGTGTGTATGCGGCGGTCTTGGCTGCGGCAGCAGCAAAGTCGATCGGTGCCCGCCAGCCAAGAGATGCGGGAGGACAGGGCTCGTGATAGTCCCTCCGCCAAGGCGCAATCCTAGCTCGGGATGCTGCGGTCGAACCATTGCTGCGCCGAATCTAATCGAAATTGCGCTAAGGCTGACCCGTTCACGACAATGCGCAAACCGCGCTTGTCTATTTCCCCAAAAATATCGGGAAAAATGGTGCTGCCGGTGAGGATTGAACTCACGACCTCAGCCTTACCAAGCGACCTTTTAACCTATCCGGTTGTATCCGATTCTGCGATTATCGCTGCTTTACATTGACTTAGGCCGACATCGATACGATCCTGCACGCCATGACTTGTTTCCAACTGTTTCCTATGGGTTTCCGATGGGGAGCTTGGAAACAACCCTGGCGAAAGCGAATTTGATTATGGCGGATCGTTCCGTGCGCATCAATAAACGACTAATCGACAGCATTAAACCGACCGGCAAGGATCGGCTGATCCGTGACGCAGATTTGTTGGGCTTTGGTGCTCGCGTCTCGGCGCTCGGGCTGATCACCTATGTCTTCCAATATCGCTTCGAAGGCAGGCAGCGCCGGTACAAGATTGGTACGCACGGATCCCCATGGACACCGGAAATGGCCCGACTGGAGGCAAAACGGTTAGTCGGCCTTGTTGCCGAAGGAATCGACCCGCAGCAGACGAAATTCGATGAACGCGCGGAACTTTCGGTCGCCGAGCTCTGCGATCTTTATCTGGCGGAGGGGCTGCTGACGCGAAAGGAGTCCTCTATCTCAGCCGCGCGATCTGACATCGAGCATCACGTCAAACCACTGCTCGGGCTTCGCCGCGTTTCGTCATTGAGCCGAGCCGACCTGGAAGGACTGTTGCGCGATGTCGCTGCGGGCAAAACGGCCAAGACAGTCAAGCAGGGCAAACGGCGGCTGGCGCGCGTGCGTGGTGGCAAGGGCGCTGCAAACAGTACGCTGACGACCTTAAGTGCCGCGCTGGGTTTCGCGGTATCGCGGGGCCTTCGAGCGAACAATCCAGCGATCGGCATTCGCAAATATCCGAGCAAGAAGATCGAACGCTTTCTGTCTCCGGCGGAGCTCGCTCGATTGGGCCAGGTACTCGCAAGTGCATCATCGTTAGGCGTCGAGAGCCCATTCGCGCTCGCCGCGATCCGGATTCTCATGCTCACCGGATGCCGCAAGAATGAAATCCTGACCCTCAAGCGTGCGCATGTCGATCATTATCACCGCTGCCTCCGCCTGCCAGACAGCAAGACTGGTTCAAAGATTGTCCATCTTGGCATGGCCGCTATGCGGGCGATCGAGGCCATTCCTGAGGTCGCTGGCAATCCATACCTCTTGCCGGGCAAGGCGGATGGCACCCACGTGACCGATTTGCAGGCGTGCTGGGAACGGATTCGCGCCGCTGCCGGATTGGATGATGTCCGGATTCACGATTTGCGACACAGCTTCGCCTCGGTCGGGGCAGCCTCCGGCGACAGTATGCTGATCATCGGCGCGTTGCTCGGGCATAGCAGTCCTAAAACGACTGCACGGTATACCCACCTGTCCGACCATCCGCTGAAGTCGGCCGCCGACCGTATAGCCGACGCAATCGCCAGTTTTCTCGACCCGGACGAGCTTCAGCCCGGAAGCGCCGCAGAAATACGGGCGCAAACATCGCCATCGGAGCACAACCTGTCGCTTAGCCCGGTCTTAGGCTCAGTGATCATGGCGAAATGGCTCGACACTCGGGCAGCTGCTGCTCGGATCGGCTTTAGCGTGGGTACGATGCAGACGTACCGCTGGATGGGCACAGGGCCGACTTTTCGTAAAATCGGGCGGCGCGTCGTATATGCAACCGAAGAATTGGACGCTTGGGTAGCCGCGCAGGCTTCAGCGGCGTCGGAAAACCTGGCCGCTTGATCAGCTAAACCCAAGCGCCGATCTTCCCGCCGTTTTTCGCTCCATAAACTGTGGTTCGCGATCATCCGTTGCGTGGCTAGGGCAAGGTGTGGACTTCGGGCAGGCACAAAGGTTGGTTTAGTCCCGTCAAGAGAATACCCGCGGTTGATTGTCGGGAAACCCTGATCGATCAGAATCGGACATCATGCGTCATATTCAGTTTGCCAACCTTGGCCTTCATCCTGTTGCACTGTCCCTCGGAACGTTCGACCTTCGCTGGTACTCACTAGCCTATATCGTCGGCATACTTGGCGGCTGGTGGTATCTCTTGCGCATGCTGACACGATCCGGCGCTCCAATGAGCCGGACGCAGGTTGATGATTTGACCTTCTACGCAACTATCGGGGTAATTTTGGGCGGAAGGCTCGGTTATGTCATTTTCTACGGCCCCGAAATGTTGCTCGATCCCTTGCGAATCTTCAAACTTTGGGATGGCGGCATGTCGTTCCACGGCGGTGCCATAGGGGTCTCACTGGCGCTGATCGTGTTCGCCCGACGACACCGCCTGGATTGGCTCCGCGTTCACGACTATGTTGCTTGCACGGTGCCAATCGGCTTGTTCTTTGGCCGCCTTGCCAACTTCGTAAACGGAGAGTTGTGGGGTAAACCTGCCGACGTGCCCTGGGCGATCATCTTCCCTGGTAGCCATGACGGGATCGCTCGCCACCCCAGTCAGCTCTATGAGGCTGGTTTGGAAGGACTGGCGCTCTTCGCCGTCCTCGCCGGACTTTTCTGGTTCACCGGATCGAGGCGCAGACCTGGTATGCTCGTTGGCGTTTTCCTGGTCGGATACGGCTTGGCACGTTTCACGGTGGAGTTTTTCCGCGAACCTGATGCCCAGCTGATCGGCTTTGCCGCTCGGACCGGCTTGCATATGGGCCAGTGGCTGACACTGCCGATGTTCGTCGCCGGCGCTTATTTGATCATATCGGCGGCCGGCCGCGCCACCCGGACGAGCACGTCGCGAACCGCTATACCAAGATGATCGGACCATCATCGCGCCTCGGATAAACATAATCTGCATCGCAGAATGCGATCGCAGCATTTCAGTCGACAACCGTCCGATCACTTGCGGGGTCGACATGAAATTCGTGCCAAACGCCGTTCAACACAGCCACCCCAACGGCAAGGCCAAGCCCCAGTATCCAAGCAAAATACCACATTTGGTGAATCCTTCTTCGCGGCGATCAATAGTAATCGGGGTTGAAACGTACCTGCTCCGTCGTCACCCGCCCGAACATCACCCGATAGACCCATGCAGTGTAGGCAAGGACGACGGGCAGGAAGATCACGGTGACGATCAGCATGATGAACAAGGTCAGATGACTCGACGACGCGTTCCATGCCGTCAGGCTCGATGCGGGATCGATTGAGCTAGGCAGGATGAATGGGAACATCGAGAGCCCAACCGTGGAAATGATCCCGATATTGGCGAGCGACGACCCTACGAACACCAGAGCGTTACGTCGGCCGTTGATGCCGAGAAATGCCAGTACGGGCCCGACCAGCCCGAGCACTGGCGCTGCCAACATCCACGGCTGCGCCGTGAAATTGTCGAGCCAGGCCCCCGGTGCGGCGACCGCTTTGATCAGATGCGGGTTGGACGGTCCATTCGCGTCGACGATCCCTTCGAGCCGATAGCCCATGCCGCTCCAGGCAACGAATGCCCCACCGGCGATAAAGAGTAGAATCGCGAGCACTGCAGCGACACGGCCATAATTACGCGCACGATCGAGGACCGGTCCTGACTCGAGCTTGAGGCTTAGCCAACCAGCACCGTGCAGCACCAGCATCGCCACCGACAACACACCGGTCAGCAGGCTGAACGGGGTGAACAGGCCCAGCAGGCCGCCTTCATAAAAGGACCGCAAATCTCCATCCAGCCTGAACGGCGCACCGAGCAGGACGTTGCCAACCGCCACCCCGAATACCAGCGCCGGCACGAAGCCACCAACAAACAACGCCCAGTCCCAGCGGTTCCGCCACTTCGGGTCGTCATGCTTGGAGCGATATTTGAAGCCCACCGGCCGCAAGATCAGTGCGGCGAGCACTAGGAACATGGCAAGGTAGAAGCCCGAAAAGCTGACCGCGTACACCAACGGCCATGCGGCAAAGATCGCGCCACCGCCGAGGATGAACCATACTTGGTTTCCCTCCCAGGTCGCTCCGATCGTGTTGATCACCAGACGGCGCTCTTCGTCGTTGCGCCCAACAAAAGGAAGCAAAGCGGCGGCCCCCAGGTCAAAGCCATCGGTGAGCGCAAAACCGATCAGCAGGACGCCCATCAGCGCCCACCAAATGACCCGCATCGTTTCATAATCAAGCGGCATGGTCTGTCTCCGGTTCGATCAGGCGGTCATTCTGCGGGCACGGCGAAGGCCGGGCTCGGTTCGGGCTTGGGGGGCACAGCGTCGTGGCGCGGTTGCCACGGCGTGTAGGTTTCCGGGCCCTTCTTGATCATCGCAAGCATGAGTCGAACCTCGATCACTGCCAGCGTGCCATAGAGCAGGGTGAACCCGATGATCGTCGTCCAGATCGCGGGAACGCTCAGGCTCGAGGCGCCGAGGAATGTCGGCAAAACGCCGTCCACCGCCCAGGGCTGGCGCCCGATTTCTGCAACAAGCCAGCCAATTTCTGCCGCGATCCAAGGGAGCGGCATGATGAGAACCGCCAGCCGCAGGAACCACTTGCGGTCAAACTTGCGCGTGTTGGCGAAGTAGATCGCCGCGCCAAAAAAGGCGATGAAGAAGAAGCCAAGCCCCGCCATGCCGCGGAACAGCCAGAACAGCGCCGGGACATTGGGAACGGTCGACCAAGCAGCCTTGTCGATCATGGCCGCATCGGCTTTGCGCGGATCAGCAACGTAGCGCTTCAGGAGCATCGCATATCCCAAATCAGTCTTGTTGTGCTCGAACGCCGCGCGCGCTGCCACATCCTTCGGATTGAGTTTGAGGCGCTCAACGGCATCATAAGCAGGCAGACCGTTCACGATATGCTGCCGAGCATCGGCGACGAGAGGGTAAATTCCTTCGACCTGACCCGTTAGACTGCGCGTACCGATTAGTCCCAGCACATAGGGAATCTTGACTGCGTAGAGCGTCTCGCGCCCTTGGTTTGACGGCATGCCGAAAACGGTGATCCCGGCGGGAGCGGGTTCGGTATGCCATTCAGCCTCGATTGCCGCGAGTTTCATTTTCTGGTTATCGGTAAGTGCGTAGCCGCTCTCGTCGCCCAACACGACAACTGAAAGTGACGACGCGAGCCCGAAGGCAGCCGCTACCACGAAGCTGCGCTTGGCGAGTTCGAGATGCTTGCCCTTCAGTAGATAGTAAGCCGATACGCCGAGGACGAAGACCGACGCAGTGACATAACCCGCGCTGACGGTGTGGACGAACTTGGCCTGTGCAACGGGATTGAACAGCACGGCGGCAAAGTCAGTCACCTCCATGCGCATCGTCATCGGGTTGAACACAGAGCCGACCGGATGCTGCATCCAGCCATTGGCGATCAGAATCCATAGCGCCGAGAGGTTGGAGCCGAGCGCCACCATGAAAGTGGTGAGAAGGTGCTGCCGCTTGGTCAGCCGATCCCAACCGAAGAACATGACGCCAACGAACGTGGCTTCCAGGAAGAAAGCCATCAGCCCCTCGATCGCGAGCGGTGCACCGAAAATGTCGCCGACATATTGCGAGTAATAGGACCAGTTGGTGCCAAACTCGAACTCCATCGTCAGCCCGGTCGCGACGCCGAGCACGAAGTTGATTCCGAACAGCTTGGCCCAGAAGCGCGTGACGTCGCGCCAGATCGGGCGGTCCGTCATCACATAGACGCTTTCCATGATGACCAGGATGAACGACAGCCCCAGCGTCAACGGCACGAACAGGAAGTGATACATCGCGGTGAGTGCGAACTGGAGCCTCGACAGCTCGACGACGGCCATGTCCATATGCAAATCCTTCGTTTCGGTCGTCCAGTGCGTTTGAGGTGGAATCACCCTTGGCGCTTCGATGAGTATCAATTACTCAATACGGCATGATGAGTAAACAAAAAATAGCGGGCATGGCTTGGTTGACCGATCTGGTTGGCGCAGCGCTGTTCGCTTGGGGGATCGCTGACGCCATCGCCAAGCTTGCGGTAGGCATGGCGCTGCCGTCCGTCGCACTGATGGCGATGGTGGCGGGCGGTATTGTTCGCGCTGGAGCAGTCCTGCTCGTCCATGCACTAGCGATTCAGGGTGCGCAGGCGACATCAACTGCCTTGCGCGGCTTGATTCTCCGCCGCCTGCTGACTGTGCAGTTGCCCGCCGCGCCAATGACCGGCCAGGCCGCCGTGCTCGCGATCGATCACCCCGAGACCATCGCGCAATATGAAGCGCGGTTCGTGCCTGCACGCATGGCGGCTACTGCTGCGCCACTCGTCGTCCTCGTCATCGTGGCCTTTGCGAGCTTGGTCGCTGCCGGGATATTGTTGGTGACCTTGATCCCCTTCGCATTCGGCATGATCCTGGCTGGCTCGATGGCCCGGGGCGCTTCGGAACGCCAGTTGGCGGCGCTCGGGCACTTGTCGGGACTGTTCGTCGATCGGGTGCGGACGCTACCGATCGTTCGTCATTTCGGGGCAGAGGAGCGGATCGCCCGTCAGGTCGCCGCCGCAACGCGCGATGTCGCCGATCGCACGATCATCGTGCTGCGTGCCGCATTCCTGTCGAGTGCGGTGATGGAGTTCTTCTCGGCGCTCTCTGTCGCGCTGGTCGCGGTCTATTGCGGCTTCAGTCTGCTCGGCCTGCTGCCATTCCCCAACCCTGAGGCGCTCACGCTGCGGGAAGCCTTTTTCGCGCTCGCGATGGCGCCTGAATTTTACCTGCCGATGCGGCGTCTGGCCGCCGCCTATCATGAGAAGCAGCTTGGCGAGGCGGCGCGCTCTGAGCTCCGCCCGATCATCGAGATCGAGCCCCTAGCTCCTTCCAAAGCGCCCTATCAGTCCGTCACCGTAATCCAGCTGACGATCGAATGGCCGGGGCGGCGGATTGGTCCTGTCGATCTGGTGATCGGCAAGACCGGGATGGTCGCGCTGACCGGGATAACGGGAAGCGGCAAGACGAGCATGCTCGCCGCCATCGCCGGGCAGATCGCTCCCTCGAATGGCACCGTCACGCCAATCGCTCCCGATGACATCGCTTGGGCGGCGCAGCGCCCGCTGATTGTGCCCGGCACGCTCCGTGACAATCTCGCGCTCGCAAGGCCTGGGGCAGGCGATGCCGACATTCTGATGGTCGCTGAACGGGTTGGCCTGATGCCGTTGATTGTATCGCGCCCGGACGGCCTCGATCTCCAGTTTGACCACCGAGGTTCGGGCCTTTCGGGCGGCGAACGACGCCGCATTGGGCTGGCGCGCGCGATTCTCTCGGCTCGACCGCTGCTGCTCTGTGACGAACCCACCGCCGATCTCGATGCCAAGAGTGCGGAAGCCATCATTGCCCTGCTCCGCGACCTGGCGCAGCACCACGCCATCATTGTGGCGACCCATGATGCCCGGTTGATCGCCGTCGCCGATGCCGAAGTACAGCTATGAGCCGTTCGCCGATTCCCGTCACGTTCGGCCTTGGAGAGCGCGTCACGCTAAGATGGGCGACGGTCTGTGCCCTGCTCGCCGGCCTTTCATCGATCTTATTGCTGGCGCTGTCGGGCTGGTTCCTGACCGCGGCGGCAATCGCAGGGGCCGCCGGCACCGCAGCCGTGCTGGCCTTCAACTATCTTCTCCCCAGCGCGGCGATCCGTGGCCTGGCCATTATGCGGACCGGCAGCCGCTATGGCGAACGTCTGCTCGCGCACCGCGCCGCAATGCTGGGCATGGCGACGCTGCGGGCGCAATTATTCAACAAACTCGCGGCGCAGGACAGCCGAGCCGCGATCGATATCTCTGGTGGCGACGCGAGCGGGCGATTGATCGGCGACATTGCTGCGCTCGAGGATCTGATCATCCGGCGTCCGACGCGGCCTGCGAGCCTTATCGCCGTGCTATTCGCGGTCGGGATTACTTTCTTTGCTGGTTGGGCTTCTGCGCTGGCACTGGCACTGATGCTCGGCGCCTTACCGTTTCTGCTAGCGATCATCGCCCGCCGCGTTACTGCCGATCCTGCACGCGACGCCGCCGACGCGGTTGGCGAACTGCGGACTCGTTTCGTGGATTTCGTTGCCGCGCGGCCAGAAATCATCGCCTATGGGCTGGCCGATCGCGTCCTGGCCGACCTCGAGGCCCAAGCCGTGCGTCTCGACCATGCCCGCGCGCGCCTGTTTCGCGGCGAGGGGCTTATCGCGGCACTGATGGCAGGATATGGCGCGCTTAGCGCCTCGCTGGTCCTCGCGCTTGCGGTGGGACAGGCAGCCGAAATCGCGCTCGCACTTCTCGCCGCAACTGCATCGGTCGAGGCGATGGCCGCCTTTGCCCGAACCGCCTTCCGCGAGGCGAGCGTCAACGAGTCGCTGGCGCGGTTATCGGACCTGACCGCATTGCCCGAGGGCGCGAAGGTTCCAACAGCGCTCGAGGCCGCCGCCATGACCTTTGCGGTGGGACCTACCCGGCTTAAGCCAGCCTCGCGCGTTGCGATCACGGGCGTTTCGGGTTCAGGCAAGACGCGCTTGGTCGAAGCGCTGGCGGGGCTGCGGCCCGCCATTCATGGAATCATGATCGATGACATGCCCATCGCCGATTGTGCCGCCGAGCGGCTGCGCCAATACTTCGCGCTGTCCCCGCAGGATGCCACGCTGATCGCTGGCACGATTGCCGACAATCTGCGCCTCGCTCGACCGAAAGTGACAGAGCAGCAGATGCACGATGCACTGGCGACCGCGTGCCTCGCCGATCGTATCGCGGCGATGCCCGAGGGACTGGAGACGCGGATCGGGGAAGATGGTGGCACCCTCTCCGGCGGCGAGCGCAAGCGGCTGTCGCTGGCGCGCGCACTGCTTGCCGGTCGACCTTGGCTGATTCTCGACGAACCAACCGAAGGACTCGACGCAGCGACCGAGGCCGAACTGATTGCGCGGCTGGATGCATGGTTTCGGACAACAGGGACGGGGCTTATTCTGGTATCCCACCGCCCGGGCCCACTGATGCTCATCACACAGCAGATTGCAATCGGCACAATCACTCCAACCGCCGATGTATCATAAATACGATTACGTTAAATGATATATCGAATTTGCTGAGGCCCAGGGATCGGCGTATGGAAGCGTTATCGGCGATCAACGCCCCGAAGGATCTAATCATGGACATCGACACCCAGGCCCGCATTGCCATGCCACGCATCGGCGACCCCGCACCCGACTTTACTGCAAAGACCACGATGGGACCGCGCTCGCTGGCGGATTATCGTGGCAAATGGTTGATACTGTTCTCGCATCCTGCGGACTTCACGCCAGTGTGCACGACCGAGTTCATGGGTTTCGCCAAGGCTTCAGCCAAATTCGAAGCATTGAATTGTGCCCTGCTCGGGCTGTCGATCGACTCGGTCCACTCGCACATCGCCTGGGTGCGAACGATCAAGGACAAGTTCGGGGTCGATATCACCTTTCCGATTATCGATGACCTGTCGATGCAGATTGCCCATGCCTATGGCATGATCCATCCCGGCGCGTCGGACACGGCGGCTGTACGTGCGACCTTCATCATTGATCCCGAAGGGATTGTCCGTGCGATGGTCTATTACCCGATGTCGAATGGTCGATCGGTCGCTGAGTTCCTCCGCTTGCTTGAAGCGCTGCAGACTGCCGATGCCAACAAGATCGCAACCCCCGAAGGCTGGCAGCCCGGCGAGGATGTTATCGTGCCGCCGCCAGCGACCGTCGAAGCGGCAGATGCACGCGCCGACGAAGGCTATGACTATGTCGACTGGTTCTTCAGCAAGCGTTCGCTCGCGGCGTGAGGCGCAAACTGATATGCGGCGAGCAGAAGGATGCGCGCGCCAATGTCGGTTGCTGATCACCTGATCTATGCCCTGCTGTGGCTTGGCTTTGCATTGAGCCATAGCGTGCTGGCTGGTGCCGATGTGCGCCGGGGCATCGGTCGGTTGGCAGGCCGGGCGCACCGGCTTGTTTATAATGCGCTGGCGATTCTGGCATTGCTCTCCGTGTTGGCGACGGGCCGTTGGCTTGCGAACAACGCACCACCGCTCGTGCTGCCATTGGCGCTCCGTTGGTTGATGGACGTCGCGGTGATCGTAGGGCTCTTGCTTGGCTGGATGGCGTTGCGGTCCTATCAACTCGGCGCCTTCATCGGCACGGCGCAGTTGCGCGGCGCCGACGAAGGCGCTGCACCATTGGCGGTGAGCGGCCTGCATCGGTGGATGCGCCACCCGCTCTATTCGGCGGTGCTGCTCGTGGTGTGGGGAATGGCGCGTTCCGAGCTTGTTTTGGCGACTGCCTGCTGGGTGACCTTGTACCTGATTATCGGGAGCCGGATCGAGGAGCAGCGCTTGATCGCGCGTTATGGCGACGCCTATCGACGTTATCGCTCAGCGACTCCGGCATTCCTGCCGCAATGGCGATGAGCGACATCGGATTGACCGAGCAAGATCGGGTCAAAGCGACCCAACAACGAGAATGGCAAAGGCTATGAAACCGAGTCAGCCCAACGGCGAAAATCCGACCAGCGATGACTGGGCAGGCGCACGTGGCGAGAAATGGCTCGCGCAACTTGGCCGGATGGAAGCCATGTTGGCGCCGGTCGATGCACCATTGATCGAGCTGCTCGCGCTGGGCGGCGCGCGGCGGATTGCCGACCTTGCCTGTGGCGGTGGTGGCACGACCCTGGCCGTCGCCGCTGCTGCCGATCCGGGAGCAGCAGTGTTCGGGTACGACATTTCACCAGCGCTGGTGATGTACGCCCAGAACCGCGCCACGTCCGTCGATTCTGCCCCAATCTTTGCCGTGGGGGATAGCGCCACCTTGGCGGTCGAAACACCCTTCGACCGGATCGTCTCGCGGTTCGGGACGATGTTTTTCACCTATCCCCCCGCTGCTTTTGCCAACATCGCCCGGCTGCTCGCACCGGGCGGGCGCTTTGTCTTTGCCGTCTGGGGGCCGCCTGCGGATAATCGCTGGATGGCGATCGTCCGCGAAACGATCAGCGCGCTGGTCGATGTGCCGCCACCCCCTGTCGATGCGCCCGGACCGATGCGCTACGGGGAAGTCGGCACATTGCTGGAGTTGCTGAACGAGGCCGGCTTTCGCCATGGCGAGGTGCAGGACTGGCGCGGCGACCTCGCCATCGGCGGCGATCTCCAGCCGAACGCCGCTGCTCAGTTCGCGATCGATAGCATGTCGGTGGCGCAAGTGCTGGCCGATCGAGGGCCGGAACTGATCGAACGGGCGACGATGGCGCTAGCGGAGCGGTTCGAGCAACACTGGTCGAATGGTGCCGTCCGGCTGCCTGCGCGCGTCCACCTCGTGCACGGCACACGCTGATCGTTTGAGCGGCAGCTATCGGTCGAATTATTCTCCGAACAGCCGACGGAGTTCGGCTTCGCTTTCGCCCAGATAGCGACGGCGAACATATTTCTCGGTGACGACCCCCAGAACCTGCCCGGTCGCGTCCACAACGGCGATGTCATCCGCACCCGCATCGTCGAACAAGCGCATCAGCGCCGCAATATCATCCGTCGGGGCGACCGAGCAGGATTGCTGGACGGCGAGCGATGAAAGCGGGGCCTGCACGTCCACGGCGTCGGCGAAAGCCGCGGCGGTGAAGACCATGCCGCAATAGCCGCCGGCGTCGTCGACCACGATCGCCCGGCTGGTCGATCCTAACGGCACGCGCAGCCGAAACTCGGCAATCGTGGTGGTCTGTGGGAGCACGACGGGATCGAGCCGCATCAAGCTGCGCGCCGTTAGCCGGTGCATCCACCCGATATCGCGGGGGCTGCGGACGGCACTGCCGCGCACGTGCAGTCGCCAGGTCGAGAAGGAATAGCCAAACCGCTCTCGCGTGAACGCGCTGGCAACTAGGGCAGCGGTAATGACCACCGCTGTCAGCGAAAAGTCGTGGGTGGTCTCCAGAATGAGCAGCGACAATGTCATCGGCCCGCCGATGATCGACACGCTCAATGCGGCCATGCCGACCAGAGCTGCGTCATTGACGTCGAGCGTTACGCCAATGCCGACGGCATTGATGAGTTCGGCATAGAGCTGCCCAAATAGCGCCCCCATGAACAGCGACGCGAAGAAAAGCCCACCGCGAAAACCGAAGCTGAGCGAGACCACCGAGGCCGCCAGCTTCAGGAACAACACGGCG
This sequence comes from Sphingomonas sp. 28-62-20, assembly GCF_002281505.1. NCBI lineage: Bacteria > Pseudomonadati > Pseudomonadota > Alphaproteobacteria > Sphingomonadales > Sphingomonadaceae > Sphingomonas > Sphingomonas sp. 28-62-20. The sequence goes on from NZ_NCGH01000012.1 coordinate 77,550, forward strand.
GCAAGAAACTCAACCGACAAATGAAGCACCAGGTCGAGATGAAGCGCACCGTGGCCCGCCGACAACGATTGCGGCGAAACCAAAGCAATTGGGATCAGCAACAGGCCACCAACCAACGGTCGCCACGGCTCGGCAATCGGCAGCCGACGCACCACCCTTTCGCTTTGGGTGACCAGCCGCATGACGATAATCCCGAAAACCGCGCAGGCGATACCAAGCCCAGCATAAAGCAGATAATCGACCGTTGTCACGGATCGCTCCGCCGCCGAAGCGATGAGATAGGGCGGCACACCCAGCGTGCGCGTCACGAAGGTCGCGGCGAGCGCTGCCGCGGCCACCGGCGCAATCGCCGCCGGGCTATAGGCACCGATGACGATTTCGAATGCGTAAAAGGCCCCGGTCAAAGGAGCGCCAAACGCGGCCCCGACCGCCGCGCCGGCACCGGCTCCCACCAACGTGCGCAAGTCAGCACGACGCAGCCGCAGCCCCTGACCGAATAGCGAGGCGATGCCACCGCCGATTTGCGCATAGGCCGCCTCAAGCCCCACCGATGCACCGCATCCGTTGGACAGAATGGTCTGGCAAGAGATCATCAGGCTATCGCGCAGCGGAATCCGGCCGCCATGCAACGCATTCGCCTCGACAACGTCGATCGGCACACGGTCGCGCTGCCGGAATGCAATGGTGATCAGCGCCAAGGCAGCACCGCCGATCGGCAGCGCAACCAGCCGCCAAGGGTGATGGATCGATCCGAGCGCGCTCAGCCGGTTGAGAGTGACGCCATACAGAACCTGCTGCAGACCGTGTGCGAGCAGGCTCTGCACATTGGTCAGTACGCCCGCCGCCAGACCAACGGTTGCCGCTAGCGCAATCAGCGCAGCTTCACTCTCTCGCAGTCCCTGCCTGATGCGAACAACGATCGGATGGCGACCGAGAGAAAAAACATTCAGACGAAATGCCATGCGCGCGGTTGCACCCATGGCGACGAGTCGGTCAACCATAACGCGGTCGGCGTGTTGTTTGGCTCTGGCTAGATTGCCGTTATGTAGCGGGTGCCTCGCGCCCCGCAACTTGGTCGACAGCTTCAAGGGCTTTGGCAGCATACATCACCGACGGTCCAGCGCCCATGTACACCGCCATCGCCAAGGTTTCCGAAACTTCAGCGCGGGAAGCGCCCTGCTTCACGGCTCCCTCGGCATGATAGGCGATGCAGGGATCGCAGCGGACAGCGACGCTGATCGCCAGCGCAACAAGTTCCTTCGTCTTGCCGTCCAGTGCTTCACCGCCGTGCGCGGCTCGCGCCATATCCGAAAACGCCTTCATCACATCGGGCGAGGCGGTGCGAAGATCCCGCACTGCGCCATTCATGGTCCCCATCAACGTCAACCAGTCTTCGACCATTACTGACTCCTGAAAAACCTTCTGCGCATGCCTATGCAAACAGGGGCAGCGCGGTAACGGTGCCGCACATTTCGACTGCGCTCGCTAAACGTCGCAGCGAACGCGACTATCCTGTTTGATCCGTATCAAGGTGGAACGTTCCGACGCCGCTATCGTTCAACTATTGGGCCAAATGCCCCAAAAACGTCGCCCGGCGTCCTTCCGAGCCATGGATAGGAGTAGCGGATGATGCGGCCCGCCATCGGACTCGTTATTGCTGCAGCGTTGCCCTTGCAGGCTGCGAAAACCAAAAATCTTCCAGCGGTCAGCCGGTCGGTAACGCCGCTGCGCCGAACCCGACGGCAGCCGCGAGCGAACCCCTTATGGAAACCGCCCGAACGTTATTCAAAGCCATTCCCGCCACCGCTCCGGCACTGCCCGGGAATGACGCGACGCCAGCCAAACTGGCGCTTGGCAAGATGCTGTTTTTCGATCCGCGGCTGTCGGCAAGCCACGCCATCAGCTGCGCTTCGTGTCACAATATTGGTCTAGGCGGGACCGATAATGAACCGACATCCATCGGTCATCACTGGCAGCATGGCGGTCGAAATGCCCCACAGTATTGAACGCTGTCTTCAATACCGCACAGTTCTGGGACGGGCGCGCCGCCGACTTGCAGGCGCAGGCAGGCGGACCGATGGTCAATCCGGTCGAGATGGCGTCGCCGCAAACGCATGTTGCGGAGCAGCTAAAGGGTATCCCCGGCTATCGCGATGCGTTCGCCAAAGCATTTCCGGGCGAGGCGGATCCGATCAGCTTGGTGAATGTGCAGAAGGCGATCGCCGTTTTTGAAGCTGGATTGCTAACGCCTGATGCTCCATTTGATCGCTACCTGAAAGGTGACGCCAAGGCGCTCACGGCCTCGCAAAAACAGGGCTTGAAACTGTTTATCGACAAGGGGTGTGCCGCTTGCCACAGCGGCATCAACGTCGGTGGCGGGATGTATGCCAAATTCGGGGTCGTGGCCGCGCCGGGAGCGGCGATGCGACCGTCAGGCGACAAAGGCCGGTCGGTTGTCACCGGCCTGGTCGGCGATGACTATAATTTCAAAGTCCCGTCGCTTCGCAACATTGCCCTGACCGCGCCATATTTCCACACCGGATCGGTGTGGGACCTTCGCCAGGCGGTCGAGGTGATGGGCAACACCCAGCTCGGTGATAAGCTGGCGACGCCCGAAGTCGATCATATCACGGCGTTTCTCGGCAGCTTGAACGGGGTACAGCCAAGCGTTGTGATACCGATCCTTCCTGCCAGCGTAGCCGCGACGTCGCGTCCCCAGCCATGACCCGAAACACGCCATCGCGATTTGGGAGCCTCGACACGTCGACCAGCCTTGCAGCAATCCTTGGCGATGCCCTCGACGACGAATACAAGGCCGAGGCGACCTATGCCGCAGTTATCGAGCGTTTCGGTCCGGTGCGCCCGTTCATCAATATCGTCGAGGCCGAGCGTCGACATGCGGACGCATTGCTTGGCCAATGCGCGCGGCTCGGACTTGTCCCTATTCCGAATCGCTGGGCGGGCAAGGTCGCGGCACCGGAAACGCTCCAAGATGCCTGTCGCGACGCGATTGCTGCCGAGGTGGAAAACATAGCGCTCTACGATAAATTGCTGCCGAACGTGACGGATGTCCAGGCCCGCGAGGTGCTGGAACGGCTGCAGGCGGCCTCGCGCGATCGCCATTTACCGGCCTTCATGCGCTGCCTTGATCGCCATCGAGGCTAGTCGAAAGTCAACGCGGACCGGCCATACCAGCACAGCGGCTCAAGCGATGCTGGGCCGGGTTTTGATCGCAAGCAAGAGCGCAAGCCCGGCGATCGGCAGTCCGAAATCCTCGAGGATCCCGAGTTGCAAAGCCGCTGCTAGGCCAATTAAGGACCAGAGGATTGGAATAACCGAAAGCCAGATAGCCCAGCGACCCCGGGCCATCAGCAGCAACCCGATCGTAAAAATGACGGTAGGGCACGGCGCGACCCCGAACATCGGCCCTGCCATGAAGCCATGCCCCGCCAAGTAGCCCAGCGCAGGATAAATCAAATAGGCGTAGGCGATGAAGAAAGCCCCGATCGCCGACTTCAGGCTTCGGCTTGGCGGCGAGAACAGTGCGCGGCTTGAGATGGCGCTCATAGCAAGCAGCACAGCCTCGGCTGCGAACAGGGCTGCAAAGACTGTCGCCGCGGGGTTGATCCGCGAAAAGAACAGATATTGATAGCCGACCGCATTCCACAGCCACATGACGGCAAGGATTGCCGGGATGATCCGAGCTGCCTTGGGTTGCGCTAGCCAAAGCGCAGCGACGGCGACCAGCCCAATCGCATAAGCACCAAGCTCCGCTGGCCATATCGCGGCGTTGTAGGCGGCGAACACGCCGAGAAATTGCCCAACAGTGAAGGGCGTCGTCATCCAGCGAGGCCGATAGCGGCCTGCATCTAATCCATGCCCGCGATCGCGCGCAGGCGGTATGCAGCTACCAATACCCGTCCGCCTGCCTCCGCCCGCGCAGCCTGTGCCTCGATTGCCTCTCGCTCTGCGTCCAGCTGGGCAAGCTGCGGCTTTGCCCCGGCCTTCACTTCCAGCGCCGTGCCGCGCAAAGCAGCTTCGCTTGCGGTCAGCCGCGCTTCGCTCGCCGATAAAACGGCGCGCGCGGTTGTGACGTCTTCAAAGGCAACAACGGCCTGTTGCTCGACGACGAGCCGGGCATTGTCGGCATCGGCTTGGGCCGCGCGAAGGTCGGCGGCAGCGCCGCTTGCCTTGGCACCGATGCGCCCGCCACTGAAAATGGTCCAGCGCGCGCGCAGGCCCACCGAAGCACTGTCGGCCTTGTAGCCGGGGAAAAACTGATCGCGCACGCTGGCCGCTTCGGCATAGGCACCGACGGTCGGCAATCGCTCGGCGCGCACGCCGTCGCTCTTGGCGCGCGCCGCATCGATCTGGCGAAGCGCAGCGAGAATCGCTGGATTGTCCTTCAACGCCATCGCGATCGCTGCGTCACTCGATGGAGGGATTTGGGGTGCGCCGGGCAACTCAACGTCGAGCGTCACTGGATGGCCCGCGAGCGCCGCGAGTTGCGCCATAGCCCCGGCCAATTGACCCCTAGCACCCGAAAGCCCGGCTTCGGCCTCGGCGCGGCGCGCCTCGGCCTGGGCGGTCTCGGTCGATGTGCCTTCGCCGGCCTTGAACTTGAGCCGCGCCTGGCGAAGCGCCTCGTCGAGCGCGCGGTTAAGCGTATCGTAGCGCGCGATCAGCTGTCGGGCAGCGATCGCCTGCACATAGGTCTGAACGACCCGGACGCGCAGTTCGAGCGCGGTCATCCGAACCTGTTGGTCGGCCGACTCAGCGCCGCCGGTCGCCTGGCGGATCGCGGCGTTGATGCGCCCGCCGGTGAACAGCGGCAGTTCAACCGTGGCACGTGCCGATCGCGGTATGACATCGTCGGCTGTGAGCCCAAAAAATCCCTGCGGGTCGATCCGCCCGACGCCAATCTGGCCCTCAAGCGCGGCAGAAGGTGCGCGTTCGGCCCTGGCAGCATTGACGCCGGCACGCGCCGACTCAGCGCGTGCTCGCGCACCTTCGAGTGACGGAGACCTCGCCATGGCCTCGGCAATCACGACGTCGAGGCTTTGCGCTGCGGCCGGAGCAGCAAGCGCCACCATCGCGGCGCTCGCTGCCAGTTGAAAGGCGATAGGCAGCCGCATGATTATCGAAACGCTGTCCCGGCGCGGACGCCGAGCGCCTTGAAGATCATGGCTGCTGGACACCAGCCCGTGAGGCTTGCCTGCAACATGTTGGCCCCGGCGAACAAGGTCAGCGCGATCCACCACGGCGAAACGGTGACGGCGAGGACGGCGCTGACCAGCACAATCAAGCCCGCGAAAGCCAAGACAGCTCGATCGAGGTTCATGACGAATTCCTTCATTTGTCGAAATGCAGTTTCTTGATGCCGAGAACGTGCAGCGCGAGCTTTTCGTAAAAGGGCTCGCTTTCGCCCAGCCGCACCTTGCGTAGGAAGTATTTCTCGAAGCCGATTTTGGCCAAATGCACCCATTTTCCGCTCGAGGACCAATTGGTGTTGCGTGGCGGAATTTGCGGCTGCGCGACAAATGCCACGCCACCGTCGCCAAAATCAGCGAGACAGATGGCGTTCCAGGTGGCTTCGTTGGTCGGCTCCTTGCCTTCATGAATCTGCTTAAGATTGGCAGCGATCGCGCTCACCATCGATTCGATCATGAAGCCAGTCTTGGGCACGCCGACCGGCACGGGTGTGGGGCCCGTCGGTGGAATCGCGATGCACACGCCGAGCGCGAAAACATTGCGATAGGTGGGGTTGCGCTGATGCTTGTCGGTCAGGATGAAGCCGCGCGGGTTGGACAGACCCTCGACGCCGCGCACTGCCTCGATGCCCCGGAACGGGGGCATCAGCATGCCCCAGCCGAACGGCAGATCATGGGTCTTCTTATCGCTACCGTCGTCGTTGACTTCGGTGACGTGCATCATCCCATCGTCGACGCTCGTCACCTTGGCGTTGGTGATCCATTTTATATGACGGTTGCGCATCTCGCTTTCGAGAAGACCCTTGGTGTCCCCGACGCCGTCGAGGCCAAGATGGCCGACATGGGGCTCGGGCGTGACGAAAGTCATTGGCACCTTGTCACGAATCTTGCGCTTCTTAAGCTCGGTATCGAGCGTCATCGCCATCTCATAAGCCGGGCCGAAGCACGATGCGCCCTGGGCGGCGCCGACCACGATCGGGCGCGGATTGGCGCAAAGTTCCTCGAACTTCGCATGGGCCGCAACAGCGTGCGCGGTTTCACATATCGACACGGTATGATGATCAGGGCCGAATCCCGCGATCTCGTCATAGGCAAGCTCGGGTCCAGTGGCGATAACAAGATAATCATAATCGATAAACGAGTCATCGTTGAGTTCGATCCGGTTCGACTCGGGATGCACCTTGCGAGCGCCGATGCCGGTATAGGCAATGCCGTGCTTGGCCATGACAGGGGGCAGGTGCACGCGAAGCGCTTCCGGCTCGCGCCAACCCACAGCAACCCAGGGATTTGAGGGAACGAACCAGTAATCCTCGCCCTTGTTGATGACGGTAATGCGCGCCTTTCCCTTCAGAGCAGCGCGAATTTCATAAGCGGCAATCGTGCCGCCCAAGCCAGCGCCCAGCACAACGACATGCGATTCGGACATTTCCGGTTCCTCTCACTCGATATGGGTTGACGCATATAATCATTACACGATATGTGCAATCGAGAAAATTAAAGAGGTGCCGACATGTTTGGATTCTCGCGCAAGCCTGCGCATCGCGACGTCAGCCCGGTCGAACTGCAAGCGCTGCTACGCGAAGGTACGGCGATCGTTGTCGATGTTCGCGAGCCCAATGAATTCGCCGCCGGACACATCCCCGGCGCGCGCAATCTGCCGCTATCGCGCTTTGATCCCGCAGCGCTGCCTGATGCCGGTGGCAAGGCGCTGATCCTGTCCTGCGCAGGCGGCAAACGATCGGCGATGGCGCTCGATCGCTGCGCTGCGTCCAAATCCAGTGTCGATACGCATCTTGCCGGAGGTTTCGGCGCTTGGACGTCGGCCGGCCTACCGGTCGAGAAATAGGGAGCCCCCAAGCATGTCCCGCCCTCAGCCCGGTATCGCAGCTTTGTTGCTGGCGATCCTCCCGCTTGCCGCCTGCGGCAGCGCGCCCGAAGCGCCAGCTGCAAAGGTCGCCGCGCCCGCCGGGGCGAGGCTCAAGGTCGTCGCCACCGAAACCATCGACTGGAAATCGGTGAGCGCGGAAATCGCGACCGTAGATCAGGCGCAGGCAATCGCGCGCATTCCCGGCATCCTGACCACGCTCAACGTCCGCGCCGGCGATCTGGTGCGCAAGGGGCAGGCGATCGGGCGGATCATTGACAGCCAGCTCGGACCGCAATCCGCTGCCTTCGGGGCGCAGGCGGCGGCCGCGCAGGCGCAGGCCGCCCAGGCACAGGCCGATCTCTCGCGCGTCCGGTTCCTCTACGAAAATGGCGTTTACGCGAAAGCGCGGCTCGATCAGGCACAGGCCGTCGCAACGGCCGCCAATGCCCAGATCCGTGCGGCGCAAGCGCAGCAATCGGCGGTCGGTGCGGTCGCCGGGCAAGGCGTCGTCATCGCCCCCGCATCTGGTCGCGTTTTGCGCGCCGACATTCCCGCCGGCGCGGCCGTCGCGCCGGGCATGGTCATCGCCACGATAACGGCCGGCGATACCGTTCTGCGCCTGACTCTCCCCGAATCGCTTGCAAGTCAGGTCCATGCAGGGTCGCGAGTCCGCGCCGATCGCCGAACCGGTGCTGTGGTCCGTGTCTATCCCTCGGTCCAGGCAGGCCAGATCACCGCCGATGCTACGATGAGCGGCATCGACAACAGCCTGATCGGCCGCCGTCTCGCTGCGGAGGTTGAGACCGGCACGCGGCGCGCGCTGATCGTGCCGACCAGCTACGTCACCCGCGCCTACGGCATCGACACCGTCACCATCCTAGCCGCGGATGGCAGCGCCGCGAGCGTCCCGGTCCAGACAGCTACGTCGGGCGACTTGGGCAAAGTCGAGATCCTGTCAGGCGTCACCCCCGGCGATACGCTGATCGCGGCGCCTTCGAAATGAGCCTCGGTATCTCGGGTCGGATCACCCGCGCGACGATCCAGTCGCCGCTGACGCCTTTGTTCCTGCTCGCCGCGATCCTGGTGGGGCTACTCGCGACCTTCACGATTGCGCGCGAGGAAGAACCGCAGATCAGCGTGCCGATGGTCGATATCCGCGTGATGGCACCAGGTCTGTCCGCCGCGGACGCGGTCGAACTCGTCGCCAAGCCGCTCGAAACGATCGTCAAGTCGGTCGACGGGGTCGAGCATGTCTATGCCCAGGCCGAGGACAATGGCGTGCTCGTCACCGCGCGCTTTCTCGTCGGGTCCAACCCCGAGGATGCCGCAACCCGGATCGATGAGAAGCTCAATGCCAATATCGACCGTATCCCGGTTGGCATCCCCCCGCCTCAGGTGACGGTGCGCGGCATCAGCGACGTGCCGATCGTGGTCCTCACGCTGTCGCCCAAGCCTGGCGTGCCGGGCGTCTGGAACGATCAGTCGCTTCTGCAGCTTGCTGGCCGGCTACGCACCGAAATTGCCAAGGTCGACAATGTTGGCTTGAGCTTCATCGTCGGCGGCCAGCGCGAGGCGATTCGCATCGCGCCCGATCCGGCGAAACTGGCACTGCACCAAGTGCCGCTCGGCAGCGTGATCGATGCCGCATCGCAGGCCAATCGCTCCTTTCCCGCCGGCACGGTCCGCGAAAATGGACAGGCCGCGAGCGTCATCGCCGGCCAGACATTGGGCAGCGCCGCCGATGTCGGCGCGCTAATCGTGCGATCGGTCAGCGGTGCACCCGTCTATCTGCGCGACGTCGCCAGCGTTCAGCAGGCCGCGACCGAGGATCAGGCGCGTGCTTGGCGCTGGTCGCGCAGCGAGGGCAAGGGCTGGAACCGCGCCCCCGCCGTCAGCATCGCCATCGCCAAACGCGCAGGCGCCAACGCGGTCGATGTTTCGACCGGCGTCGTCGCGCGAGTGGCAGCGCTCAAGGGATCACTGATCCCCGCCGGTGTCGATGTCGCCGTCACGCGCAATTACGGCGCAAGCGCCAATGACAAGGCGAACGAGCTGCTTTTTCACTTGGCGCTCGCGACCGTCTCAATCGTCATCCTGATCGGTTTTGCGATCGGCTGGCGCGAAGCGGGCGTCACCGCGATCGTCATCCCGACGACCATCCTGTTGACGATGTTTGCCTCCAAGCTGATGGGCTTTACGATCAACCGCGTCAGCCTCTTCGCGCTGATCTTTTCGATCGGCATCCTGGTCGATGATGCGATCGTCATGATCGAGAATATCGCGCGCCACTGGGCAATGAAGGATGACCGCAGTCGCATCGATGCGGCGGTCGATGCCGTGTCGGAAGTCGGCAATCCGACGATCGTCGCCACCTTGACCGTGGTCGCCGCGCTTCTCCCGATGCTGTTCGTCTCCGGGCTGATGGGGCCGTATATGGCACCGATCCCGGTCAATGCGTCTGCCGCGATGGTGTTCAGTTTTTTCGTCGCCGTCATCATAGCGCCCTGGCTGATGATTCGCTTCGCCCGCTCGGCAACCAGCGACGGCCACGCCCATCCTGACCATCATGGCGGCAAACTCGGCCTGCTCTACGCCCGCGTCGCGAGCCGCGTGATCGCGACCAAGCAGAGCGCGCGGCTGTTCCTGATCGCGGTCGGTATCGCCACGCTCGTCGCCTGTTCAATGTTCTATTTCAAAGCGGTGACGGTCAAACTCCTGCCCTTCGACAACAAGAGTGAAGTCCAGCTGGTCGTGGATCTGCCCGAGGGCAGCAGCCTCGAAGCGACCTCGCGGACGCTCGAACAGGGCGCCGCGATCGTCCGCACGGTGCCCGAGGTCGAGGCGATGGAAGCCTATGCCGGCACCTCCGCGCCGTTCAATTTCAATGGCCTCGTCCGCCATTATTTCCTGCGCGCGCACCCCGAAATGGGTGACCTGATGGTCACGCTCGCCCCCAAGGAAGATCGGGCGCGCGCAAGCCATACGATCGCAGTGGCCCTACGCGAAAAGCTGAAGGCTGTGCCGCTACCCCCAGGCAGCTCGATCAAGGTCGTCGAGACACCCCCTGGCCCGCCGGTTCTGGCGACCCTGCTTGCCGAAATTTATGGCCCGGACGAAGCGGTCCGTCGCGCGACGGCAACCCAGCTAGAGGCGATCTTCAAATCGGTGCCATATATTGTCGACGTCGATAACAGCTTCGGCGATCCGCGACCCGAGCTCCGCCTGATCCCCGATCGCGCCAAGCTCGACCAATATGGCCTGTCCGAACGCCAGCTGTTCGACAGCATTGGCGCGCTGCTCGGCGATCAGATCGTCGGTTACGCTCCCCGCGGCGGGCGCGATCCGCTGCCGATCCAGATCGCGCTCGATCAATCGCAGCGCAGTTGGAGCCAGGCGCTTGCCGCCACGCCGGTGGCTGTGACGCAAGGGCCGGGCGGCCCGCAACTCATCCAGCTCGGCGAACTGGTCGAGGCGAAGATGCAGCCCGGCGGGCAAAGCATCTTCCGCCGTGACGGGCGCGGCGCTACAATGGTGACCGCCGAGCTCGCCGGGCGCTACGAAGCGCCGATCTACGGCATGCTCGCGGTCGATGACGCGGTGAACAAGTTCGACTGGCAGGCCCACGGCCTGGTCAAGCCCGAGATCCGCCTCAATGGTCAACCCGACGATGAGAGCAAGCCTGCGCTTCTCTGGGATGGCGAGTGGGAGATCACCTGGGTCACCTTCCGCGATATGGGCGCGGCGTTCGGGGTCGCGTTGCTCGCCATCTATGTGCTGGTCGTCGGCCAATTCCGCAATTTCAAGCTGCCGCTGGTGATTCTGACGCCAATTCCACTCACGCTGGTCGGCATTGTCATCGGCCATATGCTCTTCTCGGCACCCTTCACCGCGACGTCGATGATCGGCTTCATTGCGCTGGCCGGTATCATCGTGCGCAATTCGATCCTGCTGGTCGATTTCATCAACCACGCCCGCGCGCCCGACAAGTCGCTGCGCGATACGCTGCTCGAAGCGGGCATGATCCGCTTCAAGCCGATCGCGCTGACGGCAGCGGCAGCCATGATCGGCGCAGGCGTTATCCTGACAGATCCAATCTTCCAGGGCCTCGCCATCTCGCTGCTGTTTGGCCTGGCATCCTCCACCTTGCTGACGGTGCTGGTAATCCCGGCGATCTACATCGTCTTGCGCGATGACGGTCGGCCCGCAACAGTGGCGGCATGAACTTTACCGGACCCATCGCCGCGCTGCACGACAATGCCGCGCATGTCGCCGAACGTCTGCGGCTACTCGCACACCGCGATCGCCTGATCATGCTTTGCCGGATGACCGATGGCGAGGTTTCGGTCGGCGAGCTCGTCACGCTGACCGGCCTGTCCCAATCGAGCGTATCGCAGCATCTAGCGGTACTGCGCGAGGCGGGGACGGTCACCGTGCGCGCCGAGGCCCAGTCGCGCTTCTACCAACTGGTCGATGCGCAAGTCGCGGGCATCATCGCAGCTTTATGCGATTATAGCGGACGCATCGCAGGAGAGCCCGGATGAGCAGTGCAATCCTCGTCTGCCCGCACTGCCAGGCGCTCAACCGCGTCCCCGAGGCGCGGCGCACCGATCGACACCGATAAGGCGCTGTTCGACAAGATGGTCACACGGAGCAGCGGCCCGGTGCTGGTCGATTTCTGGGCGAGTTGGTGCGGGCCATGCCGCATGATGGCTCCGGCTTTCGCCGCAGCGGCAGCCGAGCTCGACCCAAAGGTACGGCTGCTCAAGGTGGATACCGAAGCCGAGCAGGTGCTGGCCGGGCGCTACGCAATCCGCTCGATCCCGACCTTGATATTGTTCAAAGGCGGCGTCGAGATCGCCCGGCAGGCTGGCGCAATGGACAAGGCGGGAATTACGCGCTGGGTAGCGAGCGTGGGCGTTAGCTAGGTTCACGCGATTTGAATCGTTGGCACTGAATTAAGGGAGAGCTCGATGAAACTATGGTTTGCTGTCGCCGCGCTGGTGACGTTCGCTACGGCAGCCCCCGGCTTTGCGCAGCAGCACCGCGCCCCGGCGATCGAATCCTTTGGTGCGGCCTTCCCGACCGAGGGGGCGATGGAGCGGCCTGATCCGGCGCTGCGCTACCGAGTCGTGTTTCCCGTGACGAAGGCAAGCGCCGATCCAGCCAAGCCCAACGCTTCGCTCGAACGCGTTGCGCGCTTCCTCAACCTGCTCGCTGCCGACGGCGTCCATGTGAAACAGGGCGATATCGTCGCGATCCTCTATGGTCCCGCCACCCAGATCATCACCAACGACGCCCTATATGCTGCCCAGACCAAGGCGCCGAACAACCCCAACATCGCGCTGATCGCCAAGTTGCGGGCGGCGGGTGTCATCGTCGCGGTTTGCGGGCAGGCCCTGCATGCGCACAAATATGAAGTAAAGGACGTCGCAAGCGGCGTCCGGGTTGACGTCTCGGCCATGACGACCATGGCGAACCTGCAAATGCGTGGCTGGGCCCTGCTGCCCGAATGAGGCGTGAGAGGCCGCCCGGATCGGGTGGACGGACTGACCAGGGACGATCGATGCACGAAGGATTGAGTGACGCGCCCCAGCGGCCATCGGGGCGACCTTTCCTTATCTGGGCGGTGACGCTGTTCGCGATCATCATTGTCGGCGCGGGCATGTACATGATCGGCCGGCGCAGCGCCGCCAATGCTCCCACCGCCCCAACAACAGCGACGCCAACCGTTTCAGCATTCTTCACGTCGCCACCCGACACTGCGATTCCGGACGGTCCTGCGGGCGCCGCGATCCGGCGCGGCCAGCAGATATTCCTGCAGACCCGCGCCCATGCCGGCGACCATGTCGGCAATGGCCTGTCTTGCGGCAATTGCCATCTCGACGCCGGCAGGCTTGCGAATGCCTCGCCGATGTGGGCGGCATGGGGCGCCTACCCCGCCTATCGCGCGAAGAACGACCAGATCAACACGATGGAGGATCGCATCCGCGATTGCTTCACCTATTCGATGAACGCACCGGCCTCTCCCAGCGGCAGAGCGCCCCCGCCAGCCGACCCGATCTACCGCGATCTGCAAATCTATTTCTTCTGGTTGGCCAAAGGCGCGCCGACCGGGGTGGACCTGCCCGGCAAGGGATTCATCGACCTCAAGCCGACGACCCTCGGGCACGATCCTGCTCGCGGTGCCAAGGTGTTCGCCGAGAGTTGCGCGGCCTGCCACGGCGTTGACGGCCAGGGGCAGAAGAATGAGGCAGGCGGCTATGCCTTTCCGCCGCTTTGGGGGCCGATGTCATTCAACTGGGGCGCTGGGATGGGAAAGGTCGCCAATGCCGCTGCCTTCATCAAGGCGAACATGCCGCTCGGCCAGGGATATAGCCTGACCGACCAGCAAGCATGGGACGTCGCCGCCTATATCAATAGCCGCGAACGACCGCGTGACCCGCGCGAGACCGGCAGCATCGAAGAGGTAAGGAAGCGATTCCATGCCAAGGGCGACTATTACGGGCAGCAGGTCGATGGCGATTTACTGGGCGATGGCATCAAGACCGCTGCGGCAAAGCCGTAACAGCGTCAAGCGAGGGCGACCGCCCGCTAACCCGCTACTCGACCCGCGCGAACATCGCTGCGCCGCCGCCGCTGGCCATCCGATCAGCGAGTGCCGCATGGCGCGGCACGGCGACGGTATCGGCGAAGGCATCAAGCAAGGTGCTGAGTTCGGCGAAGCGCGCGTGGTTGATGCGGTAGAATACCTGTTTCGCTTCGCGCCGGGTGAGGACGAGATCGGCCTTGCGCAGGATGCCGAGCTGTTGCGACAGGCCTGGCTGGACAATGCCGGTCGCCGCTTCAAGGTCGCTGACGCTGCGTTCGCCGCTGGTCAGCGTGCGCAGCAGGTCAAGCCGCACGGCGTGAGCGATGGCGCGGAGCAGTTCGGCAGGTGCTTCTATATCGAGGGCGCTCAGATTGATGGGCATGATCAGCCTTCATCCTTCACAGGCGCGTAGAACCAGTCGGTCGCGCTATCTGCCGCGAAAACATCGGCCAGCGCCTGACTTGGCACGGCGAGCAAGTCATCGCCGGGCGTCCATTCGGCCGGCACCAACGCCGATTGAGCATCAGTGCGCTGAAGCGCGGCCAACAGCCGCAGCATTTCTTCGACCGAGCGGCCGACGGTCGAGGGATAGCAGGTCGACGCCCGCAGCCGCCCTTCGGGATCGATGAAATAGGTTGTGCGCACCGATGACGCATCCAGCGCGTCGGCGCCGACCATGCCATAGGCGCGCGCGACCTCCAGCGTCGGGTCCTCGATCAAAGGGAAGCTAACCTTCACGCCAAACTTTTCCTGGATCGCCTTGATCCAGGCGAAGTGCGAGAACAGGCTGTCGACCGACAGCGCCATCAATTGGCAATCGAGCGCCGCAAATCGGTCCGCCGCACGCATGATCGCGACGAATTCGCTCGTGCAAACCGGCGTGAAATCAGCCGGGTGCGAAAAGAGGATCAACCACCTTCCACGAAAGTCAGTAAGCGACTTGACACCCTGCGTGGTGCGCGCCGTGAAATTGGGTAGCGTGTCGCCGAGCCTTGCCGGCCCACATGGTGTCCGTAGCCCAGTCTGATCGTTCAATTCCATAGCCTTCCGTTCGCTAAAGGAGAAATATGCCACGGCGCAACAATTGACGCAATACGGTTACACGATTATATCATACACGTAATCGTGAAATCATAGGAATATGTCATGGCAACTGCGTCAAACGATCTCGTCGTCGCCAGTGCCACTGCGCAGATCACCGCCAGCCTCATCGGCGATACCCCACGCCCTGTCGTGCATAGCTTTTTCGACGAAGTCACGTTCACCGCCAGCCATGTCGTCCATGATCCTGCGACACGGGTGGCGGCGGTCATCGATTCGGTGCTCGATTTCGATCCCGCTTCGGCGCGCACTGGGCACAAAAGCGCCGACGCGATCATTGCCTATGTTCGCGCCCAAGGGCTGAGCGTGGAATGGCTGCTTGAGACGCACGCGCATGCCGATCATCTCTCGGCGGCACCCTATCTCCAGCAGCAATTGAGCGGCAAGATTGCGATCGGGCGTGCCATTATCGCGGTTCAGCAAAGCTTCGGCAGCTTGTTCAACGAAGGCAGTGATTTCCAGCGTAATGGATCGCAGTTCGACCATCTGTTCGACGACGGCGACAGCTTCACGATCGGCAAGCTGACAGCGACTGTCCTCCATGTGCCAGGCCATACGCCCGCCGATCTTGCCTATGTGATCGGCGATGCCGTTTTCCCCGGCGATACGATTTTTATGCCCGATTTCGGGACCGCGCGGGCGGACTTCCCAGGGGGAGATGCGCGGCAGCTTTTTCGCTCGATCCGGCGGCTGCTCTCGCTCCCGCGCGCGGCCCGGCTGTTCCTGTGCCACGACTACAAAGCACCAGGTCGCGACACCTTCGCCTGGGAAACGACGATCGGTGCCGAGCGCGATAGCAATGTCCATGTCCACGACAGCATCGAAGAGGACGGCTTTGTCGCGATGCGCACGGCGCGCGATGCGACGCTCGACATGCCGCGCCTGATCCTGCCGTCGATCCAGGTCAACATGCGCGCGGGGCATTTGCCCGAGCCCGAGGCGAACGGCACACGCTACCTCAAGATACCGCTCGATACGGTCTGATGGCGGTGCTCGACACCACTCAATATGTCCTCGGCGCGCTGTCAGGCATGCTGGTAGGCTTCACGCTCGGGCTGGTCGGCGGCGGCGGGTCGATCCTTGCGGTGCCGCTAATGGTCTATCTGGTCGGCATCACCAGTCCGCATGTCGCAATCGGCACCAGCGCGCTTGCTGTTGCCGTCAATGCAGCGACCGGGCTTGCCAGCCACGCTCGCGCCGGGACCGTCAAATGGCGCTGTGGATTGATGTATGCCAGCGCGGGCATCCTCGGCGCGCTTGCGGGATCGACTGCGGGCAAGGCGTTTGACGGGCATAAACTGCTGTTTCTGTTCGCCATCGTGATGATTGTGGTCGGCATCGTGATGCTGCGGGGGCGCAAAAACAAAGGTGTCGAGGATGCCGAATGCACCCGCGAAAATGCGCCCGAGGTGCTCGGCTACGGCCTCGGAACCGGCATCTTCTCGGGCTTTTTCGGGATCGGTGGCGGCTTCCTGATCGTGCCCGGACTGGTAGCGTCGACTTGCATGCCGATCATTAACGCGGTCGGCACCAGCCTGATCGCGGTAACCGCCTTTGGCCTGACGACGGCCGCCAACTATGCTTGGTCGGGCCTGATCGACTGGCCGCTTGCGGGTGTGTTTATTGCCGGCGGTTTCGTGGGCGGGTTTGGGGGCACGGCCCTTGCAGGGCGCTTGTCGGGAAAGGGCATGCTGACGACGGTGTTCGCCGGGCTGATCTTTGTGGTCGCGGCCTATATGCTCTGGCAAAGCGCGTCGGCACTCGTGGGGCCGAAATGACCCAAATGCGGACGCTCAGGACCAAATGTCGGCTCCCCTATTTCGCTCATTCGTTCAGTTCGGCCAGAGGCCGCCGTCAACCTGGCCGGCCGTCACCCGGATGGGCCGAGACCCGGCGAGGGGCTCGGTGACGACCGGCGCAGCCGGGCGAAATAGGACGCGGTCGCGCGGAGTTACCGGCGCGAGGTGCCATTACTAATTGTGAAAAACCAGTTTCGCCGCCGACCGCGCTTAGGACATCAATGGAGCGCTAATAATTTATGGGAATCAGGCCGCGTGCAGCAGGAAGGGCGGCGGGCCAAGCGTTTTTACCGCATGAATCAGGATGAACACCTGATGCGTCTGCGTGAAGGATTCGGCGACGCAATCGTGCCGATTGCCATTGCGATCGACCAGCGCGGTCTGGCGCTTGCCCGATGACTTGCGCCCCGCCACCGGGATGAAGCGCCCGATTTCGTCGTCGGGCGTGTAAACGGCGGGCCAGGGGTGCTCGCCGAACGCGGCAAGAAAGCTGGTCGACGCGATAACCCGGCGAAGCGTGCATCGAAATCCGTCGCCTTCGATCAATTCGGGCGGGTTCAGCACGAGGACGACGCAGCACTTGTCGTGCTTGGAGACATATTGCCGGATCGACGAATAAAGCGACGCATCGAACTTCTTGGCCAGCTTGATCGGAGTCCAGATGCTGAACTTCTCGTCGGCGGCCATGTGATGGAACGCGTCATTCTGGAACAGGACCTCGGATGCGAACACATTCGCTTCGCGGTCGAAAAGGTCGGCGGCTTGCGGATCGAGGGCCTGGTCGCAATCCTCGACCAGCTTGTACATCGCGCGCTGCCACGGAAGAAAGCCGTGGCCGGCTTCGTGGAGGGTAACGAAGCGCTTCTTCACTGGCACCAGCAGCTGGTCGAGGAAGATCAGGCCGGCCGCGGCATCGAACAGCCCCATGACCTTAGACAGAGCACGCTTGATGGCGTCGCCCGCCTTGTGGCGCATTTTTGCAAGAAAGCCCTCGCTGAGCACGTCCTCCTTGACCTCTTCGACTTTCGCGACGGCGAGGATGTCGTGGATCGGCGTGGGAAGCACGCCGAGCGCCCCTGCTTCTCGCAGCGCGCGCTCGGCCTCCTTGCGGATTTTCGCCAACTGCACCGGGGTCAGGCTGCAGTCGTCCGGCCGCTGGGTCATTTATTGCGGTGCCAGCGGATATAAGCGAGATGGTCCAGCAAGGCCTGCTCCTCGTCCTGAGTAAGATTATCGATCGCGAAGGTCGCGGCTCGTCCGTGTTTGGCGCCCTCGGCCCGGTCCCTCGAGGGAGCAATATATCCCGCGCGTTCCATCAGAGTCTCATACGGCACCCCAAGCGCGGTCGACAAAGCATACAGAATATGGGGCGAAGGCTTGTTGATCTTGCCAGTTTCCAACTGGCTCAAATATGCATTGCTTACTTCTTTCCCAGTCGCCTCTTCGACGTCCCGGAGCGACAGATCGAGGCCGAGCCGAACACTTTTAAGATATCGGCCCAGTGCGTCCGGCCTCCCCGCATCGGTAGTTTTCTCATCGCTCATCTGGCCTCCTTGCTCGAGTGCGCCGGACTCGCAATCCGACACATGACTCCTAGCGCAATTTGCTAAGAACGTCAAGCGTTGCTAAGTTTATGCTTGACGAACTTAGCGTGCGTAGCAATATTAGCGACACCGGCAAGGGCGCCGGCACGCAACGGAGTTGTTCGAATGTCCCAGATTGCAGAAGCCGCGCTCCGCCGTGGCGAAGACCGTTACAGCATCGAAGTCGCCGATGCGTCGTTGACCTACCGTACCGTCCAGATCGACGACCTCACGCCTACCGGCTTGCAGCTGGCGCGCGCGGCGGGCTTCAAGCCCCCCGACGATGCTGTGGTGCTGCAGGTCGGTGCCGACGGGGCGCTCGACCTGGTCGAATCGGAAAAGCCGGTCGATCTGCGGCACCAGGACGGCCGCTTCGTGATCGTCGCTTCCGATCGGCTCTATTTCTTCAAGCTGAGCGGTAACCGGTTCGAATGGCCGTGCCGGGTGGTGACCGGCGGGCTGATCCGCAAGCTGGGCGCAGTGCCCCCGGACATGGCGATCTATCTCGAGCAGGTCGATCGGCCCGACCGTCGCATCCACGATCATGATCTCGTCGATCTCGACCCCGAAGGCACCGAATCCTTCATCGCCCGCAAGGCGGTATGGAAGCTCAATGTCCACGGCGTCGTGATCGATGTCGCCGAGTCGACCATCACGGTGCGCGACGCGATGGAGCAGGCCGGCTTCGACACGGCCAAGCCGTGGCACATGTTCTTCAAGGTGGTCGGCCAGCCCAAGCAGCCGGTCGAGCTCGATACTGTGCTCGATCTAGATACGCCGGGCATCGAAAAGCTCCGGCTGACTCCGAAGAATGTCGACAATGGTGAGGCGCCGCCGGCGCCTCACCGCGAATTCGCGCTGCTCGACGTCGACACAGCGTATCTCGACCGGCTCGGTCTGAGGTGGGAGACGATCGTCGAGGCGGACCGCCGGTGGCTGCTGATTCATGGCTACCGGGTGCCCACCGGCTATACCAAGACCCAGGTGCGCCTCGCGCTGGAGATCCCGCCCGCCTATCCTGGCGCTGCGATCTATGGCTTCTATGCCTATCCACCGCTCTCGCTCGCGTCGGGGCGCGAAATCCCGAGCACGCAGCTGCGCGGAACGCTGCTCGGCGTCGAGTTTCACGGCTGGTCGCGGCATCGCGGGCCGTCGGCACCCTGGGACGCGGCTACCGACAATGTCGTGACGCAGCTCGGGCTCGTCGAAGCCGCGCTGGCCAAGGAGGTCGGCGAATGATCCCCCGCTCGACGCTCTCGATCGCCGGCGTGCAGCACGGCAGGCTCCACGACCATCTCTTTCCCGGCGATGGCCGCGAGGCGGCCGCCATACTGCTGTGCGCGCCCACCCCGGGGCCGCGCTTCAAGCTCGTCGTGCGGGACGTCCTCCTAGTGCCGCATGCCGAATGCGCGCGGCGCGAGCGGGACGCTATCACCTGGCCCGGCATCTATCTCGAGCAGGCGATCGATCGCGGCGAGAGCGAAGCGCTCGCCATCGTCCTGCTCCATTCGCATCCCGGCGGCCTGTTCGCCTTTTCGGAGATCGACGACGCCAGCGACCGCGTCACCATCCCGGCCCTGTTCCAGGCTTATGGCGAGCAGCATGGATCGGCGATCATGACGCCGGACGGCGCGGTGCGGGCACGGCTCTACGCCTCCGACCTCGTGGCCGCGCCGGTCGATCTGGTCACTTGCGCGGGCGATGACATCGCGTTCTGGTGGGGCGACGCGGCCTTCTGCGCGGCGCCGATCGACAAGCCGGTGGCGTTCACCGGCGCCATGACCGCCGAGCTGGGTCGACTGCACGCCGTCGTGATCGGCGTGTCGGGGACCGGATCGATCCAGGCCGAGCAGGCCGCACGGCTCGGTTTCGGCCGGGTTACGCTCATCGATTTCGACCGCGTCGAGCACAAGAACTTGAACCGCATACTGAACACGACGATCGCGGACGCACAGGCCGCGCGCCTCAAGGTCGATGCGTTCGCTGATGCGGTTACCGCCTATCGCGGGTCGGGCGTGGCGCTCCCCTGCGCCGAGTCGATCAACACGCGCGATGCGGTGCTGGCCGCCGCGCAGGGCGACGTGCTGTTCTGCTGCGTCGACAGCCTCGATGCGCGCCATATCGCCGATCTGATCGCTGCGGCGTTCCTGCTGCCGCTGTTCGACGTCGGGGTGGTTATTCCGGTACGCAAGACCCTTCACGGGCTCGCGATCGCCGATGCGGTGGGCCGGATCGACTATGTCCAGCCCGGCGGCGCCACGCTCGGCGACCGGCAGGTCTATACGCCCGAGAGTCTGCGTGCCGAATATCTGCGCCGCGCGGCGCCTGCCGCGCACGCCCAGGAGCTGGATGCCGGCTACATCAAGGGCGCAGTCGAGGAGGCGCCGGCCGTGATCACGCTCAACATGCGCGCGGCGTCGGCCTGCATGACTGAGTTCATCGCCCGCGCCTATCCGTTTCGGCTGGAGCCAAATCGTGGATATGCCCGCACGATGTTCAGCCTGGCCGCCTGCGACGAGGATCATTTCCGAGAGGACAGCTTCGCCAAGGCGCGCAATCCCGCGTTCGCCCGCGGCGCGCGCGAGCCGCTGCTCGGGCTGCCCGCCCTTGCCAAGCCGAATACCGGGGGCACGACATGAACCTCCACCGCTGGTGGCGCAACACCAAGGAGCGCTGGCGCCCATGGCGGCGGCTTCAGGTAGCCAATGGCGATACGCTGCCGGCCAGGCTGCCGCGCCGCGATCTCGTCGTCGCCCGCGACGATGGCGAGGACTGGAGCGTCGGCATGCGCTGCCCGTGCGGATGCGGTGATACGATCGAGCTTATGCTGGTCGCCGAGGCCAAGCCTCGGTGGTCGCTGACCTTCGACCGGCGCGGCCGGCCCAGCCTGTCGCCCTCGGTGTGGCGCCGCACCGGCTGCCGGTCGCATTTCTGGGTTCGCGGCGGCCGCGTCGACTGGTGCGGCTAGGGTATTGCGCGATCGGCGTATCATTCCGGCGCTTGCTGATCCCCGAGGCAACTTCACTCAGACAAGGCGAATCCTCGCCGGCTCGTCGCCGGCTTCCGAAGATCGGCCCGTCAACTGAAACAGGATACCGTCGAGCTCGCTGGTCGGTACATGAATCTCCGCGGCGATATGGTCGCGCGTGATCCGCTCGCGCCACAGCGCCGTGAATATCTGCGGCCACAGCGCTGAGGATTCCCCCGGCAATCCCTCGGGCTCGCGGCGGCGATAGCCGCGGCTCGACATCTCGATGTTCAAGCTGCGGTTCTGCCAGTCGCTGACCACCCCGAGCTTGTGAAGCCGATATGCGAGCGCTGCGACCGATACGCCCCAGCGCTTCTTCGCCGGGATGAGGCTGTCGAGGTCCGAGACATAGCGAATCCGGCTGGTCACGTCGTCCGCGGGCATCAGCAGCGCGGATGCGAACCGGTCGGCCTCGCTCTCCGCCTGGCGGCTGTCTTGGGGCGCGCCATGCTTATGCATGACGAGATGCCCCAGTTCGTGCGCCGCATCGAAGCGGCTGCGCTCGGCCGACTTGAACGTGTTGAGGAACACGAACGGCTGATCGTCGCGCCAGCAGGAGAATGCATCGACATTGGCGGTGTCTTCGCACAGCGAGAAGACCCTGACGCCCTTGGACTCGAGCAGCTTGATCATGTTCGAGATCGGCAGCTGGCCAAGCCCCCAATGCGCGCGCACGATCTGCGCGGCAGACTCAGGCGTCGCATCGCCGCGCAGGTTCGGCACCTCGCTTCCCGGCAGGTTGAACCGCTCGGCGACCCAGTCGTGGAAAAGATAGGCGATCACGCCTGCGGATAGGGCGGCATCGCGCTCCTTCGCCGTCATCGATGACAGGCTGCGAAAGCTCGCCGCTTCGGCGGGCAGCTCGTCGACGTCTTCGGCGTAGAAGAATGCCTTCGGGAACGACAGCGCCTGCGCCAGCGCCTCGACGGTTTCGATCTCCGGTTCGTTCGCACCATTTTCCAGGCGCGAGATCGTGATGGGCGATACGCCCACCGCACCGGCCAGCGCACGCGCGGTCAGCTTGCGCCGCTTGCGGCCAAGGATCAGTCGTTGCGGATTGAACACTGCGGCCATCAATTCTTGCGGGAGACGTTCACCTCATAGTCGACCGGCGGCTCATCGTCGTCCGCCAGTGGATCGGGACCGTCCCACTCGCCCTTCTTCACGAGCAGGATGCGCTCGTGAAATCCATCGAACTGCTCGTCGTTGATCGCGATCGGGCACGACAGCTCGGCGCGCACATCATCGCCATCCGCATGGACGAACAACATCCAGGTCGCCGCCGTCAGTTCGGCGACTTCCTTTTCCTTCCGTTTCTTGTCCTCCGCAAAGAGCTCATATTGCCCAAGCTCGACCGCACGCGCCGAGCCGGCGCCCTTCCGGGATGTCGCGATGGGGTCATAGAGCGGATCACCCGCGCGATCGGCGTTCTGGAAGACGATCTTGATGCCGATCT
Organism: Sphingomonas sp. 28-62-20; assembly: GCF_002281505.1. Classification (NCBI taxonomy): domain Bacteria; kingdom Pseudomonadati; phylum Pseudomonadota; class Alphaproteobacteria; order Sphingomonadales; family Sphingomonadaceae; genus Sphingomonas; species Sphingomonas sp. 28-62-20. The sequence continues at coordinate 100,183 of NZ_NCGH01000012.1, forward strand.
TCGGGTTGTAGACCGATTCGATATTGTCGCGCCGGCAGATCTCCCAGCCGAGCGGCAGGAACACGCGGCGCAGATGCGCGGTGCCTTCGATCCAGGACAGGAGACCGCCTGCGCTCAAGGGATGATAGGACGTGGCATTGCGCCGACCGCCGACCGCAGCGCGGATAACGTCGAGGAGCGGCGCCTTGGTGACGCCCAGCTGCTCCAGCCGGGGCAGAACCTTGGAATCTTCAGCGACAACGGCCATCAAATTCGCCCCATGTTAAGTTTCCCGCTCTCATATGCGGCAACAAATCTTAACATACAAGCTCGAATCGAGCCGCAAAGCAAAAGGGGCACCGGTTGCCCAGTGCCCCTTAGAAACCGTCGGTCGGTACCCGATCTCCAGCTACTTGCCCTTACGGCTTGGCCGCTGGTGGCGCTGCCCGATCCTACACTTCCTTGTGAGAAGTGCCTCATATTTAAGGACCGCAAGGTGTACGTGCGGTCCGTGTAGAATGCGATATAGGCTTCGAACCCTAAAAGTCAATGAATCAACTCAGACGGCTCAGCAGCGTCATCGCACTAATGCCAGCCGCCCCGGCGGCAAGCAGCGCAGCTTGCGCCGCGACCAGACTGGTCCCCGATCCGACTATGTCGTCCACGAGCAGCACATGGCGACCGGCGCAAGCGGGCGCAAGGGCGTTCGCCGCGATCGGTGTGAAATAGGGCCGGACCCGGAGAGGCACTGACTTCATCTCGATGATCTCGTCACCGGGTGTCTCCTGCATCCTCGCCAGCTGGGAGGTATAGAAGCCGCGATCCCGCGACTTGACCTGGTCCGGTGCAGGTGCCTGAGCCAGAACCTGCGCGACGGTCGCCTTGTCGAGGCATTCGACAATTGGATAAGGACCGCCCGCGCGGGCAGCACGCTTGGCGACAATGCTCGCGACAGGCGAGCTCGAGGGGAGCGGCACGACGATATCGAACGCCAGCGTCGCCAGCGCAGCGGGCAGGATCTGTTGACCAGCCATCAGCAACTGCCGGACATCGGCGAGGGCGATCGTGTAGCCGAATTTGTCCTTGAGCGCGTAGATCAGGGGGTTGCCGTCGTTGTCGTCATGTTTCGCGCGGCGTCGGCGAAAGATACTGACGACCTCCAACGAGCCGTAGCGGGCCGTTGGAAAAGGCCGGGCCGGATCGGTCGCGACACGATGCTCATGCGTCGGATTATAGGAGACGACCTTCGCCGCATCGACATCAATTCCCATCGCGGCTGTCTACAACGCTGTGACCTACAGAGGCCATAGCGGCCATTCGATGATGAATGACCAATGACGCTTGAAGCGGACAGGCGATTCCTCTCAGCAGGAATCGGCCAAAGCTCCCAACCTTGCCACCTGAACGAGTGGCTATTTACAGTTGATCGCCGCTTGAAAGCGGACGGGCAGCTTTCCACCCAAAACGCCAGGGGGCTTTGCGGAAACGGGAGGCCCGGCCCCTCTGTCGCGATAGCTGGACGAATCATGAGAGACAGAGGAGGGCGGCGCCCGCCGTGACGGATGAGGAGGTCGAGAGAGAGTCTCCCGGCCAACCCGTCATGGAGATCAATCCCATGAACGCTACCAAAGTCCTGCCCGCTGCGCCCGGCGGCGGTGATCGCCTGCTGGCTTCCGGCGCCTACAAGGTCGATATCTCGCGCGGCGCGCGGATCGGCCGCGTCTCGTCCGAATGGTTCTCGCGGCCTGACGACGAGCGCTATCTGTCATTGAGCGCGCTCTACGAGGCGGTCCAGGCTCGCGCCGAGCGCGCCACCGCCCGCACCGTCGAAACCCGTCAGGTAAGGGTCGAGGCGAGTCGCGATGACGCCGAGCGCCTGGCACTGGTCCTCCCGGGGCGCGATGAACTGATAACACCCACCCATTGGTCGTTCGGTCAGATGGCCAGCCTGGTCGGCGCGCCAGCGGGCTATCTGCGGCAACTGCCCGCCGCGCTTGCCGGGATTAACCTGCAGCACGGTCTGCTCGCCCATCGCGGCGAACTCATCAAAACACTCGAGGCAGACGATGGCGGGATCGAACTGCGCGCGGTTACCGGCCCGGATTATGGCCGCATCTGGGATTACGAGTTGGTCGCCGCCGTCATGCGCATCGCCGGAGACGGCACCGGCGACACGCGTTGGAAAGTCCCGGGTCTCCTCGACTGGTCGACCATGACCCACAACCCGTTTGTCGAAGTGACCAAGGACACGACGACGCTCTATGCCAGTGACCGCGATGTCTTCCTGTTTCTGGTCGATGACGCCCACCCGATCGAGGCTGGCCGTCTGCCCAACGGCGATCCCGACCTCTATTTTCGCGGCTTCTACTGCTGGAACAGCGAGGTCGGCTCCAAAACACTCGGCATGGCGAGCTTCTATCTCCGGGCGGTCTGTATGAACCGCAACATCTGGGGCGCAGAAGGTTTTGAAGAAATCTCGATCCGCCATTCCAAATTCGCCGGCCACCGCTTCGCCCACCAGGCGACGCCCGCGCTGGAGCGGTTCGCGTCTTCATCACCAACGCCGTTCATGGCCGGCATTAAGGCGGCGCGTGAGGCGATCGTTGCGCGCAAGGACGAGGACCGGGAGGGATTCCTGCGCAAGAGGGGGTTCTCCAAGGCTGAGACCGACAAGATCATCGCCCGTGTGATGAACGAGGAAGGGCGACCACCGGAATCGGTGTTCGACTTCGTGCAGGGCATCACCGCCGTTGCCCGCGACAAGCCGCACCAGGACGCGCGGCTGGAGCTGGAGGGCAAAGCGGGGAAGCTACTCGCGAGCATCCGCTGATCCGGAAAGCCGTGGGGTCGGATTTCCGGCTTCACGGCTTTGCGCCAGTCCGGTTCTCCGGGTCAGAGAGGAAGAGGGCCGGAACGGCTTCGTGGCGGGTTGACGGTCGAGAGAGAGTCTCGCGGCCGCCCGTCATGGAGAATGACCATGGCTCAAGTGAAGAAGATCGTCCTGTCGTCGTCGCGGGACATTCCGTTCGACAAGCTGGTGATCAGCCAGTCGAACGTCCGCCGGATCAAGGCCGGCGTTTCGATCGAGGAACTTGCCGAAGACATCGCCCGGCGCACGCTGTTGCAGAGCATCACGGTGCGGCCCGTCGTCGATGCCGAAGGCGTCGAGACCGGCATGTTCGAGATCCCGGCCGGAGGCCGACGCTACCGCGCGCTCGAACTGCTGGTGAACCAGAAGCGTCTCGCCAAGACCGCGCCCATCCCGTGCGTGGTCCGGGAAGCAGGCATCGCCGAGGAAGACAGCCTCGCCGAAAACGTCCAGCGCGCGCCGCTCCATCCGCTTGACCAGTTCCGCGCCTTCCTTGCGCTGCGAGAGAAGGGCCAGTCGGAGGAGGAGATCGCCGCCGCGTTCTTCGTGCCGGTCGCGGTCGTCAAACAGCGGCTGCGTCTCGCGTCGGTGTCGCCCAAGCTGCTCGACGTCTATGCCGAAGACGGGATGACGCTGGAGCAGTTGATGGCGTTCACCGTCAACGCCGACCATGAGCGCCAGGAACAGGTGTTCGAGCGGCTCTGCCAGGCCTACGACAAGCAGCCCTACGCCATCCGCCGGATGCTGACCGAGGGCGCGGTGAAGGCAACCGACAAGCGCGCGCAGTTCGTCGGGATCGACGCCTATGTCGAGGCCGGCGGCACGATCTTGCGCGATCTGTTCGAAACCGATCACGGCGGCTGGCTCCAGGACGTCGGCCTACTCGACATGCTCGTGGCCGAAAGGTTGCGCGAGGATGCCGAGGCGATCCGTGCCGAGGGCTGGCGCTGGATCGAGGTCGCGCCCGACTTCGCCTATGGCCACACCTACGGCCTGCGGCGTTTGCGCGGCGAGGCAGCGCTCCTGACCGACGAGGAACGGGCAGCCCGAATCGCATTGCAAATGGAGCTCGACGAACTTGAGGCCGAATACGCCGAAGCCGACGAGCTTCCCGAGGAGGTCGATGGGCGGCTGGGCGAGCTCGAAACGGCGATTGCCGCCTTCGACGAGCGCCCCATCGTGTTCGACACCGCGGAGGTCGAACGGGCCGGCGCCTTCGTTAGCATCGACGGGTCCGGCGCGTTGCGGGTCGATCGCGGCTTTGTCCGCCCCGAGGACGAACTGCCGATCGAGCCGGAGCCCGAGATCGAAGGCGAGTACCGTGCAGTCACCATGGCGGCGCAGGGCGACGATGGCGGCAAGTCGCTGACGGCCGATGTGGAGACCCCCATTGAGCCGGAGGAAGACGAAGGGCTGAAGCCGATCCCGGATCGGCTGATGACCGAACTGACCGCGCATCGCACGCTGGCACTGCGGCACGCGGTCGGCGAGCATCCCGATATCGCCTTCCTCGCCGCGCTTCACGCTCTAACGCTGCGGGTGTTCTACCGCTATGCCCAGGACAGTTGCCTGGAGCTCGACCTGAAGAGCATCGGGTTCGCGGCACAGGCGCCTTGCTTGGCAGACGGGGCGCTCGCCGCCGCCTTCGATGCGCGTCATACCGCCTGGTCGAACGCGCTCCCCAAGGAACCGACCGAGCTGTGGGATGCACTGGTGGGGTTTGACGGTGACAGCCGTCAGGCGTTGTTCGCGCACTGCGTCTCGCTGTCGATCAACGCGGTCTACGAGCCCTACAACCGGCGGCCCCGCGCGCTCGCCCATGCCGACCGGCTTGCGGTCGCTACCGACCTCGACATGGTGGCCGCAGGCTGGACGCCCACGGTCGCGACCTATCTCGGCCGGGTGACCAAGGCGCGGATCCTCAGCGCAGTGCGGGAAGCCCGCGGCGAACGGGCGGCGGCGCGAATCGAACATCTCAAGAAGGTCGAGATGGCCGAGGAAGCGCAGACCCTGCTCGACGGCTCGGGCTGGCTCCCGGAACCGCTGCGTACGCAGGGCCGCGAATTGGCGATCACCGAGGTCGTCGCGGCCCCGACGGACGAGATGGCGGATGGCACGGGCACCGAGGCGACGGAGACCATCGATGCGCTCGGCGAGGACGACGAGACGGAAGCCGAAGCCGCGGACGAACCGTCGTTCGAGCACGCCATCGCCGCCGAGTGAGCGGCTGACCTCGCAGGGCGGTTTCGGCCGCCCCGCACATCGCCGCACCATCGTTCGCGGGCATCGCGCACTCGGCGGCGAACGACGGCAGATCGGCTATCGGGGACCCGGCCCCGAACAGGCATTCTGCGCATGTCGCGGACGTCGCCCCCGCGGTCGCGGCCAACTGACCGAACGCCTCCGCCACCCCTCAGGCCCGCCAGCGATGGCGGGCCTTTTTTCGTCTCGGAAGGATCAGAGCATGACCATCGCCGCCGATCTTTCCCGTCGGCTCGCCGATCAGGCCGAAGCGGTCTGTCGTTACTATCTCTCTAACGGTCGCCGCGAAGGTCGCTATTGGCTGGTCGGCGACATCGCCAACACCCCCGGCCGCAGCCTCTATGTCCGGTTGAAAGCGGGCGAGAGCGGCAAACCCGCCGGCAAATGGACCGATGCCGCCACGGGCGAGCATGGCGACCTGCTAGACCTGATCGCCGCCAATCAGCGCCTGTCGACGCTCCGGGACGCGCTCGCTGAAGCCCGCCGCTTCCTGGCGCTGCCGCAGCCGGAGCCGACGGACACCCACCGACGATCCTCGCCAGCGCCAACCGGATCTCCAGAAGCGGCACGACGGCTGTTCGCGATCTCGAAGCCAGTTTCGGGCACGATCGCAGAATCGTATTTACGGACACGCGGCATTACGGATTTAGGGAAATGCACGTCGCTGCGGTCTCATCCGCGCTGCTGGTATCGTGGTGACAAGGACGATCCGCACAACCACGAACGCGACGCCTGGCCCGCGCTCATCGCCGCCGTCACCGACCTCCAAGGATCGATCACCGGCGTCCACCGGACCTGGCTGGACCCGTCGGGCTACGACAAGGCGCCCGTGGCGACCCCTCGACGGGCGATGGGCCACCTTCTCGGTAATGCCGTGCGGATCGGCTCCGCACACGACGTGCTTGCAGCCGGCGAAGGGCTTGAGACCATGCTGTCGCTCCGACAGGCACTGCCGAACCTGCCGATGGCGGCGGCTCTTTCCGCCAACCACCTCGCCGCCCTGATTCTGCCGACGGGTCTGCGTCGCCTCTATGTCGCCCGCGACGACGATGCCGCGGGCCACCGTGCAACGGCCGAACTGATCGACCGCGCCATGACGCTTGGGATCGACGCGATGCCGCTAGATTCCCTGATGGGTGACTTCAACGACGATCTACGGCAGCTGGGATTCCCCGCTCTCATAGACGGCTTGCGGCGGCAACTCGCGCCAGGAGACTTTGCGAGGCTGTGCTCGAATCAAGGTGGCGGAGATAACCGAAGCGCAGCGGTTTCGAGGCGGCGAGCCAAGCCCGATCAAGAATTGCCCGCCACCGTCCGGCAGGCGTCCACGGCCTTCTGAGAGGGCGATCGGACCGGAGCCGGGCCGGGCCGACAACGGCTGCGGCGCGCTATTTTCCGCCGGGCCTGAGGCCCTTTGCATCGCGATCCAAAATAGCGCGCCTTCGCCGTCCTTTGCTGCGCTGCGGCCGCTCGTGGCTTCGCCTCGGCGGTGCAGGCTCGGTCCGCCCCCGCTCTTCGTCGCCTGCGAAGGCCGCGATGGGCGCGGCCGACCAGCAAGGCGAGCATCATGACGATCGATTCCCAGGCCACCGACTTCGAACCCGAGCACAGCGCGTCGCCGACCGCGCATCTGCTCGATGAACTCCAGCTCTACGGTCACCGACCCTTTAGCGACGAACCCGACCCGCGCCCGCTCCCCGAGGCGCACTTGGTGCAAACCGCGATCGGCGATGTCTTCGATGCCATTGCCAGCATCTTTGAGGACAGCCGACTCGAGCCTGATCTCGACGCTCTGCTCTGGTCAACCGTCAACATCTTCCACCGCGCGACCGACCGCATCGAGCGCGAACTCGACGACAACGAGCAGGCGCAGAAGCGCAGTCAGCGCGAACAGGACGGGTCCGAGGTCAAGTCGGTCGAGCTCGAACGACTGCTTGCCGAAGGGCTGACCCTGATCGAACGGCGCAACGCCTTCGAATTCATGCGCGATCAGGCCGCCGAACGCTTCGAAGATCATCTCCGCGCCCCCTGGCGTCCCCGGTCAGGATCGATGGTTAATCGCAAGGCCCTGACTTCGGCGATGATCGATAGCCGCGATTTCCTCGCTACCCGCAGGCGCGCAGAGCGGGAAGTGCTGCTGCCGACAGGCCCAAAGATTGCATTGACCGGAGGCTACGACTTCCAGGATCATCAAGCGGTCTGGACCGCGCTCGACCGCGTCCACGCGAAACATCCTGATATGGTTCTTATCCATGGTGGATCGCCCAAGGGTGCCGAGCATATCGCCTCGCTTTGGGCCCGCGAGCGCAAGATCGCACAAGTGGCATTCAAGCCCGACTTCAACCGGTTCAAGAACGCCGCCCCGTTCCGGCGCAACGATCAGATGCTCGAAATCCTGCCGATCGGGGTCATCGTCTTCCCCGGCAACGGCATCAACGACAACCTGGCGGACAAGGCCCGCAAGATGGGCATTCCGTTGTTCGATTTCAGGCAACGCTGACGGCGGGTGGTCCTGCCCGTCGGGGACCATTCCCGCTTTCCTGTCGCAATCGTTGGTCCAGTTCCCGGCCTCAAGCGGTCAACCCGTAAAGGGTCCGCTAAGCGATGCTTGCGGCCGCGACGGCTGCGCCTTGGCGCGGTGACCGCGTCCGGGCCCCGGACACTTCGGGCGCCTGTCAAGCGGGGATGGTCCCCGCCGGTTGGCAGGAGTTCCGCAGATGTCGCTCATAACCGCCCAATGGTCCGCCTGGATGCTCGCCCGTAGCCTGATGGTATCGGTGATCCTGTTTCGCACTGGCACCGCTTATGGCGTGATGCCGCTGAACGAGTTCGATGGCGATGCCGAGCTGATCGTTCGCGAATATGATCCGTGGAGCTGAATTTGCGGTAACCCGCTGTACGGCAATGAAAACCGTGCTCCCGGACACACGGCTTTGCTGCTATACGGGAGTACGCGCCGTGGTGGTGGTGGAGGCGCGACCGTTCGAACCCGTAGCGGAGCCACCGCCATGATCATTCTTGGTATTTTCGCCTGTATCCTCGGCGTCGGCGCATTGTGCTGGTTGCTGTTCAATCTCGCCGTGTTCGCGCTACCGCTATTTGCGGGCGTAGCCACGGGGCTGGCCGCAATGCGGTCAGGCATCGGCCCGGTCGGCGCCATCCTGATCGGCCTCGCGACCGGCGTTCTGGTCCTGATCGCCGGGCAAGCGATCTTCACCTTCTCGCGCGCGCCGATCGTGCGCGGGGCAGTCGCGGCTTTATTCACAGTGCCCGCCGCCTTTGCCGGGTATCACGCGACCCACGGCATCGCAGCGCTGACAATCGGCGGTAGCATCGCCCCGGTGCTCGTGGCGACCGCAGGAGCTGTCGCCATCGGTGCAACCGCCTTGACGCGCATGGTGTTGCCGGTAGCGCGACCGGTCAGGTCGTGACGCGGGCGCTGGGAATCAGCGGACCCTCGCAAATCCGCGCCAGCAGATCGGCCTGCTTCGGCTCCAGCACGACGAGCAGGGTCAGCACGTTCAGGACGTTGATCAGTTCGGCGGTATATTCGGGCAGCCAGTGATCGGGCTGAATATCGCCGAGCGGCGAGGGCGGGCGCTTGTCGCCGATCTGCGGGCGTTCGCGGTCGCGCTTGCGATAGCTGAACCATTGCCGCAGCACGTTCTTGCCCGACACTTCATAGACCCAGACGGCGGGCGAGACATTGTCGATGTAGCCGGTGCCGACCAGTAGCCGTTGCTTCGCCGCATCGTAATCGAGACTGTCGGGGAAGCCGTCCGGCGTTGAGGGAATGCGGCCCTCTTTCGGATTAGTCGGTGGATTGACCGCGACGCGCGGCGCGCCAGCGGGGCGGCCCTCGGCGAAGCGCTCACCAAAGCTATGCAGCCAGATGACTTCGCGCCCGATCGCGGCGGCCTCGGCGAACAGCGCGGCGTCTGCGGTGAGCGGCACGCGCAGGCCGGGGCGGATAAGATCGTCGCGGAAGCGATCGACATAGGCCGGATGCGCAAGCAATGCGGCGACATAGGCGAACACATCGACCGGATTGACGGTGCCGCCATAGACCTTGGCGAGCTCGGCAAGAACATCGGCGGAGATGTTCGGATCGGTCGCGGCGGCATCTTTCCAGAGCGCGAACACCCGCCCGCCGAATGAACCCCGATAATGATCGAGATCGGGAATGTTTGATGTAATAGTGATCGAAGGGCCGCCCTTTGGCGCCGTCCGGTTCAGCCCGGTCAAATACACCTGATGCTTGCTGAACGCGCTCCAAAGCCCCGGGTTCGGCTGATTGATGACACGGCTGTCCGGGATGATCCACTGGCGGTCAAACGAGCGGAAGCCATAGCGCAGTGGCTTTGGTCGTTCGACTGCGCGCCTCGCAGCTTGCGCAATTTTGGGATCCTTGTTGTCGGTGTTCGCCAGCCCAAACTCGATCGACTCAATAGGGGCCTGAGCGCCGTCCAAGCCATGACCGGCTTTTGCGATATGCTTGTCGCCTGGCTTGCCGCCCCGCATATGGGGGTGAAACAACGATGCGCGCTGATCTTTTGAGGGCTCGCCAACCAGCTTCGCCCAGCGATCTTCCAGCGATTTGGCATCTGGGGCGATAATCCAGGTCCGCCCCGGCATCACGCCCGATCCGCAATCGCCAATCATCGCGTCCAGCGGCACGTAATCGCCCCACCCACCGCCGAAATCGGGCAGGAAAGGCGCGCGCCAATCGCTCGCGCCGTCGCGCCAGCCCGCGCTGTCGAGGCTGATCGCGGCCAGCTCGTCGAACTTCGCCTCGCGCCGTCCCTTGGCAAGCGCGCGAAACCGAACCCGTGCTGGAACCGCGGGATCATTGGCCGGCGACCGCGAGGCAAGCACGATGCACACCGGATGCTGCACGCCCTGAAAGATGCGCGTCGCGACCTCCGGCTGGTGCCCCTCGGGCGAACAATCGATCACCCAGATTTCGTCGCAGTCGCGGCGCAGGTCGCTGCGCATCTTCTGAAATCCGGGGCCGTTCAGGAAGCCCGATACGGTGATGTAGCAGACCATGCCCGACAGATGTTCGGCGACCGGCGGGGTCAGCTCGCGCCCGCCGCCGCCCTGTTCGAACACTTTCCACGCCGCCCAGCGCCAGAAATAGACATAGAGGTTGCGCAGATGCTTGGCGTGCGCGCCGACCTTCCAAGCGGCGGGCGGCTGCCAGTCGCGCAAGGGCGCATCCTTGCCGTCCTTGAAACGGCCATTCTCGACCCAGCTGCCCTTGCCCTTAGCCTTTTCCTTATAGGGTGGATTGCCGATAACGACGGTAATCGGCTGGCGGCGCTTGATCTCGTTGGCTTCGGCCTGAAGCTTGGAGAGAATGCCATAGATGCCCGGTGCGCGCTCGAAGGCCGCGTCCGGGTCGCTCAGCGTATCGGTGACGAACAGGCCGGGGCTGCCGTCCGCCTCCAGTTCGATCATTTCGGCGAGCAGCCGCAGCTGCGCGACGGCAAACGCACCGAACTGCAACTCAAAACCGTAAAGCCGCTTTGCCGCTTCGGTGATTGCCCCCGCAACCGCGCCGCCGCCCTGGTCCTGCTCGACCCGCGCTGCGATCGCGCGCAGAATCGCCAGCAGGAAGGTGCCGGAGCCGGTCGCTGGATCGGCGATATGCACCTGATCGCCCGCCAGCCCCTGCGCCACCCCGAACCGGGCCGACGATCGCAGCGCCTCGTCACACAGCCGCACCATCGTCTGCACGACGGCGGGCGGGGTGTAATAAGACCCGGTCTGCTTGCGCAGCCGACGGTCATAAATGTCGAGGAAATCCTCGTAGAAATAGAGCCATGCCTCGGGATCGCCCTTGGCGATCTGGTCCCAATCGACGACATCGAGCACCCGCACCATCGTGTCGAGCGACGGCCCGAGCGACAATTCCTGCTCGGTCAGCAGCCGGAGTGCCGTGCCGATCAGTGTGTTGGTGCGACCAAGATCGCGCGCGACCTGATCGAGCCCGCCGACGAGCGACAGCTTGCGCGACTTCGCCATCAACAGGCCGAAGGTCACTGCCTGCGCATAGCCGTCGGCAAAGCGCGCGTCGTCGGCGTCAGGGAATAGCAACGCCTTCCAGTCTTCCTTCAGATCGGCGAGCTTCGCATTCTTGATGCCCAGCTGCTCGACGACTTCGTCGCGCAGATACCGGCACAGCCGCGCGGCGACCGCCGCCAGTTCCTTCGCGCCGCGCGGCGGGATCGGTTGCCAACTCAGGAAATCGGCGATCAGTGGCAACAACGTTGCTGGCGCGCCGAGTTTGGCCCCCGATGTCTCGATATCGCCGTCGAACTTCGCGATCTCACCAACCAGATGGCCATTGCGCCACAGCGACAGCGCATTGCCGTCGGTGTAGAGCAGATTGGGCAGCGCCTTCAGCTTGTCCCATTGCTCCTTGTCGTGCTTGTCCTTGAACTTGCGCGGATCGGCACCTTTGCCCGGTGCCTTGACCTCGATGAAACCGATCAGTGCCTTGTTGAACTGGACGGCGAAATCCGGCCGCGTCCGCAACTCGGCAAGCGACTGTTCGCCGATCAGCGTCACCGCGCCGCTCGCATGGCCGCAAGCGGTGGACAAACCGGCGAACAATTGTTCGATCGGATTGCGCAGCTGATCCTCGGGCTGTCCGCCCTGATTGAGCTTCGCCTTTGCTGACGCGCCAAACTCGCCCACAGCTTTTTTGACCTGGTCGGCTTGCGTCATCCACCCCCTCCGTTACTGTTACCCTGCACGAGGGCGCTTGCCCCGGCAACAGGTGGATTGCGCAGCGGCATATGGACGATCTGTTTGATTCCGGACCGAAACAACTAGGTTTCGACATGGGCGACAGCACGCCGATGCGGGCGCTGGAACCCGACCGGGATGTGATCCGGGCGGAGCTCGACGAGATTCTCGCCACGGCGCAGGCCGCGACCGATACACTACCGTGGGACGAACGCACCTTCCGGTATCACAAGGTTGTCTTCCCACAGATGGCGCGGTGGCTACCCGATGATCAGCGCGACCAGCTCTGTTTCGACTTCGCGCGCGAGGTCGAACGGCTCGAGCAGCTGCTCGCCGCGTAGCGCGACACCGCGATACCATTGCGCGAAGTCCGCCTGCTTGGGACGGTGCGCTCTCCCGACCTTGCCGATTGCACGACGGGGTAGCCGACGCTTCGCCGGTCCTGCGCTCGCAATTGAATTCTCCTCCTACGTGATGCCAGGCCTTCTCCTGCTGGTGCCGGCACCCGTGCCCAATGCGGTCTCTGTGATGGCCTGATCTGGCCGAAGGTCGGCTTCGCCTCGACCGCCTTAGCCGCAACGCCGGTCGGCGCGACTTTCTTCCCCTGCGTGGAACCACGCATTCCTCGCGGATCAAGAAAGTCTTCCGACCGGCATCCTTCGCTGCGCTGCGGTCCGAGGGATGCGGCGGCGTCGCCTCCGGCCGTTCGATCGCCACCGAGACCGCGATGGGCGCGGTGCTCGAGACACCCAAGGAGACTTACCATGGCAACCATCGGCACCTTCAAGAAGTCGGGCAACGAATACACCGGCGACATCGTGACCCTCGGCGTTCAGGCAAAGGGCGTCCGGATCGTCCCAGACACCAACCGCTCCGGCGACAACGCGCCCAGCCACCGCGTCTATGTCGGCCGTGCCGAGATCGGCGCCGCCTGGAGCAAGACCTCGAACGAAGGTCGCGACTATCTCGGCCTCAAGCTGGATGATCCGAGCTTCACCGCCCCGATCTACGCCAACCTGTTCGACGATGAGGGCGAGGACACCTTCAGCCTCATCTGGTCGCGGCCAGCCAAGCGCAACGGCGACTGAGCCGATCAATGCCCCGCCCGGCGCAATCCGGGCGGGGTTTTCGATTGTTCGTTATGGCGTGGTCGTCTCGGTGCCGAACCGTACCAGTCCCTCCGGCGGCGTGCGGAGCAATTCGGCTGCCTCGATCCCGAGCACCTTTGCTATCCGGTCAATCACATCGACGCTCGCCGCATAGACGCAACGCTCCAGCGAGCTGACATAGGTCCTGTCGATGTCGGCGCGATGCGCCAGTTCCTCTTGCGACAGGTCCTGCGCCAACCGATACGCCTTCAGATTGTGCGCCAAGACCTCGCGAATATCCATCCACGAGACAGCACCGTCTTGTGGAATATTTAACCACGGAGTATTCTCTACAGAGCTTGCGCACCATACATAACGGGTCGCTGTTACCCTTGCCGACCATGGTCAAGAAATGCTTGTCAATCGAGTGCGGCGAACGTCATTAGCCATAAAAGCGTCACATAAGCAGACTGCCAACGAGACTATGAACGACATCGCATTTTCAGAACTGGCGCCGACCGACGACCACCTCACGGCCTATGACCGCGAGCGATTGGGAGATTATCTGCGTCTGCTGGATGCCGAGGCAAGCGGCGCAGACTGGAAAGAGGTCGCGCAGGTAGTTCTCAAGGTCGATCCGCAGAATGATCGGCAGCGGTGCAAGCAAATGTATGAATCGCATTTGGCCCGCGCGCGCTGGATAAGCGCGCAGGGCTTTGCCGACATAGCTTGGCATCCAGCCAGTTATGCCGACCGCCGCATTTAATGCACCTTTGAACGGCCTCGCGGATAATCGTGCTGCGGCCTCGACTCGTCGTCCAAAACTATGGAGCTCCAGCACAAGCTATTGAAACGACGCGATTGCGTTCCAATCGTGACGCTGTGCATTTCATCAGCGGGCCTGAAAGGAGCGAGCCCCATGAAGGACCGGCCAGATTGGCGCGACCCCGCGCCATACCGCCGAATTCAATCGCAGGTCGCCGCCAACATCGCCTGGGAATTCTTGCGACGTAACGAGCAATATCAACAGACATATCGCGCCGCGATCAGACGGTCGCGCGCTCTCGCCGATCGGGTGGCGGCACGCTGGGGTTTGCGATTTCGCGATCGACCCATCGCTGTCTGCTGATGAAGCTGAAGTCTTCTGGCACCCCGACATCGACCCTCGTGTCGTCCGATTGCTGAAGGTTGGTGACCATCGAAGCTTAGACTCCTTCCATCGCCTAAATCCAACCGTCATCTGCGCGGGACCGGATGGACATCACCTGATGTTCGGTCCCCCGGCAGACCCCATGCTAGCCCTGTCCCAAGCCTCGGATGACCTGAAAGGTCCGGTCGCGGCGATATTGCCGCTTGATCAAGATGCACCTCGCCGCATGGACGCAACTTTGCGCTTATGGCGTTGTCTTTCCGGCAAACTGCCTGGCCAATCACGTGATCATCTAACGCCCAATCGTCGTCAGCGCCTGACGATGATGCTGCGCGCGCTCGACGCGCGGACAGATGGGGCCGATCGGCGCGAGATCGCCCAAACGCTGTTTGGGGACGAGGCCGTCCCGCCCGGTGTGGCGTTCGACGATCATCATCTCCGGAGCCGGATTGCGCGCCTTTTGCGCGAAGGTGCCGCTACCGTCGCGGGCGGTTATCGCCGACTTCTTGGCAACCGATCACGGCCCGACGGGTCGTAAATCGCCCTGGTCAATTCCGACCCGCCTATCGCCGATCGCCCTTCGCCATCTTTGCCTTCGAACGACGGCGGCTCGATCCGACCGCCGATCCTGTCCGGAGGTCCCCGATGTCCTTGCCCGCCGCCTCTATCCCACAGCGCTATCTGCGCACGCCCGAAGCCGCCCGCTTCCTCGGCCTGTCCGGCCGCACGCTCGAAAAGCACCGCACCTACGGCACTGGTCCGCGCTATTCGAAGATCGGCGGCCGGGTCGTCTACCGCGTCGAGGACCTCCAGGCTTGGGTCGATCGCGGCGCCAAAGCCTCCACCTCCGACGACACCGGCGACGTCGTCCTGCCGGCCAAGCGCCATGTGCTGTTGCCCTATGCCGGCGCGCCGCGGCGCTGATCGGCTGACCGCGCATGTCCGCCCGTCACCGACCATCTCGTGAGCGCGAGCAACTCGACCTCTTCAGGGCGCTGCCCGGCGACCTCGCGCCCCGCGATGCCCAGGATCTCATGGCCTATCCCTTCTTCTCGCTTGCCAAATCGAAGCGCCTCGCGCCGATCGACTTCAAGGCCGGGGCGGTCGCCATCCGGGTCGAGGCCGTTCCCGAGCACGGCATGGCGACCATCTGGGACGCCGACGTCCTCATCTGGGCGGCCAGCCAGATCGTCGAAGCTCGCGACCACGGCCTTCGCACCTCGCGCCTGATGGCGGCGACGCCGTACGAAATCCTCACCTTCGTCGGACGCGGCACGTCG
The DNA here is from genome assembly GCF_002281505.1 of Sphingomonas sp. 28-62-20. NCBI lineage: Bacteria > Pseudomonadati > Pseudomonadota > Alphaproteobacteria > Sphingomonadales > Sphingomonadaceae > Sphingomonas > Sphingomonas sp. 28-62-20. Next base: position 115,564 of record NZ_NCGH01000012.1, read on the forward strand.
GCGCGCGACTACGAACGTCTGAAGGCTGGACTCGACCGGCTGCAGGCGACCAGCGTCGCCACCAGCATCCGTCAGCCGACCGAGCGCCGTCGCCACCGCTTCAGCTGGATCAACGAGTGGAAGGAAACTGCGGACGCGCACGGACGGCCGACCGGCGTCGAGCTGATCGTCCCCGACTGGTTCTATGCCGGCGTGCTCGATGATGCGCTCGTGCTTACCATCGACCGCGCTTACTTCGATCTCACCGGGGGCCTCGAGCGCTGGCTCTACCGGCTCGTGCGCAAGCATGGCGGACGCCAGGTCGGCGGTTGGAGCTTCGACATTGCCCACCTGCACTTGAAGTCAGGCTCGCTTAGCCCGCTCAAGCACTTCGCCTACGACCTCCGCGATATCGTCAAGCGCCAGGCGCTGCCCGGCTACGTGCTGACGCTCGAACGCGCCTTCGGACGTGACCGGCTCGACTTCCGGCCGCTCGTCACCGACCCGCTGGAGCTGAGTATTCCGCGCCGGATGCGGGCGGCCCTCGCTGGGGATAAGCTGTGAATCCGCTCGTGCTATCGGGGACCGGCACTATCGTGCCATCGGGGACCCGATCCTCGTGCTATTGGGGACCGAAATCGCTGATTCATCGCTTTGATTCAGCAGCTTGCGCGGCCCTTAACGTCTCTAACTTAGAATCCTTCGGATTCTTTCTAACGCAATTGGCGCTTCGCGCACTGAGTGCGATCCGCCGCATCCGCCGACGGTCGTCATCATGATTGCCGCGCTCCTCAACCAGAAGGGCGGCGTCGGCAAGACGACGCTCGCGCTGCACCTCGCCGGCGCATGGGCCGTGCAGGGGAAGCGGGTTCTGGTGGTCGATGCGGACCCCCAGGGGTCGGCGCTCGACTGGTCGGAACAGCGCGGCCGGGAGGGGCTCCATCTCCTCTTCCCGGTCGTGGGTCTGGCCCGCGACATGCTCCACCGCGAGCTGCCCGCGATCGCGCGGGGCTATGACCAGGTCGTCCTCGACGGGCCGCCGCGCGTCGCCGGGATCGCGCGCTCGGCGATGCTCGCCGCCGATCTCGTGATCATTCCCGCGCAGCCTTCGCCGTTCGACGGCTGGGCCTCGGCCGAGATGCTGCGGATGCTCGACGAAGCGCGGATTTACCGCCCCGAGTTGCGCGCGGTGATGCTGCTCAATCGCTGTGCCGCGCGCACCGTCATCGCACGCGAGACGGCCGCAGCGCTCGAAGATCACGATCCGCCGATGCTCGCCAGCCGGATCGGGCAACGGGTGGCGTTCGCCGACGCCGCGCGCAGCGGGCGTCTGGCCGGCGAGGTCAACGGCGGACAGATCGCCGAACGAGAGATCGTCGCGCTCGCAGCCGAGATCGACCGGTTGACGCCATGAGCGATCCCCGCAAGTCCGGCTTCGCGCGCCGACCGGGCGACCCCGAAGCCTGGGTTCGTGCCGCCGAAAAGCCGGCGCCTGACCCCACCGCCGCCTTCACCGCGCGCCTGACGATCGACGTCACCCCCGCGATGCGCGGGCGGCTGAAGGTCACTGCCTTCCGGCGCGGGCTGACCGTCGCGGACATGCTGCGCGCGCTGCTCGACCGCGAATTTCCCGACGACGGGAGCGCGTCATGATCGCCGCCGATGTCCGCACCCGCGTCGAGCTGCTGCATCTCGAAGGCAAGATCGAGCGCTGGATTCGCTTCGGTCGGGTCGCCTACGAGGAAGTCCTCGATCGCCGCCGCCGCGCCCTCTGGTTTGCGGCCGACAGCGTGTTCGCCTTCGTCCGCTGGGCAGCGGGCGAGCATGGCACGCTGGTCTCGCGCATCGACATCCTGCGCGCCTGCGCTGCCGACGAACCCATCACTACTGTCCCCGGTGTCACCCCCGGTGGCGAGGTGCTGCTGCGCGTTCAGGGCTGGCCGAAGGTCGAGCGCGTGCTCGCCGCGATCGATCAGGTCGAAAGCCTCGGCTTGGCCGCCGAAGACGCCTGTCCCGACCATTGGCGACACATCCACAACCGCCTCGCCGTCGCCGACACGCCGCGCGTCTACACGCGCCAGCGCCATGCGGCCTGGCTTTCCAGAAGGAGGATCGGCGCATGACCACCCATCTGAAAACGCTCGTCACCATGCAGGCTGCTGCCATGCTGTTGGCGTTCGGCAGTTGGATTCATCCGATGCCAAGGCTGATCTGGAACGCCAGCGCGAGCGTTCCGGTGGGCCTATACGCGGTGCAACCCGCACGCTCGCCAAGGCGCAAGGATCTGGTCGTCGTCTCGCCGCCCGCGCCGCTCGCCGACTTTCTCGCCGAGGGCGGCTATCTCCCGCGCGGCGTGCCGCTCTTGAAGCGGGTCGCGGCGGTCGGCGGACAGCGCGTGTGCCGTATCGGTCTCACCGTCACCGTCGATGGCGCCGCCTTCGCGACGGCGCTCGACAAGGATCACCGGGGGCGGGAGCTGCCGCGCTGGAGCGGATGCGTGACGCTCACGGAGACGCAGGTGTTGCTGCTCAATCGCGACGTCCCGGACTCGCTCGACGGACGATATTTCGGGCCACTTCCGACCAGCACCATCGTCGGTCGCGCGCAGCCGATCTGGACCCGGAAGGGGGCGTGACAATGCGCTTTCAATCTCTCTCGGGTGTCCCGGCCATGGCCGTTGCGGTCCTTCTCGGTGTTGCCATCGCCGGCCCTGCCGCAGCGCAGTCGAATGGTGCCGCGCCCGTTTACACGCCGCGCGACAGCATCGCCGCCGCCATCGCCGAAGCATCACGGCGGTTCGGCGTCCCCAGCGAGTGGATCGTCGCGGTAGTACGCGTCGAAAGTGGCGGTGATGCGCGGGCGGTATCACGCGCCGGTGCGATCGGTCTCATGCAGGTGATGCCCGCTACCTATGCCGAATTGCGCCGCGATCTCGGCCTCGGGGCCGATCCGTTTGCCATCCGCGACAACATCCTGGCGGGCACAGCCTATATGCGGCGCATGCTCGACCGCTATGGCTCGCCCGGTTTTTTGGCGGCTTACAATGCCGGGCCAGGCCGATGGGAAGCGCATCTGGCGGGTACGCGACCACTGCCCGCCGAAACGATCCGCTACGTCCAGCGGCTCGCCCAGATCAGCGGTCCCGGCCTGTCCAAGTCGCTTCCCGTTGCATCGCAAACACCGCCACCTTCTCCCTTCACGGCCCCCTTGTTCGTCGCTCGCCATGTCGATCGACCCCCAGCTGCGCTGCCTCAGGAGCGTGATCGCATCGTCGCAATCCTGGTCGCCAACACGACCGTCGTGCCGCAGTCGAACGGGCTCTTCGCGGGCGGTTCGACGGGGTCCAATTCGCCGAGAAACGGGGCAAGCGGGGGCGCCGATCATGCTGCCGTGTCTGCGCCCGCCGATACCCTTTTCGTGGCGCGCACCCAATCTCGGACGCCTCGATGAGTGTGGGCTGGCTCCATCGCGTCATGGCGAAGTCTGGCGTGCTGACGGATAGGATGGCGAAGATCCGGCTAGGGTCAGAAGTTTCGGCCATTGGAAATCGGACGGGAGGGCAAGATGAAAGCGACGGCCCTGCGTGCGTCTATACGGTTGGTTTAGCTAGGGTTTTTACGTGCCGACTAGCTCGACCGCGTGCCGCCACGGTCCATAAGTCCAACGCCCGCCTCGTTTTTGACGGCACCATCGGCTCCAGGCAGCGGCAATGAGCCTTCGGGATGACGAATTTCACATTCGCCCTGGCCGAGCCCGCGACGGCGGGCGCGGCAACACTAAAACCTTCGTTGGTCAAGTGTTGCGCGCGGCCCAAAAGGCAGGGCATGTCGGCCCACGCCTCGGGGTCCGCTCGGGACGCTCGACCTTCGGTCGGGGCCGTATCGCCGCCACTGCCGCGAGGCTCCGCAACCCGTCGCGCCGGGTGCTCGTCAAGACCAGGATCGTCCGCCACCGGGGCGCAAGGTTTCGGTCGGCGTCGCTCGCGACCCATGCGGCCTATCTCAAGCGCGACGGCGTCACCCGCTCGGGCGAACCTGCGCAGATGTTCGATGCGCGCTCCGACACGGCCGACGACCGCGCCTTCGCCGCAGCCTGCGAGGACGACCGCCATCACTTCCGCCTGATCGTCTCACCCGAAGATGCGACCGATCTCGCCGACCTGCGGGCCACCACCCGAGCCCTGATGAAGCAGATGGAGTCCGATCTCGGCACCCGGCTCGAATGGGTCGCGGTCGATCACTGGAACACCGATAATCCCCACGTCCACATCCTCGTGCGCGGTCGTGCAGACGACGGCGCCGACCTCATAATCGCGCGCGACTATCTCACCAAGGGTCTGCGCGGTCGCGCCGAGGCGCTGGTCGAACAGGAACTCGGCCCGCGCACGGCGCTGGAGATCGCCGACAGCCTGGCGCGCGAGGTCACCGCCGAGCGGTTCACGGGACTGGACCGGGCGCTGCGCGCTATGGCCGACGAGTCCGGCGGCGTCGTCGACCTGCGCCCAGGCGGGATCGCCGACCGAGACCCCGAAATGCGGCGGCTTCTGCTCGGGCGCGCCCAGCATCTCGAACGCCTCGGGCTGGCCGAAAGCCAAGGCCCTGCGAGCTGGACGCTTGCGCCCGCGATCGAGGAGCAGCTGCGTGACCTTGGAATGCGCGGCGACATCATCAAGACGATGCACCGGGCGATGGCGCAAACCGGCGTCGATCGCGGCGCCGACGTGGCGATGCACCTCGACACGGAAGCGCCCGCGATCGTCGGCCGACTGATCGAGCGCGGCCTGCACGATGAACTGTCCGGGTCCGCCTATGCCGTGATCGACGGGGTTGATGGTCGTGTGCATCACGTCCGGTTTCGCGACCTGGAGGCGACCGGCGATGCCGCAGCGGGGGCGATCGTCGAACTGCGCCGGTTCGAGGATCGGCAAGGCGTGGTGCGCACGGCGCTGGCGGTGCGGTCGGATCTGAGCCTGAGCGATCAGATCACCGCACCCGGCGCGACTTGGCTCGATCGGCAGCTCGTTGCCAAGGCAGGGGCCGATGTCTCGGAGGCCGGGTTCGGCCGCGACGTAAGGGATGCCCTCGATGCCAGAGCCGCCCATCTGGCGGGCGAAGGCTTGGCGCGCCGCCAAGGCCAGCGAACCCTTTTCGCGCGCGACCTGATCGAGACGCTCCGCGCGCGTGAAGTCTCGGCGGCTGGCTCGCGTCTGGCAGCGGAGACCGGATCGCCGTACCAACCCTCCGCCGCTGGCGAGCACGTCACCGGCGCCTATCGGCAGCGCGTGAATTTGGCGTCTGGGCGGTTCGCGATGATCGACAACGGGCTGGGGTTTCAGCTCGTGCCTTGGACACCGGCGATCGAACCGAAGCTCGGCCAGCACGTGTCAGGCGTCGTGTCACCCGGCGGCGGGGTCGACTGGAGCTTTGGCCGCAAACGTGGACTGGGCTTGTGACCGGCCGATCTGCGCGCCAACGCGCGCGGGAGCGCGACGTTGGATATCCGGCTCTTGTAGCGCCCAAGCCTCTGCGCCCAATGATCCGCCCCGATCGATCCTGAGAGGGGAAGTCCATTGCCTGCCACCCGTATCCTTTGGGGCCAGGTGCTCGTCGTCCTGCTGATCGTGCTGGCCACGACCTGGGGGGCGACCGGATGGGTGGCGTGGCGCCTCGCGTTCCAGCCCGAACTCGGGGCGCCATGGTTCCGCGTAAGCGGATTCCCCGTCTACCCGCCGCCGGCCTTCTTCTGGTGGTGGTACGGGTTCGACGCCTACGCGCCCGAGATCTTCTACGAAGGCGCCTACATCGCGGCGTCCGGCGGCTTCGTGTCGATCGCCGTCGCCATCGCGATGTCTGTCTGGCGCGCCCGCGAAGCACGCGAGGTCACCACCTACGGCTCGGCGCGCTGGGCACGGCCCCGCGAGATCCGCGCCGCCGGGTTGATCGGCGACGACGGCGTGGTCCTCGGCCGGTTCGACCGAGACTATCTGCGCCACGACGGACCCGAGCACGTCCTGTGCTTCGCGCCAACACGCTCGGGCAAGGGCGTCGGGCTTGTCGTGCCGACGCTGCTGACCTGGCCGGGTTCGGTGATCGTACACGACATCAAGGGCGAGAACTTCAGCCTGACCGCAGGATGGCGCGCGCGACACGGCCGCGTGCTGCGCTTCGATCCGACCGACGCCCGCTCGGACGCCTACAATCCACTGCTCGAAGTGCGCCGCGGGCCGTCCGAAGTGCGCGACGTCCAGAACATCGCCGACATCCTGGTTGATCCCGAAGGCGCGCTCGAGAAGCGCAATCACTGGGAGAAGACCAGCCACGCGCTCCTCGTCGGCGCGATCCTGCACGTTCTCTACGCCGAGACCGACAAGACGCTCGCCGGGGTCGCCGCCTTCCTGTCCGATCCGCGTCGTCCGATCGAGACCACGCTGCACGCGATGCTGGTCACCTGCCATCTCGGCGACATGCCCCATCCCGTTGTCGCCAGCGCCGCGCGCGAACTGCTCAACAAATCCGACAACGAACGATCGGGCGTCCTATCGACCGCCATGTCGTTCCTCGGTCTCTACCGCGATCCCGTCGTCGCCGCGGTGACCTCGCGCTGCGACTGGCGGATCGGCGACCTCGTCGAGGGTGCGGACCCCGTCTCGCTCTACCTCGTCGTCCCGCCGTCAGACATCTGTCGCACCAAGCCACTCGTGCGCCTGATCCTGAATCAGGTCGGCCGCCGCCTGACCGAGGAACTCGATGCGCGGCGCAAGCGCCACCGGTTGCTGCTGATGCTCGACGAGTTTCCGGCGCTCGGGCGGCTCGACTTCTTCGAGAGCGCGCTCGCCTTCATGGCGGGCTACGGCCTGAAGAGCTTTTTGATCGCCCAGTCGCTAAACCAGATCGAAAAGGCCTACGGCCAGAACAACGCGATCCTCGACAACTGCCACGTCAGAGTCAGTTTCGCGACCAACGACGAACGGACCGCCAAGCGCGTGAGCGACTCGCTCGGTACGGCGACCGAGATACGCGACGCGAAGAACTATGCCGGCCATCGGCTGTCGCCCTGGCTCGGGCATCTGATGGTCTCACGCCAGGAGACGGCGCGGCCGCTGCTCACGCCGGGCGAGATCATGCAGCTTCCGCCCGCCGACGCGCTGGTCCTCGTCTCCGGTATCTTCCCGATCCGGGCCAAGAAGGCGCGCTACTACGAGGATGCCCAGTTGCAACGCCGCGTCCTGCCCCCTCCCGAGGCGCGGACGTCCGGAGATCGATCGATGCCGCGCGACGATTGGAGCGGCCTCACCGTGCCTGCCGCCGTCACACAGACTCCCAGTGCTGCTCCTCCAGCGGAGGCCGACGCGACCGACGCCGCAAATGCGGGCATCCGGCAAGAACCCGAGTTGCCCGTGCACGAGGCGGTCGATCCGCCACCTCGCGAACCCGTGCCCGAGTTCGAAGACGCGGAGTCCGATGACCAGGAGGCGGCCCGCGCCAGAACGCTGCAGGGCCGGGTGCGCGCCAATGCCCGGCAAGCGGCAATGAATCCCGACGACGGCATCGCTCTGTGAGCGGACGCCGGGACCGCCTCAACGTCTATTTCGAGCCGGCGACCGCCAAGGCGCTGGAGGAGCTCGCAATCCGGCGGTGCGTCTCCAAATCGGCGATCGTCGATGCCGCCGTCGCATCGTTCCTGTCGCCAGACGGCGCCGATCGGCGCGAAGCGGCCTACACCCGGCGCCTCGATCGGCTGACCCGGCAGGTCGAACGGCTCGAACGGGATCAGACCATCGCGCTGGAGGCTCTGGGCCTGTTCGTTCGCGCATGGCTGACCGCAACGCCGCCGCTCGCCGACAGCGCGCAGGCTTCCGCCCAGGCCAAGGGGCGCGAGCGCTATGAAAGCTTCATCGAGACGCTCGGACGGCGCGTCCAGCAAGGGCGCAGTCTCGCCAAGGAGGTGTTGGATGACATTCAAAACGGGGCGATCGCCAACGAAAGCAGCTAAAAGTCGTGACGGCATGGCGCTGCTATGCCGACTTCCAACGATTTTTATGCGTATCCGAGAAGCATCAATGCGCGAAGCCTCGGCTGCGCGAGCGCGCGGTATCTGACTTGAAGCAAAGTCAACTCAATAGGTAGCTCCAGAAGATGACTTTAGCCAACCCACAGGTTGCCAAACGGCCGTGTGGATTGCCCGGGACGGTCATGGGATTGTGGTCTCCCCAAGAAGAGACGAACCAAACCGACGGGTCTGTGATTTACTGGAGGACGCGTCGTGCCCACCGTTCCGGTAGTCTGCGAAAGACCGCTTAGCCAACGGCCGGAGTGATTTAGACTGATGGCGCACAAGGCACCGTCAGTCGATCGTTACGTATGAGCGGGTGGGGCGACACCGCGCATCGCGGCTCGCCGCTGCCTGAATCGGTGCGCGGCAGCCGCAATCGCAGGCAGCACCAGCAGCGTGAGTGCGGTCGAGGTGATCAGACCGCCGATCACCACGGTGGCCAGGGGGCGCTGCACCTCAGCCCCGGTGCCCGTCGCCAGCGCCATCGGCACGAAGCCAAGGCTGGCAACTAGCGCCGTCATCAGTACCGGCCGCACGCGTTCCATGGCGCCGTCGATGATGGACGCCTCCTCGTCCGCGCCGTCCTCACGATGTTTGCGGATCGCGCTCATCATTACCAAGCCATTGAGCACCGCCACGCCCGACAGCGCGATGAAGCCGACCGCCGCCGTAATCGAGAAGGGAATCCCGCGCAGCAGCAGCGCGAACACACCGCCCGCCAGCGCCATCGGCACCGCGCTGAAGACGATCGCCGCCGGCACGAAGCCGCCAAGCGCCATGTAGAGCAGCCCGTAAATGGCAAGGAAGCAGATCGGCACGACGATCATCAGCCGAAGCCGCGCGGACTGGAGGCTCTCGAACGTGCCGCCCCAAGCGGTGTACATCCCCGGCGGCAGGTCGAGCTTGCCGATTTTGTCCTGCGCCTCGGTCACGAACCCGCCGAGATCGCGCCCGCGCACATTGACCTGCACGACGACCATCCGCTTGCCATTCTCGCGACTGATCTGGTTCAGCCCTTGCGTATAGCTGAACCGCGCCACTTCGCGCAGCGGGATCGAACGCGCGATTTGGCCGTCCATAGCGGGCAACATCACCGGGATGGCACCCAAGGTTTCCAGATCGTCGCGCTGCGCATCGGCGAGCCGGACGACGACCGCGAAGCGCCGGTCGCCCTCGAACAGCAAGCCCGCCTCGCGTCCGCCCAGCGCGGCGGCCACAGTGTTCGCCACTTCCTCGACCGACAGGCCGTAGCGCGCCGCCGATTGCCGGTCGATCTTCACGTCGAAGGTCGGTGCGCCATCGGTCTGTTCGGCGCTGACGTCGGCAGCACCCGGGATCGCCCGGAGCGTCGCCGCAATGCGCTGCGCCTGTTGCGTCATCTGGTCGAGGTCGTCGCCATAGAGCTTGACCGCGACGTCCGAGCGCACGCCCGCGATCAGCTCGTTGAAGCGCATCTGGATCGGCTGCTGGATCTCGGTGCGGTTGCCGATCAGCGGCTTCATCTTCGCTTCGATCCGCGCGAGGATGTCGGCCTTGCTGTGGACATCGGCCGGCCACTCGCTCTCGGGCTTGGGGATGACATAGGTGTCCGACGCGTTCGGCGGCATCGGATCGGTGCCGAGATCGGCATTGCCGTTCTTGGAGAAGACCAAAGCCACCTCGGGCAATGTCTTAAGCGCATCCTCGATCCGGAGCTGCATCTGTGTCGACTGGTCGATCGACGCCGAGGGCACGCGGAAATTGGTGACGGTGATGTCCTTCTCGTCGAGCTGCGGCATGAATTCCTCGCCGAGCAAGCCGAAGCACAACACCGCCGCCAGGAACACGCCTGCCCCGGTGGCGATGAACGGCAGCGGTCGTGCCACCGCGCGCGCGAGCAGCGGCGCGTAGCGATCCTTGAACCAGCGGATCGGCTTGACCTCGGTCTCGCTCACCTTGCCGGTGATGACGAGCGCGATCATCGCGGGCACGAAGGTGAGCGACAGCACGAACGCGGCGGCAAGCGCGAGCATCAGCGTCGTCGCCATCGGCGCGAAGGTCTTGCCCTCGACCCCCTGGAAGGTGAGCAACGGCACGAACACCAGGAAGATGATGAGCTGCCCGAACAGCGTCGGCTTCACCATCTCCTGCGCGGCGAGCGTCGTCTCCGTCATGCGCTCGTCGCGCGTGAGCGGGCGACCCTCATGTTCCTGTCGTTCGGCGAGCCGTCGCAGCGCGTTCTCGACGATGATGACCGCGCCATCGACGATCAGGCCGAAATCGAGCGCACCCAGACTCATCAGATTGCCCGACACGCCCAGCCCGTTCATGCCTGCCGCCGTCATCAGCATCGTGATCGGGATCACCGCCGCCGTAATTAGCGCCGCGCGGATATTGCCGAGCAGCAGGAACAGCACGACGATGACGAGCAACGCGCCCTCGATCAGGTTCTTCTCGACCGTCGCGATCGTCGCGTTGACCAGCTTCGATCGGTTGTAGACGGGTTCCGCGAAGACGTCGGGCGGGAGCGAGCGGTTGACCTCGGTCAGCTTCTCGCCTGCCGCATTGGCGACGATCCGGCTATTGCTGCCGACCAGCATCAGCACGGTCGAGATGACCGCTTCCGATCCCATGCGGCTGCCCGAGCCGGTGCGGACCGCGCCGCCGATGACGACTTCACCGACATCCCGAACGCGCACTGGATTGCCCGCGCGCGTCGCCACCACCGCGTCTTGAATGTCCTCGATCGACTTCAGCCGGGCATCGGCACGGACCAGGAAACTTTCGCCCGCCCGGCGCACGTAATTCGACCCAGCCGAGAGATTGGCGCGCTCCAGCGCATCGGCCAGTTCGGTGATCGACAAGCCGTAGGTTGCAAGCGCATTCAGGTTCGGCTCAACCAGATATTGCTTCACATAGCCGCCGTTGGAATCAACGCCGGCAACGCCTTTGACGGTGCGCATTTGTGGCCGGATGATCCAGTCCTGCACGGTACGCAGATAGGCCGCCTTGGCGAGCTCGGTCGTCAGCCGCTCGCGCTCAGGCGTCAGGTAGCTGCCATCCGATTGCCAGCCGGGCTTGCCATCAACGTGTTCAGCGCCGCCCTTGCCGTCGGGATGGCGAAAGGCGACTGAGTAGAAGAAGATCTCGCCAAGGCCTGTGCTGAGCGGCGCGAGATTTGGCTGGACGCCGGCCGGCAGGCTGTCTTTCGCTTGGGTAAGCCGCTCAGTCACCTGTTGTCGCGCGAAAAACACGTCGGTCGAATCGCTGAACACGGCGGTCACTTGGCTGAAGCCGTTGCGCGAGAAAGAGCGGGTCATCTCCAGCCCCGGAATGCCCGCCAGCGCGGTCTCGACCGGGAAGGTCACCTGTTTCTCGATATCGACCGGGCCCAGCGTCGGCGCAAAGGTGCTGATCTGGACCTGGCGGTTGGTTACGTCGGGCACGGCGTCGATCGGCAGCATGGTGATCTGCCAGGCGCCAAAGGCAATGACGAGCAGCGTCAGCGACGCCACGAGCCATCGCATGCGGACTGAGAGCGAGAGGATGTGCGCGATCATTCTGCCTGCTCCTTCTCGATCTCGGCCTTGAGGAGGAAGGCGTTGGTGGTGGCGATCGGCGTTTCGGGATTCAGGCCCGATGCAATCGCGACCATCCCGCCGCTGCGGCTGCCGACCTGGACCGTCTGCGCCTTGAAGCCGCCGCGCGTGCGGACGAACACCACGCGGCGATCACCGATTGTTTGGACCGCGTCCTGCGGCACCATCACGCCCGATTTTGCAGCCCCGCCGCTGGCAAAGACGCGCGCCTGGATCAATTGGCCCGGCACGAGCAGGCTGGCGCCCGCGCCCGGCTCGATCACGATCGTCGCACCGCGCGTCTCGCGGTCGACCACACCCGTGGTCGAGCGCACCCGCCCTGTGATCATCTGTCCGTCGCTGGTGGTCAGTTCTACTCGGTCACCGGTGCGGACGCGGGGCGCGTCGGCTTGCGGGAGGCTGGCGGTGATCTGCAGGCGCGACGGATCGGCGACACGGAACAGCTCGGTCTCCGCTGCGATGAACTGGCCGAGGCTGGCGGTCGCGGCGGTGACCCGCCCCGTCACCGGGCTGACGACCGCGATCGACCGACCATCGCGCGCCAGCCGCACCGCGCCTGCTGCGGCGCTGGCGCGTCCTGCATCGGCCTGGGCGACCGCGAGTGCTGCCTGCGCGCTTTCATAATCGGCTCGCGCCGACACGCCTTGCGCAAGCAATGAACGCTCACGCGCCAGCTGTTTCGAGGCCAGCGACACGCGCGCCGCAGCTGCAGCACGGTCGGCGGCGATCGTCGAGGCATCGCGGCTTTCGACCAGCGCGAGCATATCGCCCGCGCGCACCGGATCGCCGATGCGCTTGAAGATGCGTGTGACGGTCCCGGGCGCGCGCGCGGTCAGCACCGCTTCGGCATCGGGGGTCGCCTCCACCGTGGCGGACGCCGGGATCGCCGCGTCGAGTTCGCCCGATGCGGCGGCCGCGACGGTGATCGCCGAAATGCGGATGCCGTCTGGCGTGATCTCGACCGAGTCAATAGGCGCGCTCGGCGTCGTCGCCATCGCTTCGGGCGCAGGCGGTGCTGGCTGAGTCAGGCGCGCGGCACCAAAGCCGAGCGCGGCGGCAGCGACCAGGCCGATCGCGGCCCCGGCATAAAGGCGTGTCTTGTCGTTCATTGGACCGGGTCTCCGGTGATGGCCATGCCGTTCAGGCTGGCGAGTTGAGCACGGGCATCGAAACGGGCGGCTGCAGCATCGGCGACGACGCCACGCGCAGCACCCAATCCGTGGCGGGCGACAAGCAGTTCGCTCAAGGGCGATTTGCCTGCTTCATAGGCGATACGGGCAAGCCGATAGGTTTCCTCGGCCGTCGCCATCGTCCGTTCTGCGGCGGTGACGCGGGCGTCAGCGGCTTCGGCGAGCGCAACGGCGCTGCGGACATTGGCGGTCGCTTCAAGCCGTGCCGCCGCCGCCCTGGCTTCCGCGCCGTGCAGGTCGGCGTCGGCTGCGGCGATATTGCCCCGGTTGTGATCGAACAGACGCAGCGGCAACGAAACGCCGGCGACCAGCGCGGTTGCACGGTCCTGATCGAGCCTTCGCACACCGATCTGGCCGGTAATGTCGGGAATCGCACGCTTGCGCTCGGACGCTGCACGTTTTGCGGCAGCCTCCCGATCGGCCAGTGCGGCAAGATAGCTTGTGGTGCGGAGCGGATCGACCGGCCCATAAGCAGCGCGTGACAAAGGAGGATCGAGCAAGGAGTCCGAAATGCCGGTGAAGGGGGTCTCCACCCCGGCCAGTGCGGACAACCGAGCGAGCGCCGCCGTGCGCGCTGCCCGCGTGCTCTCCAGCACGGCCCGGGCGGCGTTGAGGTCGGTTTCGGCTTGCAGCGCGCGAAGCCGGGCTTCCTTGCCTGCTTCGACCAGAGCCCGGGCCAATTTCAGGTCGGCTTCGCCCTCCTCTACCTCGTCCTCGGCAATCGTGATGCGCCGATCGGCGAGTTCGACGGCGGCATAGGCCCGCGCAAGATCATAAGCGAAGGCGACGCGACCTTGCAGTCCTCGCGCGCGGGCTGCCGTCACCCCGGCTTCGCCAGCAGCGATGCGCGCAGATCGTTTGCCGCCCAGTTCGAACGGCTGGCTATATTGCAGCGTCGTCTCGGTCCGGTCGAACCCGGCATAGGGCGACGAGCCGGCAAAGTTCTCAGCATAGACGCTCACGGATGGATTGGGGCGCGCACGGGCTTGCTCGGACAGGCCCGTCGCACGATCGACGTCGGCCGCCAGCTCTTGGAGGCGGGGAGATTGCTCGGCTTGCTTGAGCAACAGAGCGAAAGGTGGCGCGGGGTCTGCCCACGCCGGACCCGCCAGCGTCACGCTCGCGAGTCCGCCGAACAGC